>NZ_JBWKWY010000008.1:0-167411 GCF_059422465.1 Pseudomonas sp. GW821-FHT01D09
CGCGAAGGCGGCGTGTCAGTCCATACATGTGCTGGCTGAGACACCGCCTTCGCGAGCAAGCCCGCTCCCACAGGGGTTATGCGTCGAACACGAATTATGTGACCACCAGATCAGAGCGAGATTGGATGTGAGCAAGAGAGCCTATAACTTCTGTGCTGGTCCCGCGGCACTTCCTGAAGCCGTCCTGCAGCGCGCGCAGGGTGAACTCCTCGATTGGCACGGCAAAGGCCTCTCGGTGATGGAGATGAGCCATCGCAGCGATGAGTTCGTGTCCATTGCCACCAAGGCCGAGCAGGACCTGCGTGACCTGCTGGACATCCCGTCGGACTACAAGGTGCTGTTCCTGCAAGGCGGCGCCAGCCAGCAGTTCGCCCAGATCCCGCTGAATCTGCTGCCGGAAGGCGGCACTGCCGACTATATCGACACCGGCATCTGGGGGCAGAAGGCCATTGAAGAGGCCTCGCGCTACGGCAATATCAATGTGGCCGGTACTGCCAAACCCTACGATTATTTCGCTATCCCGGGTCAGAACGAGTGGCAGCTGTCCAAGGACGCGGCCTACGTTCACTACGTGCAGAACGAAACCATCGGCGGCCTGGAATTCGACTGGGTGCCTGAAGTCGGTGACGTCCCGTTGGTGTGCGACATGTCCTCGGACATTCTCTCGCGGCCGATGGATGTGTCGCGCTACGGCATGATCTACGCCGGCGCGCAGAAGAACATCGGCCCCAGCGGCATCCTGGTCAGCATCATCCGCGAAGACCTGCTCGGGCGTGCCCGCTCGGTGTGCCCGACCATGCTCAACTACAAGGTCGCGGCCGACAACGGCTCGATGTACAACACCCCGCCGGCCTTTGCCTGGTACCTCTCGGGCCTGGTGTTCGAGTGGCTCAAGGAGCAGGGCGGCGTGGCGGCCATGGGCAAGCTCAACGAAGAGAAGAAACGCACCCTGTACGACTTTATCGACGCCAGTGGCCTGTACAACAACCCAATCAACCTGAGCCATCGCTCGTGGATGAACGTGCCGTTCCGCCTGGCCGACGACCGCCTGGACAAGCCGTTTTTGGCGGGTGCCGACGCGCGTGGCCTGCTGAACCTCAAGGGTCACCGTTCGGTAGGCGGCATGCGTGCCTCGATCTACAACGCCGTCGACATCAATGCCATCAAGGCGCTGGTGGCCTACATGGCAGAGTTCGAGAAGGAACACGGCTAATGTCTGAGCAAGAACTCAAGGCCCTGCGTGTACGCATTGACGCCCTGGACACCAAAGTCCTGGAGCTGATCAGTGAGCGGGCGCGGTGTGCCCAGGAAGTGGCGCGGGTCAAGATGGCCTCCCTGGCCGAAGGCGAAGTGCCGGTGTTCTACCGTCCAGAGCGCGAAGCCCAGGTGCTCAAGCGCGTGATGGAGCGCAACCAGGGGCCGTTGGGCAATGAAGAGATGGCGCGGTTGTTCCGCGAGATCATGTCTTCGTGCCTGGCCCTGGAGCAGCCCTTGAAAGTGGCTTACCTCGGCCCCGAGGGCACTTTTACCCAGGCCGCGGCCATGAAGCATTTCGGCCACGCGGTGATCAGCAAGCCCATGGCGGCCATCGACGAGGTGTTTCGCGAAGTGGCTGCCGGTGCGGTGAACTTTGGCGTGGTGCCGGTGGAAAACTCCACCGAAGGCGCGGTCAACCACACCCTCGACAGCTTCCTTGAGCACGACATGGTGATCTGTGGCGAAGTCGAGCTGCGGATCCACCACCACTTGCTGGTGGGTGAAAACACCAAGACCGACAGCATCAGCCGCATTTACTCCCATGCCCAGTCCCTGGCCCAGTGCCGCAAGTGGCTGGACGCCCATTACCCGAATGTCGAGCGCGTGGCGGTGTCCAGCAACGCCGAGGCGGCCAAGCGGGTCAAGGGCGAGTGGAACTCGGCGGCGATTGCCGGGGATATGGCGGCGGGCCTGTACGGCCTGACGCGCCTGGCCGAAAAAATCGAGGATCGCCCGGACAACTCCACGCGCTTTTTGATGATCGGCAGCCAGGAAGTGCCGCCGACCGGCGACGACAAGACCTCGATCATTGTCTCCATGAGCAACAAGCCTGGCGCGCTGCATGAGCTGCTGGTGCCGTTCCATGACAACGGGATCGACCTGACACGCATCGAGACGCGTCCTTCGCGCAGCGGTAAATGGACCTATGTGTTCTTTATCGACTTCGTTGGCCATCACCGTGATCCGCTGGTCAAGAGTGTGCTGGAAAAAATCAGTCAGGAAGCCGTGGCCCTCAAGGTGCTGGGCTCCTACCCGAAAGCGGTTTTGTGAGGCTTTGACATGAGTGGCAACTTCCTCGCCCTGGCGCAGCCGGGCGTGCAACAACTGTCGCCTTACGTTCCAGGCAAGCCTGTGGACGAGTTGGCGCGCGAGTTGAATCTGGACCCGGCAAAGATCGTCAAGCTGGCCAGCAATGAAAACCCCCTGGGCCCAAGCCCCAAAGTGCTGACGGCGCTCCGTGAAGCGTTGGCGGACCTGACCCGTTACCCTGATGGCAATGGCTTTGCCCTCAAGTCCCTGTTGGCCGAGAGCTGCGGGGTTGAGTTGAACCAGGTCACCCTGGGCAATGGTTCCAACGACATCCTGGAACTGGTGGCGCGTGCCTACCTGGCCCCGGGCCTGAATGCGGTGTTCAGTGAGCACGCATTTGCGGTGTATCCGATTGTCACCCAGGTTGTCGGCGCCGAGGCGCGGGTGATTGCGGCCAGGGACTGGGGGCATGACCTGCCGGCCATGCTGGCGGCCATCGATGCCCAGACCCGCGTGGTGTTTATCGCCAACCCGAACAACCCGACCGGGACCTGGTTCGGTGCCGAGGCGCTGAACGAGTTCCTGCAGGATGTGCCTGGGCATGTGCTGGTGGTGCTGGACGAGGCCTACATCGAATACGCCGCAGGCAGCGACTTGCCAGATGGCCTGGACTTTCTCGCGGCCTACCCGAACCTGCTGGTGTCACGCACCTTCTCCAAGGCCTATGGCCTGGCGTCGTTGCGGGTCGGCTACGGGTTATCCACCGCCGTGGTCGCGGATGTGCTGAACCGCGTGCGCCAGCCGTTCAACGTCAACAGCCTGGCGCTGGCGGCAGCCTGTGCGGCGCTCAAGGATGCCGAGTACCTGGAAGAAGGGCGGCGGATCAACGCAAGCGGCATGCAACAACTGCAGCAAGGCTTTCGTGAGCTGGGCCTGGGCTGGATCCCCTCCAAGGGCAACTTTGTTTGCGTGGACCTGGGCCAAGAGGCCGCCCCGGTATTCCAGGGCTTGCTGCGCGAGGGCGTGATTGTGCGTCCGGTGGCCAACTACGGCATGCCCAACCACCTGCGTATCACCATTGGTTTGCCGGCTGAAAACAGCCGCTTCCTTGAGGCGCTGGCCAAGGTCATGGCCCGTGGTTGATGTGATTGCAATGCAACCTGCTGTGCCTGTGATCGGTCGCCTGGTGGTGGTCGGTCTGGGATTGATTGGCGGCTCCTTTGCCAAGGGCCTGCGTGAAAGCGGCCTGTGTAGCGAAGTGGTCGGTGTGGATCTGGACCCGCAATCGCGCCGGTTGGCGGTTGAGCTGGGCGTGGTGGATCGCTGCGAGGCGGACCTGGCCGTTGCCTGCCAGGGCGCCGATGTCATTCAGTTGGCGGTGCCGATCCTGGCCATGGAAAAGCTGCTGGCGCTGTTGGCCGGCATGGACCTGGGCCAGGCTATCCTCACGGATGTCGGCAGCGCCAAGGGCAATGTAGTGCGCGCGGCGCGCCTGGCGTTTGGCGGCATGCCGCCGCGCTTCGTGCCAGGGCACCCGATTGCCGGCTCCGAGCAGAGTGGGGTGGAGGCGTCCAATTCCCAGCTGTTCCGTCGACACAAGGTGATCCTCACGCCGCTGGCAGAAACCGACCCGGCGGCCTTGGCCGTGGTGGACCGCCTGTGGCGCGAGCTGGGCGCGGATGTGGAGCATATGCAGGTCGAGCGCCATGACGAAGTGCTGGCGGCGACCAGCCATTTGCCGCATCTGCTGGCCTTTGGCCTGGTCGACTCCCTGGCCAAGCGCAACGAAAACCTGGAGATTTTCCGTTACGCCGCCGGCGGTTTTCGCGATTTCACGCGGATTGCCGGGAGCGACCCGGTAATGTGGCACGACATTTTTCTCGCCAACCGCGAGGCGGTGCTGCGCACCCTGGACACCTTCCGCAGTGACCTGGATGCCTTGCGCGACGCGGTCGATGCGGGGGATGGCCACCAGTTGCTGGGCGTCTTTACCCGGGCACGGGTGGCGCGCGAGCATTTCAGCAAGATCCTCGCGCGCCGGGCCTATATGGAAGCCGCCGCAAGCACGGATGATGTGGTCTTTACGGCCAGCCCGGGCGGTTGCCTGAGCGGCAGGGTGCGGGTGCCGGGCGACAAGTCCATTTCCCATCGCTCGATCATGCTCGGGTCGCTGGCGGACGGTATTACCGAAGTCGAAGGGTTTCTCGAAGGTGAAGATGCCTTGGCGACCCTGCAGGCGTTCCGCGACATGGGCGTGGTGATCGAAGGCCCGCACCATGGGCGGGTGACCATCCATGGTGTCGGCCTGCATGGCTTGAAGCCGGCGCCGGGCCCGATCTATCTCGGCAATTCGGGCACGTCCATGCGCCTGTTGTCGGGTTTGCTGGCGGCGCAGCGTTTTGACAGTGTCCTGACCGGTGATGCTTCGTTGTCCAAGCGCCCGATGAATCGCGTGGCCAAGCCGTTGCGGGCGATGGGGGCGGTGATCGAGACCGGCCCCGAAGGGCGGCCGCCCCTGACCATTCGTGGCGGGCAGGCGCTCAAGGGGGTGGACTACACGTTGCCGATGGCCAGTGCCCAGGTCAAATCCAGCCTGTTGTTGGCTGGCCTATACGCCGAAGGTCGGACGGCCGTGACCGAGCCTGCGCCTACCCGTGACCATACCGAGCGGATGCTGCGCGGTTTTGGTTGCCCGGTGCAGGTCAATGGGGCGACGGCGACGGTTGAGTCGGGTCATGGGCTGGTGGCTACCCGTATCGAAGTGCCGGGTGATATCTCCTCCTCGGCATTCTTTCTGGTGGCGGCCTCGATCGCCGAGGGTTCCGAGTTGTTGCTGGAACATGTAGGGATCAATCCGACCCGTACCGGGGTGATCGATATCCTGCGCCTGATGGGGGCGGATATCATCCTGGAGAACCCTCGTGAAGTGGGTGGCGAGCCGGTTGCAGACCTGCGTGTGCGCGCGGCGCCGCTCAAGGGCATCGAGATTCCCGAGGCCCTGGTGCCCCTGGCGATCGACGAATTCCCGGTGCTGTTTGTCGCTGCCGCCTGCGCCGAAGGGCGCACGGTATTGCGTGGCGCCGAAGAATTGCGGGTCAAGGAGTCTGACCGCATCCAGGTCATGGCCGACGGTCTGCTGGCGTTGGGTGTGAAGTGTGTGCCGACGCCTGATGGGATTATTATTGACGGCGGCGGCATGGCCGGTGGTGAGGTGCATGCCCACGGTGATCATCGGATCGCCATGGCGTTCAGCGTCGCGGCCCTGCGTGCCACTGCGCCGATTCGTATCCATGACTGTGCCAACGTAGCTACATCTTTTCCGAATTTTCTTACACTGTGTGCCCAAGTCGGCATGCGTGTTGCCCAAGAGGCTCAATTGTGAATATCAAAGCACCGGTGATTACCATCGACGGGCCAAGCGGTTCTGGCAAAGGCACTGTCGCGGGCCTGTTGGCCAAGCGCCTGGGTTGGTGCCTGCTGGATTCCGGGGCGTTGTATCGCCTGCTGGCTTTTGCGGCGCGTAATCATGGCGTCGACCTGACCAATGAAGCCTCGCTGGTGCTGCTGGCGGCGCACCTTGACGTGCAGTTCGTCGGCGCGACCGAAGGTCACTCGCTGCGCATCATCCTCGAAGGCGATGATGTGACCGATGACCTGCGTAACGAGCAGGTCGGCTCCTGGGCGTCCCAGGTTGCCGCATTGCCGGCCGTGCGTGATGCCTTGCTGCAGCGCCAGCGGGCGTTCCAGGAGCCGCCGGGCCTGGTGGCCGATGGCCGCGACATGGGCACTGTGGTGTTTCCCGAGGCGCCGTTGAAGATTTTCCTGACGGCCAGTGCCGAGGAGCGGGCGCGCCGCCGTTACTTGCAGTTGAAGGGCAAGGTGGATGGTGTTAGTCTGTCGAGTCTGCTAGATGAGATTCGTGCGCGCGATGAGCGTGACACCCAGCGTGCGGTAGCCCCGCTCAAACCGGCGGCTGACGCCATACAGCTGGATTCCACGGAATTGTCCATCGAGCAGGTGCTGGAACGCATCTTGAGTGAAATCGCCCTGCGCGATATCGCCGGATGACTCAGAGGCAGTGCAGGGGACCAGTCCTAGACCTGCGCTTCTTCTCTTATTATGAACGTAACCCACACCGTCTGGGGTGTGGCAGATGGGCGTATTCTTCGCCCTTATCAACAGGAATTAAAATGAGCGAAAGCTTTGCGGAACTCTTTGAAGAAAGCCTAAAAACCCTGAACCTTCAGGCTGGCTCCATCATCACCGGTGTTATCGTTGATATCGATTACCAAGCTCGCTGGGTAACCGTTCACGCTGGTCTGAAGTCTGAAGCACTCATCCCGCTTGAGCAGTTCTACAACGACGCTGGCGACCTGACTATCAATGTCGGTGACGAAGTTCACGTTGCTCTGGACTCGGTTGAAGACGGCTTCGGTGAAACCAAGCTCTCCCGTGAAAAAGCCAAGCGCGCTGAATGCTGGATTGTTCTGGAAGCAGCCTTCGCAGCTGAAGAAGTGGTCAAGGGCGTTATCAACGGTAAGGTTAAAGGCGGCTTCACTGTCGACGTTAACGGCATCCGTGCGTTCCTGCCAGGTTCTTTGGTCGACGTTCGTCCAGTGCGCGACACCACGCACCTGGAAGGCAAAGAGCTCGAGTTCAAGGTCATCAAGCTCGACCAGAAGCGCAACAACGTTGTCGTTTCCCGTCGTAGCGTCCTGGAAGCAGAGAACTCCGCCGAGCGTGAAGCTCTGCTGGAATCCCTGCAGGAAGGCCAACAAGTCAAAGGTATCGTCAAGAACCTCACCGATTACGGCGCATTCGTCGATCTGGGTGGCGTCGATGGCCTGCTGCACATTACCGACATGGCTTGGAAGCGTATCAAGCATCCTTCCGAAATCGTCAACGTTGGCGATGAGATCGATGTCAAGGTTCTGAAATACGATCGCGAGCGCAACCGTGTTTCCCTGGGCCTGAAGCAACTGGGTGAAGATCCATGGGTTGCTATCAAAGCCCGTTACCCAGAAAGCACTCGCGTTACCGCGCGTGTTACCAACCTGACCGACTACGGCTGCTTCGCAGAGCTGGAAGAAGGCGTGGAAGGCCTGGTACACGTTTCCGAAATGGACTGGACCAACAAGAACATCCACCCTTCGAAAGTCGTACAAGTCGGCGACGAAGTGGAAGTTATGGTTCTGGACATCGACGAAGAGCGTCGTCGTATCTCCCTGGGCATCAAGCAGTGCAAATCTAACCCATGGGAAGATTTCTCTGGCCAGTTCAACAAGGGCGATAAAATCTCCGGCACCATCAAGTCGATCACCGATTTCGGTATCTTCATTGGTCTGGACGGCGGCATCGACGGCCTGGTTCACCTGTCCGACATCTCCTGGAACGAAGTGGGCGAAGAAGCTGTTCGTCGTTTCAAGAAGGGCGACGAGCTGGACACCGTTATCCTGTCGGTTGACCCAGAGCGCGAGCGTATCTCCCTGGGTATCAAGCAACTGGAAAGCGATCCGTTCTCCGAGTACGTTCAAGAGAACGACAAGGGTGCAATCGTTAAAGGCATCGTGAAGGAAGTTGACGCTAAAGGCGCCATCATCACTTTGGGTGACGATATCGAAGCGACTCTGAAAGCCTCCGAAATCAGCCGTGATCGCGTTGAAGACGCGCGTAACGTTCTGAAAGAAGGCCAGGAAGTAGAAGCCAAGATCATCAGCGTTGACCGCAAGAGCCGCGTAATCCAACTCTCCATCAAGTCCAAGGACGAGATCGAAGAGAAAGAAGCAATCCAGAGCCTGCGCGACAAGCCAGCGACCTCTGACATTGCTTCGGGTCCGACCACTCTGGGCGACCTGTTGCGTGCACAAATGGAAAAACAGAACTAAGTTCTGTCAGACCATAGAAAAAGGGCGACTTCGGTCGCCCTTTTTTGTGTCTGGAATTTGGGTTTTGCCCATGGGTGTGATGGGGGTATGGGGCAGGGCTGCCCTGAGGCTGCGTGCGGGCGGCGGGTTGCTGGTTTCGGCACTGCCAGCGCTTTATGGGTAAAACGTCTCCTGTGCGCTCACGGGGCCGAGCTACTGTTCTCGCGGGTCATGTGAGGGTTGCCATGATTTGTGCAAGATAAGTCAAGCTACAGGCTGTTCAAATTCATCTGGTCATGCTAAAACCTTCGGAGCGCTTTTCCTAGCTGCTTGAAAAAGAAGGGAAAAATATGACGAAGTCGGAGTTGATCGAACGAATTGTCACCCATCAAGGGCTGCTTTCATCCAAGGATGTGGAGCTGGCCATCAAGACCATGCTTGAGCAAATGTCCCAGTGCCTGGCCACTGGTGATCGAATAGAAATCCGCGGCTTTGGCAGCTTCTCGCTGCACTACCGCGCCCCACGCGTGGGCCGTAACCCAAAAACCGGCCAGTCCGTCAGCCTCGACGGCAAATTCGTGCCCCATTTCAAGCCGGGCAAGGAATTGCGGGATCGAGTGAACGAAGATGAAGAAGACGGCGTCTGAGTTTTTTTGGGATAGGAGAAGTTTATGCGCGGTGTTAAGCGCGTCGCCCTGGTACTGATTGTGCTGATCGTCGCCTTGGCGATCCTGGCCTTCGTACTGGAAAACCAGCAAGACGTCGCCCTGGCGTTCTTGGGGTGGTCTACACCACAGCTGCCGGTCTCGGTGTTTGTGACGTTGGCGTTGATTGTCGGGATGTTGGTGGGGCCGCTCCTGGGGTTGCTGGCCCAGCGCAAGAGGCGCCAGAAACCCGTAGTGTAGGGCTGATCTGGTGGAGTAGACCGTTTGTCGCCTGTGTTACAGGTTTAAGCCCTCCTTTTGACGTTGGCTCCCCTGGTTGGGAGGTACAAAGCGCTTCTCTGTCCTCAGGAAATAGTGACTTTAGGACTTGTCTGAATCATTTTCCCTGCAATCTCTTCGATAATTAGGAATTACCTGATAGACATGTCAAGTCTTGCAATGTTACAGCGAGATGGCAAAATGCAACCTGTTCTCGATTCCAGTCATTTTGTGTGTCCAGAGCCTGGCAGCGACGCCGGGCGTTTTGGCCGACCCTTATAAATATAAAAAAACCACAAAATCGTCTGCATAACGAGCCCGCAGTTTCTCTTTGAAGGCAGGTTTTTGTTGTGAGTAGTAGCTTCCGTGTGCCCCCCGTTCCCTCGTCTGGCGAGATTGATCTCGTTGCGTTGTTTAATATCGTATGGCGGCAGAAGAAGCTCCTTGCGGCTGTAACTGCTGGTGTTGGCTTGATTGCTGTCGCCTATGCTTTTTTAGCGACGCCTGAGTACAGGGTCAGCACCGTACTTCGCCCGGCTGCGCTCAATGAGCTGGATGCGTTGAATCGCTCCGAGATTTATAAACTTCCTCCTCCAGACGCGCTACTTAAGGTGGGAGCATCCCTTGAGTCGTACGATACCCGCCTGGCTTTTTTCAGGGCTAATCAAAATCTGTTCAAAGAGTTTGAACGACCAGGGCGGACCTTGGAGCAGAGTTTTGAGGAGTTCAATCGCAACTCGATCAAGTTGGTTTTGCCGGACGCCAGCAAGAAAGATTCCTTGAGTGCGTATATCAAGCTTGAAATGAATTACCCGAAAGGAATTGATGGGGTTTCGATTCTCAATGGTTTTGTCGATTACGCAATTGCCAATGAGCGGGAGCAAATAGCTGCGGATTTGCAGGTGATTGTAAAAAACCGTCTGAATGAGCTTGAAGGAAAGTACGATTCCGCACGCAAGAACTACGATATTGAAAAAGAAGCAAAAATTGCTTCTTTGAAGGAGGCCGATGCGACTCGGCGTGCGCAATTGCAGGACGAATTGAAAGCATTGCGCGCTCAGCTGAAGACCCAGCGTGGTGATCGGATGGCCCAATTGAACGAAGCCATCGGTATCGCCAGGTCCTTGGGCATTCAAAAGCCGACGACACCATCTTCCCTGGGTGAGTCGATGCGCTCAGGTGCTTCAAGCGTCATGCGCACCGAGATCAACAATCAGCAAATCCCGCTTTATTTTATGGGGGTAGAGGCGCTCAAGGCTGAGCTGATGGCTCTGCAGCAGCGCAAAACTGATGATTTCACGGAAGGTCGCATTGCGCAGATTGCCAAGGAGCTTCAGATGTTGGCGACCAATCGCGAAATTGAAGTGCTCAACCGTCGGGAAAATGAGGATATCTTCCTTGCCGGTGTGCAGCCGATCCGGGCCGAAATGACTCGCCTGAGTAATTTGAACATCGACATGAGCCGATTGAAGCTCGTGACCATCGACCAGCAGGCGCTGGAGCCACTGTCGCCCGCTAAACCAAATCGACCTTTGGTGGTGCTGATCGGGTTGTTCCTGGGTGCGATCATAGCGGTGTTTGTTGCCTTGGCCCGCCATGCTTTCCGTAGCGCGGACAATAAAGGTGTGCAGTCGGTGAGTTTGGCACAGGCGTCTTTACTAAATGTACCTGAAGGTGCTCAGCGCGAGCTTTCCAAAAGCTGACTGTGGTTGGGTGAGGTAAGCAGTTACTGATACGGAAGATGAACATAAAACAGCCCACTGCGAGTGGGCTGTTTTATTTCAGCTGGATTAGGGTCGAGCCATAGGGAATATCCGATCAAATGCAGCTCTTTGAATCCGCTCGTGCATAAAGTGATATGTCACGCTGGACGCTTCACTTTGAGGGTAGGCTGCAACGCTTGTAAAACCTTCAGTCAAGACAAGTGAGCGTCGTAGTACGCAAGCGCGGATCCATGGATCAAAGAAGGCGTAAGTGGCCCTGTAGAGCGTTTTCAGTTCTGTTTCGGTCGTTGCGCTAGCAAAATCCAGGGTGGGTAAGTAGGCCGCGAAAATAACGTCACCGTCGTCAATACCGGGTGCCATATAAAAGCACGTAGCCGAAGTTCGGCCTGTCATGAGGTGTGACCACAGTGCACAATCTGCTCCACGTACATCTGGCAGGTAGCCGGGATGTATATGAATGAACTTGAGCGAGCTGATTTCCAGCAGCTTTTTGGGGACGATACCCCCGCCGGTGAACAGAATTTGTGTTTGGGGAAGGGCGGTCAATCGAGTGTAGAGCGCTTCGTCCGCCAGATTATCAATCATCAGTGTTTCGACATCGGCGCAATACTCCCCTAAATCACCAAGTGCCAAAGCGTCGTCGATCACTTCCTTTGAAAAGACCAGGCCGCTTTCAATGGTGCTCCTTACGCGCTGATACAGGACGGTTTCGGTTTTCTGCAGTGTTGCTGACCAATGGTGGATGCTGTTTTTTTGCTTGGATTGCGCATAAGCCAATTTCATCAAGCCTGGAAGGAAACGCCCTACAGGCTTTTTGGTCGATAGATCGTTCCTGGCTACTAGATGGATAATTTTTTCAGGCTTGAGATCCATGCTTTTCAGTGTTGCCAGATAGGCTCGTGCAATGGGACCTTCCCAAAACAGCACGGTCAGGGGAAGGGCGCCTGGGGGCATCACCTCTGGTTTAACAAGGTCTTCGGTTGGTGGCGTATTAGCATGTTGCAACGTCTGAAGGAACTTCTCGGCCTCTGTGTTGATAAGGGAGAGCAGTTCTTCGGTCAGCACGACTTTGTTGGCGCTCAGATAATCGAGCAGTCGGAGTATAGCGTTTAGCCGCTTTATGGCGCTGCTGACGTTTCCGGCGGTAGATAGGCGCTGGAAGTCCTTGAATAGCAGCAGCAAGGCAAGAGGCAGTAGCTCAGCGGCTAGCGGTGTGCTGGACGTGCGTGCGCCATTCTCAAGATAGCTGTCGTAGACGCAGCGGGAGATTTCGATCCGTTTGGACAGAAATTCGATGGTCTGGAACTCTGCATCCGCCCAGTCGTGCATGCTTGCGCAGGCGGCAAGTCGGGAGGCGGTATCAAAGTAGATGCTCGGATTGGTAGCGGTGGTAGTTGCTGGCAAATAGTTATCGATATAGCGTTCGAGCATCATCCTGATCACCCTGCCTTGGCTAATTTTTGATGGACAACCTGCAAAATGTTGGCGACGGTCCAGTACAGCACCATCCCTGAAGGGAAGGAGTAAAACAGCAAGAAGAACCCCAGGCCCATCAACCCGGTTGTCAAGCTTTGACGAAGCGAAGACTTGCCATCCGAAGTAGGGGAAGGGTTGAGCTTGATGCTCAGCAGGGTGGTCAGTGACATCAATACTGGCAGCAGGTTGAAATAGGAGCCGAATAGCGGCAAGTCGATGCCCAGCGAGAACAATTGATCTGGCTCAGCCAGTGTCTTCATCCACAGGAACGATGCATCGCGCAGTTCGAATGTCTGGCCCAGCAGGTGATAAAGCGCAACAAAGATAGGTACTTGAATCAGTACGATCAAAAGAGGTTTAAGTCCTGCCAAAGGGCTTACTTTATGACTTTCATAAAGTTGCAGGATGCGTTCACTTTGTTCGCCGCCTTTAAAGTTTTTACGGATTTCCTGCAGCTCGGGCTGAATGCGTGCTTGAATGGCTGCAAATTTTTTCTGTGCGGAGATCGCATTTTTGGCAATGGGATAGACGGCCAGGCGTACCAAGAAGGCCAGCACGATAATAGCGATTCCCCAACTCCCTACCCACTGCTGGATGAAGTGCAGTATGTGCATAATCCCCAGGCTCAGCCCGCGCATCCAATCCCAAAGTCCTGAGAACAGTAGCCCTCCCAGATCAGGATCCTGGGCGGTCAACGCTTTGTAGGCTTTGCCGCCACCGAACACACTCCACTGATAGTTTTGCTGTTGGCCGTTGGCGCTGTCGGAGAGCGGCAGGGAGATATCAATGGAGGTTTCGAAGGCCGCGTGGTCAGCGTCACCGTCTGGTTCTGCCGGGGTGCTGGCAAGCCAGGACGAGCGTCTGGCCGGGTCGTTGGCCGGGGTCAGGATCAGGGCCAGATAGCGACTTTGCAGACCTATCCAGTTCCATTTTCCGGCTTCCTGCGAGCTATAGCCCTGTGGCATATCCTGATTGTTCAGGCGCAGGGTCATCACACCGTCAGGTGTACCGTAAGCCAGTTCGGTAAATGAATAGATACTTTGCCCCATTCCCAGGCCAACCGCTGGGACTTCTCCGATGCCAGGGCCTACCACTAGGTCAAGACGATCGGCTTTGTTCAGTTCAAGCTGTTTAAAGTCCAGGTCCAGAGTGAAGTCTGTGCGCCAGTGATGGTCGAGCAAATGCCAGGTTTTCTTGAGGCTGAATGGTAGGTCGTTGCTTTCGAGGCCGAGTACCAGGGTGTCATGCCCCTGGGTCAGGACTTTCCAGCCGCCGGCCAGTTTTTCCCAGTCCCTGAGACTCTTGCCTGCTAATTCTCCACGTAACAAAAACAGTTGACCTCTGGGGGCCGCCATGTCTTGGGTATTCCCCTGAGGGCCATGAAGTTGTAGTAGCGACCAATGCCGAACGGTGCCTGACTCTAAGTTAAACTCCAAGTGTAAACTTGAATTGCTTAGTGTAATGGGTGGTAGATCGGAGGCGCTTGCAATATTAATAAATAGCAGGAATAACCAGCCGAGCCAATTGCACTGATAGAGTTTTTTTGACTTTTGCATAAGAGTGACTTTTGGCAGCGTTCGGTGAAGGCAGAACTTGAGTGGGTGTCTCAACTCATGGATGAGCGAATGCGTATGCCAGCCTGCGACAAACATTGGGTCTGGCAGACTGGACTCTAGAAACCGGCGGTCTTACTTTTTGTCGGTGTCGGACTCTTTCTTCATCACGTCTTTACGCAGGCCAAGCATGCGCAGGAGGCGGTGCCAGTAGAGTTTCAGCACCATAGCAATGGCTGCCAACGCCCCCAGGATACCCTGAAGCATGGCACTACCAGTGCCTGGATCAAGGTATGCAAATGCGTTGATTGGCAGCAATACCAGGCAAAGCAGAGCAAATACGGAGAAATTGGATTTTTTCATGATAAAGCGCCCCATCATTATTTAATTAAAGAAACCAAGTAGTCGGCGGCTGTATCGCCGCTTCGACCGCTGTTATAAACCCAGCGTTGACGTGTCTGGTGCAGCATTATTTGCCACTTGTGCGAGTCAGTTGCCATTGTTTGTGCAATGTCACCTAACTTCGACAGTTCATCCGTTGATACAAC
Organism: Pseudomonas sp. GW821-FHT01D09; assembly: GCF_059422465.1. Taxonomy (NCBI): domain Bacteria; kingdom Pseudomonadati; phylum Pseudomonadota; class Gammaproteobacteria; order Pseudomonadales; family Pseudomonadaceae; genus Pseudomonas; species Pseudomonas sp. GW821-FHT01D09. Next base: position 14,375 of record NZ_JBWKWY010000008.1, read on the forward strand.
AACACCAACTTTATCGCGTATCTGTACCTCAATAGGCTCAATGCCGATTTTGGTATATTCCGGGTTCAGCACTTTGCGGGGAACGTCGGCAAAGATAATCGGCCGTTCCAGCCCGAATGCGAATTCCAATGCTGCGCCGGACCAATCGCTGAGCATGATATCTGAATCACGTAATGACGTGGTGCCATCACTGTCTTCGTCCATCTGAAAGCGTGGCTCATCGCGAAAATAGGCACAGATTTCATCAAGGGCTCGTGGAGCCAGTTTACGAGTACGTGGGTGCGGACGCAAAATGACCCTTAGCCCCGCATCGATAAGGGGTTTGATTGCATCGATCCCATGCCGCTCTATCAGGCCATTTCCGCCCCACGTAGGAGCCACAAGGATCTGTGCCGGGGCATCACTGCGTGAGGGCGGCCCTTGGCGACCGGTTTGCATGATGGTATCCAGCCGACCGTATCCGTGTTCAACCAGTGTCTTGGCAGGCAAGCCGAGCGCCTGCTCCCGGGCTCTGGTCTCGGCAACGTGGTGGGGGCCTACACATAGGATTGAGTCGAAATGATCGAACGCTGCTGCACGGTAGATCATGTGGGTGCTGACGATCGAGTGGTGCAGGTAGACGTAATGCACCGAGAACGGAGAGCGCTTGATATGAAAACTCTGCAGGTCCGGCATGGTCATCAGCAGGACGTCGGCATCCAGTGAAGCGAAGAACAATGTACGCACGCTGCCTTCGCCGATATAGAAGGATCGCATGCCTATCGGCGGGCTTTGCAGAAGCGGATCGTTCTCGGCTGACGTGACGTAAAGCACCGGCGTTTCATGACGGCTTTGCAGTGCGGCGAAGACAGGCTCGAAGTACGACCAGTAGCCTCGGCCTTCCGAGTAGAACACTATCTGGCGTTCACTACGGGGCACGCTTTTAAACGCTTGCATGCCGCGCCATTCCCTGAGCATCTTGCGTAGTCCGGCAAGCATGCTCAATCCTCAAGCCGGATGAAGGTATCCAGCTGACCGTTTTTAAACATCTCGTGATACTGGTTGAGGTCGTCCACGGTGTCGACTTCAAGCCAGCCGTTGTCCGTGAAGGCGGCGCGTGCGGTCCAGCCGGTATCTATAAGGTGCTGTAGATACGTGGTCATATACATGTTATCGAAGTCTTTGCCATCGCGCAGGATCGTACGATCGAGGTTATGCCAGGCCTCACGAAATGCCTTTATCTGGTCGCCCCGGACTTTTATCAGCCCCATGTATTGGCCTTGGACTTCGCTATAGTCCTTGGGCTTTTTCCCCAGTTCGGTAATGCAATTGTCATCATCGAGCTTTAATGTTTCTGCATCGGACAAAGGATTGTCCATGCGAATAGCCCAGAATCTGCGCCACTCCCGGTCAATCGATATGGCCAGTGGGGCCTCAGTGCCCAGCAGGCTTTCAAGCACCGAAGGTGTGTAGATGATATCGCCGTAGGCAATCAGCAGATCCTCACCCTCGACCATCCACTCTTCTGCGCAAAACAGTGTGGACACCATATTGGTTTCGGCAAAGCGTGGGTTGTGCAGTACCTCGACGCCCTGGCCTTCGAGGCAATCGGCACGGTATCCACCTACCAGCGCGATATCTGTCAGACCTGCAGCTCGCAGCACATCCAGTTGGCGGTGCAACAGGGCGCGCCCATTCAGTTCGACCAGGCATTTAGGCCGGTCGTCAGTGAAGGGGCGTAGGCGTGTGCCTTGGCCCGCAGCTAGAATAATTACGCGCATGGTGTGTCCTTACCGAAGAAAAACTGACGAATGAGCTGGGCGTCATAAAAGGTGTTGCTGGATGGTCGCTCGGGGTGCCACATGATGGCCATCCAGGGTAATTGGGTGTGCACAAAGGCTTCGACTGTTCCGTCGTCGGCCCAAGCCTGAGCAAGCAAATTATCTGCCAGGTCTACAGGGCGGACGCCCCAGCTGTGAAAACTATTGACGCTGCTGTAGGCGAGGAACTGCTCCTGCGTCTCGGGGCTGCTATGAACCGCGTGCAGGCAATTTACATGGCCCGAAACGGGTGCAAGATTGCCGCCCAGGAAATGGTTGAGTGCTTGCATGCCGCGGCAAACCCCCATCACTGGCAGGCTCAGCTCTGTGGCCTTGGTTAGCAGCGAGCGTTCGGTGAAGTCGCGCTCGGGCGAAGTATTGGTGGCATTGGGTAGGTGGCAAAGGTCATTGCCGCCACTCAAGATCAGCCCTGCCACGGCTTGGCGCTCTAGCCAGGAGGCGGGAGATTGCAGCCCATTGGGGACTGGTACCAGATCAATTCCCAGCCCTTCCATCAATGATGTCCAGCGCTGGTCAAGGCAGTCCCGGCGCTCTTCATAGCCGGGTACTTGCTCGACCCGTTGTGTAATTGCAATACGCATTAACGAATCACCCGAATCATCCGGTTGCTGGCATCCAGTTCCAGGGTGTGTGCCGAGGCAAGCGTGCGGTATTCGGTTTCTCCTACGCCCAGTGCTGCCGGCAGGCCGAACTCTGCAGCCCGGATGGCCATGTGGGAGTTGGCTCCTCCGTACATGGTGATCAGGCCGGCAATCTGTCGGCCAAACAGCCAGTCGTAACCAGGATCGGCCTGAGGAATCAGGGCGATTTTCCCGGCAAGGTTCTGTTCGCCTTTGCTCTGGCTCAAATCCACGCAAGCCCCGCGTACTCTGCCGGTGCCTACAAAGTTGGGTTGAGTGGCTGGATACAGGAACACATTGAAGTCTTCTTCTGTGCACAACAGAGGGGGGAGTTCAATGACTTGGATCTGTTCGTGCGTGCTCTTGCTTTGTTGTGCTTTAAGCAGCAGTTTCTTGCCTGTTTCTTCAGCATCCATGGCTGGTGTTTCGGTTCGTAACGCCAACAGTGTCTGGATATCGAGGTAAGCCAGATCTTCGCGTGAAATACCCAGCGGTTCGGCCCACTCCACCAGGATATCCAGGGCAAGGGAAAGGTTGCGGGTAAAGGCGAACTTCGCGTACTCGCGACCTTCAATGGCTTGCCGCAAAAAGAGTTCCAGTTCGTCGACATCACAAACAATACCTTGCTCAGCCAGTGCTTGCGTAAAGCGCTCGCGGGCTTGATGCCAAAGAACGCCATTGGCCATAAGTGGCGCAGGTAGGGCCTTTGCACTTTCAACAATTGGCTTGAGGTAGCGATCGGGGTCTGCGCGATAGCTCAATGAGTTGATGTCGTAGGTTCCTGGGCGCAGGTGCCCATATTTATGAACGAAAGTTTCCCAGGGCATCTCATCGCGTGCGCAGTCATGGGCGTCATGGGTCAGCATATGACTGACAGTGCGGATGGAGCCCAGGAAGTCCTCCATCTCAGCTTCGGTCAAGGCCCCAGTGCTCACGGCAGAGCGCAGAAGGGTGATGGCCACAAAAGCACTGCGCGCCAAATGTGCAAATGGCAGTGCGCCATAGCGCCGGCAGTCGAGAAGGAGCGTCCACACTTTTTCCAGTGGGGCCATGGGGGTAGCGGCTAGTTGCTCGAAGCGTCGTTCCAGCTCGTCAATTACTGCCAGATCATGGCTATTACGTTTGATCGCGTTTGCACTGATCTCACGAAGCGCAATACGCAATTGCTCGACTTCCTGTGACGAAAAGCCTCCTTCCAGGGTCAGGCGGTCATGCCAGCGCTCAAAGTCCAAGGCAAAACAGGTCGGTACTACGTCAAACTCGACTTTGTCGTGCAGGTGCGGATTGCGCTCCAGCCATGCCAGATAGAATTCAACCAGGCGGCCAGCCAGGGCCTCATCGATTGACTTGGGCACGAATGAGTTAAAGCTGGCACGGATATCCACATAAGGGTGGCCGGCAAAGCTGGCCAGCAGGGGTTGAGGGCGTACGTCCCGATACCCGTATTCAGCGCGCTGGGTAGCCCAGGTTTCGTCCATGATCAAATGACGATAGAGGCTGACGGACAGAGGAGTGGGTTTGGTGCCGATGATCTCTGCCGGATTCCAGTCGGGCATAATGCCGAATAGCGCGCGCTGACCCGCAATAAAGGGGGCCGGTTGTTGCAGCTTCTTGAACAGGTCGCGAGCACTGTCCAGGCGCGCCATGATGTCCTCGTCACTGCCGTCCCACTTGGAGTGATCGACGGCAATGGGGCGTACCTGGAGGATATGCAGGCCGGCGTCGGCGGTGATGGCGAACTCGACGTCCAGTGAGTCGTAACCCAGTAATGACTCAATCTCACGCAATGCGGGTAGCAAACCCTGCAAGCGATCCGGAATGTTTGCGCTTTGGGCACTTGCATTGCGCCGGATCATCAGGGTTTTGTGATCCTGGCTGCTGCCACTGGTGATCGACTCGGTGCTACCACTGACGTCGTCGTAATTGACAATGTAGTAGGGCGCGCCGCTGCTCAGGCTGCGGGTAAACACCACGCCGCTGGCGAGGACCTTCTCCAGCATCGGTTGCACCAGTACCTGGTTCTCAGGGTTGGCGTCGCTGTAAGAAGCGATAACGTGCTCGATTGACTCGCGCAGGTGGTTGGTATTGTCGCCATTGATGTTAAGCAGGCTGGTATAGGCGCCGGCATTGGAGTTGACGAAGCCATCCTCGGACAGCGCGCTGCTGCGGATGACCAACCGCTGATCAGGGAAGCTTTGTTGGATGGTGCCAATCAATGACTCAGGAATTTCTCGCCATTGGGCGACGGTAAAGCTCACCTGATCTTCAATTCGACTTAGCCGGACCATGCGGCGCAAGCGCCTCAGTGTCTGCGCCTTGGTCCCTAGAACAAAGTGCGCGAGGTCCTGGGGCTCATTCAATTCAGCCCAGTCGCCTTGCACATCGATCGCTTGGACGTTCATGCCCTGGCAGCGTAATGCCTCTACCAGGTCGGATAGATGGCCTTTCTGAAAGCGCTGTTGCAGATCGGTCCTGAACTCCTGCAGGTACTGAACGGCGCGGGGGCCGAAGTGTACGCAGCCAACAAACTCGGCCGAAGCGAGGCTGGATGGAATATCCGGCCCTAATCGCGTAACCGAATCACCATAGAGACACACCTTTTCACAGCGCTGCAAGTCCGAGCGTGTACGGCCGGCATAGCGGGTGCGCCATTGGCTATCCACGGCCACGCTGACGTCTGCTTGCGATTCAGCCATGGCGTCAACCAGGCTGCGACGGAAAAGGATATCGGAGTAAGAGGCCAGGCTTCTGTTCTTGTCGGTCAGGTCGACCTGCAGGAACGAATAGGCGGATTGCGTCACCTGCCAGTCAGCGTTGATGTAATAGTTGAAATCGGGGTAACGCCGCTTGACCGAGTCAATCTTGTAGCCGCCGACGAAGTGAACGTCGGACATGCGTGATGTCGTGGCGTGCAGCAGCCAGTCGATGACGCGTGTATGGCCAGAGGCGCTGCGCAGGGCGGCGTGCTCGTCGCCCTGAAAGGGCTTGCCTGCCCCGAGAAAAATTACTGCTGACTGCATGGTGGTCTTCTCGTTAATCCGTGGATCGGTGTAGCGGGTGAGTCATCTGATTAGTAGCCTACGGTGCTAGGGCTTACCAGCCTTCAGCGCCGGGGCTCCAGAAGCCGAAGCCGAAGCAGTTGCGCCGAGGGTCAACCAACTCTGGGTCAGTTCTTAAGGCAATTTTGCATGAAGCGTTAGCTCCGTGAGAAATCAGCTTGTAGGCTGCGCCGTTGGAGCGATAAATGTACTGAGGCGTTGCTTCTGTGCTGAGTTCGGGATCTCGCGGTAGTGATAGAAGAAAAGTCGGCGCGAGATTGGGAATCCAGTTCTGGGCGGCGTTTCCCCAGATGCTATAGAGTCCGTCGAAGCCTTGGCTTGGCGGGTAGCTGCCTTTGGCTTCACGATACTTTTCCAGGGCGCTCCGAATCTCTTCAAGGTCGCGCTTGCGCTGAAGATATAGGGTCATTTCAGACGCTTTGAACGTGACTCTGCCGGTGTTTTTAAGGGCTGCCAGAAAATCACGTTCTCTTGGGACAACGACGGTCATTTGGGTGTCGTAGTCATGAGAAGACGCTGAGTCTTTAACAATATCGAAGTAAAGCTGTGGGCTAGTGTCTTCGGCTTCTGTGTTTAGCAGGTCCAAGCCCTTGAAGTCGCCGCATTTTTGGTTTTCTGGTGACTGAAGGCACAGCGTCTTAGCCAGATCGCTCAAACTCACCAACGCATTATTATAGATCAATGAGTCTTGCTCGCTTGCTCGGGGTTTGAGCATCAGTAGCGGGCGATAGCGATTGTAGCCCCAGAGCGGCTGGCCGTTAAAGGCGATGCCGTCCGGGTCGTAGTCAAAGTTGGGAGCAATTGCGCCATGGTCGCTCTTCACGATAAACGTTGTTTTATCGTAAATTTTTAACTCTTTGAGCTTTTGAATAAAGTCAGCAGTTTGTTGCAAGGCACAGTGAGTTTCGTTTATGAGGCCTTGGTAGTTCTGATTCGCATCGAACCATTCTTTACTGTCGCTTCTGTAATTGCACTTTTCATCGAAGTCAACCGGGAAGTGTGTGTGCAGAAAGTGCATATATCGGACGGTTCGTTTGCTATCAGTCAAGTGGATGTTTCGGATGAGTGCCGTCACCTCTTCGTTTTGAAGAGTGCTTAAAGCATCCCAAGCCGCACCTTGATGCACAAGCGCGCGTTCTGCTTTGTGGTCGTGGAGATAGTTTTTTTGGAGGTTGCGAAGTTTTGTATCAGCGAATTTAGCAAGTTCTGGAGTGCCGATTCGCGCTGCAATATGTGGATAAAAACTGAGCGCAATCGACGAGCGTTCGGTAAAGTTACTATCTGTTAGCGTGCCTGGAATAATAATGTCAGAACGACTTTCATTGAAGGCACTGTAAGGACCATAGGTCATGATATCTGAGCCTATCACCTGTTCGCGCTTTATTGAATTCTGGTTGTTGATCATTTTTGATGGAAGTTCACTTGAGAGTTCGCTTAGCTCTCTAAAGTTTATGTTTCCATAAATCTCCGATCGCAGAGACGCAAGCGTCGCAGGGGCAAGGGATACGGCATTGTCATAAAAGATGAAGTCTTTGAATGCTTGTTTAAGTTCAGGGCTGTCAGCGATGACTTGTTTGGCTACATTGCCTGCAGTGCCGTCAAAACTCAGAATGATTACGTTGTCAGAACTGGATAGCCCGGAAAAGCGACTCATGGAGGCGCCTGTATTATAGAGTGCGTATGCAGCTGAACCTAGTGAAGTGGAAATTAGAATGATTACGAAGGCCTGTGCAGCAGGCTTGAATTTTGTATAAGTAAGCAGGGTAAGAGCGAGTGAGAGTCCTGCCACGAGAATGAGATTTTTATAATTGGTTGGCAAGTCCTCTGGGGAGACCATTCCCGCTTGACCTGCCAGCGGTAATAATAGGCCTGCGAGAGATGCCCAGAATATCAAAAAGTAGAGCGCGCCGGAAGCGAGCCATTTTAGGCGTAAAAATATGAGTAGGAGGTCTGTGAGAAAAAATAAAAAAGCAAAAAGTACTGTAGATGCTAATGAAAAAATAAAGAACCCACTGATACTGAAGTTTATATCTGCAAGGGATAAGTAAAGAGCATAGAGTGGTATCCATAAAAATAGAGTGGACGCAGCAAAAAAGCTAAGAGTCAAGCGTTTAAAATAAGCTGGCATGTTGTTTCCAGGCCCCTACGGAAAAATAAAAATGTGTAATTTTTGTAACGAGAGCTGGCATTTTATAGGAAATGCTCTATGGGTTCATCTTTTTTGAACTATTTTGTCATTTTGTTGTCTTCTCGCGCCTGGGATCTAGCGCGGCTACGCCGCAACGAGCAGCGAAACAAAAAAGATACATAAGGCCTGGGTTGCGCCTTCTCGGTGGGTGTGGGGGGATGTTGCTTTAATCGGCGTCTCTGGCTCTTGGGTAGTGCGGTCCGCACCTAAAAAAGGCCAAAGGTTACTGAAAATCTCCAATGGCCGTATAATCGGTCACTTGAGCATTGTCGCGCTAAATAGAAGCATAGTGCCATGCATGCTTACGGCTGGGCGCGCGCGACTGTTTTGGATATCAATGGGGTAAGGAGGCTGGTCGAGGCCTTGAGGATTTTCGGTGATAAATACATGGTGCTAAGGTGCAGTGACGGCTCGGCCGCTTCCGACGTCTCCCGGATGTTCGCCTGGTACCTTGTGCAATGTAAGCCGCGGCAGGATGAGCGTGCCGAGGAGAATCTCACCCGTCAGGGCTATATGTGCTGTCGCCCAATGTATGATCGGGAAAAGATCATACGTGGTCGTCGCCAGGTTCTATCGGAGTCTTTGTTTCCTGGCTACCTGTTCATACAGATAACGGATGACGCAAGCTGGTCTCCCTTGCGTTCTACTCGCGGCGTGAGCCACGTGGTGAAGTTCGGTGGAAAGCCGCTTGCAGTGAATGATCGGCTCGTGAGCCAGTTTCAAAACCGTGATGGTGCGTTGTCCATAGTCTTTCGGGAAGGCGACAAGGTTCGAATCCTAGACGACGGCTTTGCTGGAGTCGAGGCCATTTTCAAGGCTGCAACCGGTGACGAGCGTGTTGTGCTGCTTATAAAGCTACTCAATCGTGCACAGGAACTGACGCTGCCACTCAAAAGCGTCGCTTCATATTGAGGTCGAAGAGGGATGTTGACATCGTAGGCTGTGCGTCCTCGAGGCTATGACGACAAACCTTGGGGCGGTAGCGTGTCTGGTTCATGTACTCTTTTCTGTCTTTTAATCAAACTTTTCAAGAACGAACTGCAATCACCATGTCAACTGTAACCCTGTCTAATGAAAAGACATTTATCTGTGAGCCGGGCGTAACGCTCCTGGACAGTGCAAAAAAGCATGGTGTAGTGCTGGAGTACAGCTGTCGTTCGGGGCGCTGCGGCGTCTGTCGGTCCCACGCTGTCGGGGAGACCCAGGTCATTCATCATGATGAGTCCGTGCTGACCCCGGAAGAACTGGCGGCCGGCTTTATCCTGACATGCTGCCGGACTGCTGTGGCCGATGTGCGCCTCGACATTGAAGATCTCAGCCTGTTCGCGGACATCCAGAGCAAGACGCTGCCTTGTCGAGTTGACGGGGTCAGGCGGCTCGCAGATGACGTGGTGGAAGTCGTTCTCAGGCTGCCACCGAACAATCCGCTCAAGTATCTTCCCGGTCAGTACGTTGATGTCATCGGCAAAAATGGTGTGAGAAGAAGCTACTCGGTGGCCAACGCTCCTCGTTCGGATGGAAAGCTGGAGTTGCAGATCCGGCAAGTTGCTGATGGCGTAATGAGCCAATACTGGTTTGAAGAAATTGCTGCGAATGACCTGCTTCGGCTCGAAGGCCCCCAAGGTACTTTTGCGCTGCGCAATACGTCGCCAACCAACCTGATATTCCTGGCGACAGGCACGGGCATTGCCCCGGTCAAAGCCATTCTTGAGCAGTTGATTGCAGATCCTGCTCAGGTAGTGGGTAAAAATATCCGGATTTACTGGGGTGGGCGTCGTGAGGCTGACCTCTATTGGCAGCCGGAGCTGGGCTCGCTTCCGGCCACGTTTATCCCGGTGCTGTCGCGTCCAGGCGACGGTTGGAGTGGTCCGGTTGGTTATGTGCAGGATATTGTCGAGAACGATGCTGTCGAACTTGCAGACGCAGTTGTTTATGCTTGTGGCTCAGAGAGCATGATCCATAGCGCCAAAGAGAAACTCCTGGCCCTTGGCCTACCACACAAGAATTTCTACTCCGACGCTTTTGTAAGCTCGAATTAATTAAGGATAAAAGATGAAAGCTGTGATTTTGGCAGGCGGGCTAGGCACAAGGTTGAGTGAAGAAACCAGTACCCGGCCCAAGCCAATGGTGGAAATTGGCGGGAAGCCAATCTTGTGGCACATCATGAAAATGTATTCTGCACATGGCATTAATGACTTCATTATCTGCTGTGGCTACAAAGGCTATGTCATCAAAGAGTACTTCGCCAACTACTTCCTCCATATGTCAGATGTCACTTTTAACATGCGTGATAACACCATGGAAGTGCATGACAAGCGTGCAGAAGCCTGGAATGTCACGTTGGTCGATACCGGCGATGAGTCGATGACCGGCGGCCGTCTGCGCCGCGTCGCCGAATACGTAAAAAATGAAGAGTCTTTTTGCTTCACCTATGGTGATGGTGTCGGTGACATTGATATCAGCGCGACGATCGAATTTCACAAAAAGCACGGCAAGGCCGCTACGTTGACTGCGACCTACCCACCAGGTCGTTTCGGCGCGCTGGACATTCGCCAAGGGCAGGTCCTCAACTTCAAGGAAAAGCCCAAGGGTGACGGCGCCATGATCAATGGTGGCTTTTTTGTCCTGAAACCTCAGGTGCTCGACTACATCTCTGACGACAGCAGTGTATGGGAGCAGGAGCCTTTGATGACCCTCGCAGCCGATAATCAACTGATGGCATACGAGCATCAAGGCTTCTGGCAGCCGATGGATACCTTGCGAGACAAACACTTGCTTGAAGAGCTTTGGACATCGGGCAAGGCACCATGGAGAAGCTGGGAGTGAAAATGAAAGCTTCTGTCACTCCGGCCTTCTGGAAAGGCAAAAAGGTATTCCTGACGGGCCATACTGGTTTCAAGGGAAGTTGGCTGTCCCTGTGGTTGCAAAGCATGGGGGCTGAGGTCAAGGGTTATGCCTTGGCTCCGCCTACCACTCCGGCGCTTTTCGATGAGGCGCGAGTCGAGGGGGGAATGCAGTCGCAAATCGGTGATATCCGGGATCTACAGGCCGTGACTCAGAGTATGGTCAGTTTTGGCCCGGATATCCTGATTCATATGGCAGCCCAGCCGCTGGTGCGTCTGTCTTATAAGCAGCCGGTCGAAACCTATGCCACCAACGTGATGGGGACCGTGCATGTACTTGAGGCGGCACGTCAATGCCCTGGCCTGCGCGCAATCGTCAACGTCACCACAGACAAGTGCTACGAAAACCGCGAGTGGGAGTGGGGTTATAGAGAAGATGAGCCTATGGGGGGGCATGATCCCTATAGCAACAGCAAAGGCTGCGTCGAGCTCGTAACATCAGCCTATCGCAACTCGTTCTTCGGCAGTGGACAACCCACTGCCCTTGCATCTGCGCGCGCTGGCAATGTAATCGGCGGCGGCGATTGGGCCGAAGATCGGTTGATTCCAGATATACTCGCAGCCTTTGAAAAGCAACACCCGGTAGTTATTCGCAATCCTCAGGCGACACGACCATGGCAGCATGTGTTGGAGCCACTCAGTGGCTATCTGGTACTGGCTGAGAATCTGTGGGAGCGTGGTCAGGCGGTGGCTCAGGGCTGGAACTTTGGTCCGAAAGATGAAGATGCCCGGCCGGTCGACTGGATCCTGGACCATATGGTCCAGACGTGGGGAGAGGGCGCGAGTTGGGCCCTGGATCAAAACCCCCAGCCCCATGAGGCACGCTACCTGAAACTTGATGTATCAAAGGCCCGCGCTCACTTGCACTGGTCGCCGACGTGGTCCCTGGAGACAACATTGGCCTACATCGTCAATTGGCACAGAGCCTGGTTGGCCGGGGATGATGTTCACTCCCTGTGTCTGCAGGAAATCGATGCCTATATGGCCGCCATGTCTTCATGCGGCAAGTAACCCAAATTTTTCAAGCAGGAAACGCCATGACACCCGATATGCTTCGCCAGGAAATCAGTAAACTCGTTGAGCAGTACGCTCAAGCCGCCCTGGCGCCCAAACCTTTTGTTGCCGGGGAAAGCGTTATTCCGCCTTCCGGCAAGGTTATTGGGGCTCGTGAGCTGCAATTAATGGTTGAGGCCTCTCTGGATGGCTGGCTGACCACTGGGCGTTTCAATGCACAGTTTGAACAGAAGTTGGCTGAGTTCCTGGGCGTCAAATATGCCCTGTCGGTCAACTCTGGTTCTTCGGCCAACCTGGTTGCCTTCAGTACACTGACCTCCCCGAAGTTGGGTGATCGTGCGATCAAAAAAGGTGACGAAGTAATCGGCGTTGCCGCCGGCTTTCCGACTACGGTCAACCCAATCGTCCAGTTCGGCGCCATCCCGGTGTTCGTCGATGTCGATATGGTCACTCATAACATTGACACCAACTTGATTGAAGCGGCGATTACGCCCAAGACCAAGGCCATCATGCTTGCCCACACCCTGGGTAACCCGTTCAACCTGGGTGCAGTCAAAGCCATCTGCGACAAGTACAACCTGTGGCTGATCGAAGACTGCTGCGACGCGTTGGGTGCCACCTACGACGGTAAGCTGGTAGGTACCTTCGGTGATATCTGCACCTTGAGCTTCTATCCGGCTCACCACATCACCATGGGTGAGGGCGGTGCGGTTTTCACCAACAGCCCACAGTTGAAAGTGATCGCTGAGTCTTTCCGCGACTGGGGTCGCGATTGCTACTGCGCACCAGGTTGCGACAACACCTGTGGCGACCGCTTCGGCCAGCAATTCGGCAGCCTGCCACAGGGCTACGACCACAAGTACGTATATGCGCACTTGGGCTACAACCTTAAGATCACCGATATGCAAGCGGCCTGCGGCCTGGCCCAACTGGACCGTGCGCAAGAGTTCATTGACACGCGCAAGCGCAACTACGTGCTGCTCAAAGAGCGTCTGAGCAGCTTGTCCGACTTCCTGGAAATCGCTGAACCTACGCCAAACAGCGATCCTTCGTGGTTTGGTTTCCCGGTGACACTCAAAGAAAGCTCGGGTGTACAGCGCGTTGACCTGCTGAAGTTCCTGGATCAGAACAACATCGGCTCACGTCTGTTGTTCGCTGGGAACCTAACACGTCAGCCGTACTTCCAGGGTATCGAATACCGTGTAGTCGGAGAGCTGACCAACACGGATCGCACGATGAACCAGACATTCTGGCTGGGGATTTATCCCGGCTTGGGCCAGGCGCAGTTCGATTTTATTGGCGAGAAGCTTGAAGAGTTTTTTGGTATTAACTTCTAAGTATGAAAAATATACTGCTGACGGGCGCTACCGGTTTTTTGGGTAGCGCACTTGCTCGCCATTGGGTCCGGGAAGGGTATCAGGTCTCGGCCTTGGTTCGCCCGACCTCGTCGTTCATCAGGATTGAAGATCTACTCACGGATCTTCAGTTATACACCTGCGTCAGTGACGAAGATGTGTCCTCGGCGGTTGCTACGGTTGCTCCAGACTATATTGTGCATACCGCATGTGCCTATGGGCGTGGTGGGGAGAGCTTCGTTGATATATTCGATACGAATGTGCGTTTCGGACTCCTGCTACTAGAGGCGGCCAAGCAACTGGGTAAGGATGTTGCTTTCGTGAATACGGGCACCATACTCGATCCTGCCGTCAGCAGTTATGCCATGTCGAAACACACTTTCAGTGCCTTCGGCGCCCTTCAGGCGGGGCAAAGTGGCTCGTCGGTCAAGTTCGTCAATGTCGCCCTGCAGCATATGTATGGCCCTGGTGATGACAGCAGCAAATTCACAACTTATGTAATTGGTTCGTGTCTGACGAATGTCGAGGCACTGAATCTGACATCCGGGGTCCAAAAACGGGATTTTGTGTTTATTGATGATGTTGTCAGTGCCTACGATGTGATCCTTTCACGTATGTCGAGTATTACCGGTGCCCAAGAGATTGAAGTCGGATCAGGTGATGCGTGGCCGGTACGCCATTTCGTAGAATTGGCGCACGCCATGACTTCATCACGTACGCAGTTGAATTTTGGCGCTGTGCCGTATCGTGCAAATGAAGCAATGCTCTTTCAGGCAGATACCCGCCGGCTTCGTACACTCGGTTGGGAGCCACGTACCTCTCTAGAAGAGGGGATACAAAAAACGATAGACAAGGATATTATTCGATGAAGTTGCTCATTACGGGCGGTTGTGGATTTCTTGGCAGCAACTTGGCGTCCGACGCCATTCAGCGCGGTGATGAGGTTGTTATTTTCGACAGCTTGTACCGCAGTGGCTCACGGGAGAACCTAGGTTGGCTGCAAAGCCAGGGGGGATTCACGTTCGAGCACGGCGATATTCGAAATCAAAACGATATTACTCGAGTCGTTCAGTCATATAAGCCTGATGTGATTTTCCACTTGGCAGGCCAAGTTGCAATGACCACTTCTATTGCGAACCCGCGAATGGACTTTGAGGTCAATGTGATGGGAACGCATAATCTTCTGGAAGCGGTAAGGCTGTATGCCCCCGATGCGACGGTTGTGTATTCTTCGACCAACAAGGTGTATGGCGACCTTGAGCAATTTGCGTACCGTGAAACCACATCGCGGTACGAGTGTATAGATAAGCCAAAGGGCTTTGACGAAACCACTCAACTCGATTTCCACTCTCCCTACGGTTGCTCCAAAGGCGCCGCAGACCAGTACATGTTGGACTATGCACGTATTTTTGGCCTGAACACCGTGGTGTTCCGACACTCATCAATGTACGGGGGACGCCAGTTTGCAACCTATGATCAAGGCTGGGTCGGTTGGTTCTGCCAGAAAGCGATTGAACTGAAGACAGGCGCATCCAGCGGCCCATTTACTATTTCTGGCACTGGCAAGCAGGTGCGTGATGTTCTGCACGCCGATGACATGAAAACGCTGTACATGAGCGCAGTGAGTAACATCGAGAAAGCCAAGGGGCAGGCATTCAACGTCGGGGGAGGGATAGATAACAGCCTTTCGTTGCTTGAGTTGTTTAGGTTATTGAATGAAATCAATGATATCGAACTGCTATATACCAAGCTTCCAGTTCGTGAGAGTGATCAGCGGGTATTTGTAGCTGATATTGCCAGGGCCCATCAGTTGTTAGGTTGGAAACCAGCAGTTTCCTCACGTGATGGCGTGACTCAGATGGTGGAATGGGTGAGTCAGCAGTAATGTCCGAGAATGTAACCGTTGAGCGAACAAATAACTATCTGAGGCAGGTCAGGGGATCTGTTATCTATAAAGGTGCCGCTGTAGCGGCGTCTTTTCTGGTAATTCCTATTATGATTTCATATTTGGGGGTTGTACAGTTTGGTGTTTGGTCGACTTTGCTCACGATTATGTCTTGGGTTGTTTTTTTTGATCTGGGTGTTGGCAATGGACTACGTAATAAAGTTGCGGAGTCTCTTGCCAAGGATCAGCCCGATGAAGCTCGCAGCTATATCTCTTCCGCCTACAGCCTGATCGGTCTTATTGCAATCGGGCTCTGGGTGGGATTTTTTTTCATATCGTATAGTGTTTCCTGGCGGAGCGTATTTAATACTGCTGCCTTGGCTGAGGAAGACCTTAGGTATGCCGTCCAGGTTGCGGCCAGCTTTGTGTTGGTGAATTTTTGGGTAGGTTTGATTACTGCATTGTTGGGGGCAGTCCAGAAAAGTGCTTTGATATCGCTGGGTCAGCTATTTACAAACGCATTTGCGCTATTAGTTACCTACCTTCTGTACTACTTTACCGCGGGCAGTATTGACAAACTCGCTTGGATGTACGGCGCTGGGCTAGTGGGTGGGAATCTCCTGCTGACAGCCTGGTTCTACCGTAAATATAAATATTTAGTCCCCAGGCTGTCATTTCAACGGAAACATTTAACACCTCTGCTTTCTGTCGGAATTCGTTTTTTCATCATTCAGCTTGCCGTGCTCGTCGTATTCACTACTGATAAAATACTAATTACTCAGCTTTTCGGCCCGGAGCATGTCACTGAGTATGAGGTGATCTTCAAGTTGTTCAGTATTATTACATTTTTACATACGCTGATTTCATCTCCTTTATGGTCTGCATATACGGACGCCTTTCATCGTAAGGATAATGCCTGGATTGTAAGGATGTTGGGTAATCAGTTGAAGCTCTATGCGGTTGTCATTGTTGGGATAGTTTGTCTGGTTTTTCTAACCCGATTTATTGTCGGGATATGGATCGGTCATGATTTTACAGTATCGCCGAGTTTGGTTGTATTTGTTGCTCTGTTTGTTGCCATCACCACATGGAACAATATCTTTGCAATCATGCTTAATGGCGCCGGCGCCGTAAATGTTCAGCTATATACCGCGCTCTTAGCAATGATCCTAAATATACCCCTAGCTGTGCTTATGGTTAAGGTTTTTGGAATGGGAGTGGAAGGGATCGTGCTAGCCGCGACCCTGAGTCTGTTGTTCTCTGCGGTATTACTGCCTTTACAGGTGTTTAGGCTTACTCGCGCCGAGTCGCCGGATATTTCAATGGCTTAAGCACACGTTTGTGCTGAATGGAAGTCTTTTAGTCGTTAATAGATATGGATGATGAGCTGGCATGGTGTCTACAAAACCGTTGGTAAGTATTCTCGTTCCCGTGTACAACCGCGAAGGTATCATTTCGGAAACGCTAAGCGCTGCGCTCTCTCAAACATATGAAAATATAGAAGTGATCGTCGTTGACAATGCCAGTACTGATGGGACATGGGCAATCATAAGCGATTTTGCAAAACGTGACTCGCGTCTGAAGGTTTTTAAAAACGAAAGCAATCTGGGGCCTGTCCGTAATTGGTTGCGCTGTGTGGAATGTGCAACTGGCGTTTTTGCAAAGATATTATGGTCTGATGATTTGATTTCACCTGACTATCTGGAAAAAACAATTCCGTATTTTGATGATCCACAAGTTGGCTTTGTCTATACTGCAACAAAGATTTTCACTGAAGAGCCTGAGTCGGGTGTGCTTTCTTATGCCAACGGCAAAACTGGAATCTATGAGGCTGAGACTTTTATTCAGGGCGACTTTAAGTCGAAGGGCTATCCGCTATCCCCAGGGTGTGCTGTATTTTATCTCAAAGATGTAAAAGGTAATTTGATGTTGCAGGTTCCAAACGGAACTGGCAGTGATTTCTCTATGCATGCCATCGGTAACGATCTTTTGTTATTTTTGCTGACAGCTAATCAGTATAAAAAAATGGCGTTCGTATCAAATGTCTTATCTTATTTTAGATCGCACGCTGGCTCTATCAGTATCGAATCAGCGGATGGGAAGCTGCCATTACATTATGATATGGCTCGGGCGTATTTTGCAGAGACATACAGGCCTGATTTGATTGATTTATTAAATGTTAAGTTGTTTTTTGATCTGAAAAAGTATTCGGATGCCAAAAAATTTGGTCTTGAAAGTCTGTCTGATTTTTACGTGACGAATAAAAAACTCAACGTAAGTGTTTTTTATATTGGTATGGCGATTGCGCGTAGAGTTTTACGTAAATTTTCTTGACGTTCTTTTGCTTTTATATACCGTGTTAAATTTGTGCTTTTTGGAGATTGTCTTGAACACTACGCAAATAAAAACAACTGTATCAGAGCGTCTTGAGGGAGGGGCCAGGCTTGGCGTAGGTGGTCTGCTGCATTCGGAAGACGCGGTGCTGGTCACGGTTATTACTGTGGTGTTCAATGATGAAAAAAATCTTCAGCGCACGATCGATAGTGTTGCTTCGCAAACGT
Organism: Pseudomonas sp. GW821-FHT01D09; assembly: GCF_059422465.1. Lineage (NCBI taxonomy): Bacteria > Pseudomonadati > Pseudomonadota > Gammaproteobacteria > Pseudomonadales > Pseudomonadaceae > Pseudomonas > Pseudomonas sp. GW821-FHT01D09. The sequence goes on from NZ_JBWKWY010000008.1 coordinate 31,780, forward strand.
ACAAAAATATAGAGCACATTGTTATTGATGGGGGGAGCACGGATGGAACGCTTGATATAATCCGGGACAACTCTTCTATTGCTTACTGGCTCAGTGAAAAGGATGCCGGAATCTACGATGCGATGAACAAGGGCATTCGTCATGCTTCGGGTACATGGATAAATTTCATGAACTCAGGAGATGTTTTTTTTGAAAGTACGACTGTTGAGTCTGTTTTTTTAAACTCCGAAGTATGCCAAGGTGATTTAATTTATGGCGATGTTGAAGTTGATTATGGGCACTTTAAGAAAGTAAGGAAGTCGGGAACAGTGAGCTTGCTGAAAGCTGGTATGCAGTTCAGTCATCAATCTTTATTTGCTCGTCGTTCTATTTTGGAGTTGTTTGGATTTGATCTTTCGTATCGTACTGCGGCAGATTACAATTTCATATTTTTGTCTTGGGTAAAAGGTTGTAAATTTAGCAGCGTGGACTTTGTGGTTAGTAGTGTAAGCAGTGGCGGTGTTTCTGATGTTCAACGTTTGAAAAGTCTTACGCAGCGAGCGCAAATCATAGAAAATTCAGTTGGTTTGACTATGCGCGATAAGGTTTTTTTTATTAAAGAGAACTTAAAGATTCGAGTGATTGACTTTGTTAAAAAATTACTTCCTCGTGTCTGGGTGAGTTTCTTGCAAAAAAAGAGATAGCCATATGTGCGTTAACTGCTTTTGGGGATGCGATTCGTTTAGAGTGCAGGCACTTGGTGTTGTTTAGAGTCGCTTTGGTGTAGAGGGGGTCTTGTGTTTATAAGTCTTAGCTTTGGTTATTTATTTTTAATATTGACCCTTTTGTTTTTTTTGTGCTGGTTCTATCGGCTTCCCTTTTTCAACGCTTTCTCGATCCTCCTATTTACGGTTTTGCCGTTCGAGTTAACTAAGGTTTTGATTGCCCCGTTTTATAATGGTCTAAGTGATGACCCCTACTATCTTGAGGCTATCGGCATTAACTTATTTTTTCTGGCAGTGGCATTTTTTTCATTAGTATTGTGGTTGGTCTTTTTTGGAAAGGTAAAGTTACCTTTTTTCAGAGTCTACGAGGGCGTAGACTTCATGATAACAAAGAAAAGCTTGCGGCGTAGCGCCTACGGCTTTCTGCTGATGTATGTTTTATTTTTTGTAGCGACCATGGTGCTAGGTGGTGGTGGATTGAAGTGGATTTTCAATACCCGAGAAGCCTATCAGTTGCATAGGGTGGGTGTGGGTATGTTTTATGCCTTGAGCATCTCGTTTTTATCGTTGTCCTTTGGCAGTTATATGTTTTCCTTTGTGCGGACTACATATTGGTTGTACTGGGGGATCATTTTTTATGTTGGAATGGCCTATTTCTTTGGCAGTAAAGGAATGATTTTAGACTTTGCTGTTTTTGGTTTGGTTGCATTGTGGTTTTACAGGGCGAAAGGGTTTTATCTTTGTTTGATTTTGGTTCCCTCGATTGTTTTTCCTGTAATGATTTATAATTTGTCGCAGGCGTATGGTGAGTTGGATCTTAGTCGGGTGCTTTCTTATTTTGATTATTATAATAATAGTGCAATGTTTTATAAAGCTTTTGATGAGGGTGGGTTGAGTTTTTATTGGGGTAAGATATTTACCAGTCAGTTTTGGACTTTTGTGCCTCGGTTCTTCTATCCAGAAAAACCTTTTGTTTATGGTTTTCTGTACGTGAATGAATACTTTTTCCCTGGTGCGGCAGAGGCGACTAATACTCCAGCATTCGGTGGGCCTACTGAGTTCTATGCGGATTTTGGTATGCCAGGTGTTATATTTGGTGCTCTGTTAAATCCGGCAGTTATTTGCTTTGCTTTCTTGAGTTATAATTTGGTGTATCGTTTCAAATTCACCTCTGTGGGTAATGATGTTAAAGTTGATGCGAGAGTTTATTTGCTTCTTGTTTTTTTGTTTTTTCCGGATTTTATGTTGTTTTTTAATGCGACTACAAAAGTTTTGGTGTTCTTTCTCTGGAGTTTTTATATGTACTTTTCCCGGCGTAGGGTTGTACTGCCAGCGATAAGGTCATGAGCGGGAAGTCAGGTGTTGGTTTTTTGAGTTTTTTTTGTCTAGCTATTTTTTTGGTGGCGATCGCTTTTGGCGAAAGGCTTTGGTATTCAAAAGTATTTAACTGGTTTGAGGGATCTATGATTCTGTACGATGGTATTATCTATTCTCTACAGCGAAATGGTGGGATTTCGGTTCTTTATAATGAGCTGTTTTCTCGGCTTCTAGAAGTCTCATGCAGTTACTCTGTGATTTCGTATGGCGGCGCCATGAATTTTCCATGTAAGGAAAATATTGTTCGTGCCCCGCGATTGTTTGAGCGATATAGAGATGTTGGTTTTGAGGATGTTGATATATTTCACTCTACATACTACCGGCTTCCGACTTCGTCGAGTCGTCGCTCGACAAAAGTAATTACAACTGTGCACGACTATACTTACGAGCGTTATATTGGTGGGATTAAAAGGCAGGTTCATTCTTGGCAAAAAAATAAAGCCATAAGTCAGTCCGATAAAATTATTTGTGTCTCGGAAAGTACAAAGAATGATGCCTTGGAGTTTTCGGGTGTCAGCGAAGATCGTATTGAAGTCATTCCTAATGGTGTTTCTGTAGATTACTTTCCAAATCCGGATATAGCGCTTTCGGATATTCCACAAGCTATTTTTGTTGGGGCGAGGCAGGGATATAAGAATTTTGAATCGGTTGTAAAGGCTGTCTCTTTATTCAAAGAACTGGTGCTTGTTTGTGTTGGGGGGGGGGCTTCGACAAAAAGGAGCTCGTCTTTCTTGAGAAGTCCTTACCTGGCCGGTATAGGCATGCAGGATTTTTAACCAATTCTGAATTGAATATCGAATACAATAAGGCGATGTGTTTGATTTACCCCTCTCTTTATGAGGGCTTCGGGATTCCGGTTTTGGAAGCAATGAGCGCAGGTTGCCCCGTAATTGCTGTTGACGCCTCATCCATACCGGAAGTCGCGGGAGACGCTGCGCATTTGATTGAACGCGGCGCCGTCGAGGAGATCGAAGCAGGCATCGGCGCGTTGATGCGTGACGATTATAGGCAGTCACTCATAAGTAAAGGATTTGTACAGGCCAAGAAGTTTAGCTGGGATATTACATACAAAAAAACTATGGCATTATACGAGCAAGTTCTCGGAAAAAAATTAGTTTGAAGGACGGAAACAGTATGAAAAAGGCACTTATCACCGGGATTACTGGCCAAGATGGCTCGTACCTCGCAGAATTTCTTCTGGAAAAAGGCTACGAAGTCCACGGCATCAAGCGTCGTGCTTCGTCCTTCAACACCCAGCGCGTGGACCATATTTACCAGGATCCACACGTCGACAACCAGAAGTTCGTCCTGCACTACGGCGACCTGACCGACTCGTCCAACCTCACGCGCATCATCCAGGAAGTGCAGCCGGACGAGGTCTACAACCTCGGTGCACAGTCCCACGTTGCCGTAAGCTTCGAGTCGCCTGAGTACACGGCTGACGTCGATGCCATGGGTACCTTGCGTATTCTGGAAGCCATTCGTTTGCTGGGTCTCGAGAAAAAGACCAAGTTCTATCAAGCATCTACCTCCGAGTTGTACGGCCTGGTGCAGGAAATTCCGCAGAAAGAAACCACGCCTTTCTATCCGCGCTCGCCGTATGCCGTTGCAAAAATGTATGCCTACTGGATCACGGTCAACTACCGTGAGGCCTACGGCATGTATGCCTGCAACGGTATTCTGTTCAACCACGAATCCCCACGTCGTGGCGAAACCTTCGTGACCCGCAAGATCACTCGCGCCCTGGCCAATATTTCCCAAGGCCTGGAGAAGTGCGTATTCCTTGGCAACATGGACGCGCTGCGTGACTGGGGTCATGCCAAAGACTACGTGCGCATGCAGTGGATGATGCTGCAACAGGACGAGCCTGAAGACTTCGTGATCGCCACCGGGGTTCAGTATTCGGTGCGTGAGTTCGTGCGTTGGTCCGCAGCTGAGCTGGGTATCAACCTGCGTTTTGAAGGCACTGGCGTTGATGAAGTGGCAGTCGTCGAGTCCATCGAAGGTGATAAGGCGCCTGCTCTGAACGTGGGTGATGTGGTCGTGCGTGTTGATCCGCGTTATTTCCGTCCTGCCGAAGTGGAAACCTTGCTGGGCGACCCAACCAAAGCCAAGACCAAGTTGGGCTGGACGCCGGAAATTACCGTACAGGAAATGTGCGCCGAGATGGTTCGCGAAGACCTGAAAGTAGCGCAGCGTCATGCCTTGCTTAAGCAGCACGGTCATGAGATTCCTGTAGCAACGGAGAACTGATCGGTGGCGCGCAATCTTAATGAAGCAGTGTTGGTCGTAGGGCACCGCGGTATGGTCGGCTCGGCCATTGTGCGGCGCCTGTCCGGGCAGGGTTATCAGAACATCCTGACCCTGGGCCGTGAGGACGTCGACCTGCTGGACCAGAAAGCGGTGCGAGCGTATTTCGACACTCATCAGGTCAGTCAGGTGTACCTGGCTGCCGCGCGGGTGGGTGGGATTCACGCCAATAACACTTACCCTGCCGACTTCATCTACGACAACCTGATGATCCAGGCGAACGTGATTGAAGCAGCTCATCGTGCGGGCGTACAAAAGCTGCTGTTCTTGGGTTCTTCATGCATTTATCCGAAGCTCGCCGAGCAGCCGATGAAGGAAGAGGCTCTGTTGACCGGTACGCTCGAGTCGACGAACGAGCCCTACGCGATTGCCAAGATTGCGGGCATCAAGTTGTGCGAGAGCTACAACCGTCAACATGGCCGTGACTATCGAAGTGTGATGCCGACCAACCTGTATGGTCCTCACGACAACTACCATCCGGATAACAGTCACGTTATCCCGGCGTTGCTGCGTCGTTTCCATGATGCGGTAGAGCAGTCTGTTGAAGAAGTCGCCATCTGGGGTAGCGGCAAGCCAATGCGTGAGTTCCTGCACGTTGACGATATGGCTGCTGCCAGCGTCCATGTGATGGAGCTCGATGGTGAGGTGTACAAAGCCAACACGCAGCCTATGCTTTCGCATATCAATGTGGGAACAGGGATCGACTGCACGATCCGTGAGCTTGCTGAAACCATCGCCAAGGTCACCGGATTCAAAGGCACCTTGAGCTTTGATGCGAGCAAGCCGGATGGCACGGCGCGTAAGCTGATGGACGTATCGAGACTCGAGTCCATGGGATGGAAAGCGAGTATCGAACTCGAAGACGGCTTGCGGGATGCCTATCAATGGTTTGTCGCTAACCGCCTGGATGCTCGAAGCTGAACGGTTTGCGGGCGGTGAGGTCTTAACGGGCAGCACCGCTCCTCGTTTTATATTCATACAGCGCCAGACGAAGTTCTTTTCGCACGACGTGTGGCAGGTTCTACCTCTGTGGGCCTCTTTATTGAGCAGCAGACAACCTGACACGAAGTGTATGATGAGCAACTTCGGGTCGCTCACCCATGTGTCATAACACCCGCGCGCATCCAGCCGCGTTGATTTAGTAAGAATCAAAGGATGATTGAATGTTTCTTCCAGTAATCATGGCGGGTGGCTCCGGCACTCGCTTATGGCCTTTGTCTCGTCAACTGAACCCCAAGCAGTTCCTGCCTCTGGTGGATCCCGACTTGACCATGCTCCAGGCGACGATCCAACGTCTTGATGGCCTTGAGCACGCAACACCACGATTGATTTGTAACGAAAATCATCGTTTTCTCGCTGCTGAGCAACTGCGGCAACTGGGCCTGGAAGAGGCCAATATCATCCTGGAACCGGTAGGTCGTAATACGGCGCCGGCCATTGCCCTGGCTGCCTTGCAGGCCCTGTCCGAGCAGACCGATCCGATCATGCTGGTATTGGCCGCTGACCATCTGATTCAGGATGTAAATGCGTTCCACCAGAGTATTGCCAAAGCCTTGGTGCTTGCCGAGTCGGGCAAGCTGGTGACCTTTGCTATCACGCCAACTCATCCTGAAACGGGCTACGGCTACCTGCAGATGGGCGCGCCCGCAGGCGAGGGTGGTTTTGAAGTCAGCCGTTTTGTCGAAAAACCCGACTTGGCTACCGCACAAGACTATCTTGCTCAAGGCAGTTACTTCTGGAATAGCGGCATGTTCATGTTCCGTGCCAGCCGTTACATCGAGGAGCTGGAACACTTCCAGCCAACAATCGTTTCGGTGTGCCGTGAAGCGTTGGCCAAGGGCGCGCAGGATATGCACTTTACCCGGGTCGACAGCGCTATTTTTTCCAGCAGCCCCGATGATTCGATTGACTACGCGGTGATGGAGAAGACTTCCGACGCGGTGATGGTGCCGTTGAATGCAGGCTGGAGTGATATCGGTTCCTGGTCGGCTATCTGGGATTCGGGCGAGAAGAACGAACAAGGCAACCTATTCAAGGGCGATGTTCTGTCCGAAAACACCTCAGGCAGTTATGTACACGCAACACACCGCCTGGTGACCACCGTTGGTGTGGAAAACCTGATTATCGTGGAAACCAAGGATGCGGTGCTGGTCGCGCATAAGGACCATGTACAGGACGTGAAGAAGATCGTTGACCAGCTCAAGAGCTGTAAGCGCCACGAGCACACCAACCATCGCGAAGTCTACCGGCCGTGGGGTGTCTACGACTCCATCGATAACGGCGAGCGTTATCAGGTCAAGCGTATTACCGTCAAACCCGGCGAGAAGCTTTCGGTACAGATGCATCACCATCGTGCCGAACACTGGATCGTCGTGAGCGGTACAGCGCGTGTGACCAATGGTGAAAAAACCTACCTGGTGACCGAAAACCAGTCGACCTATATCCCGATTGGCCAGATCCACGCCCTGGAAAACCCGGGAATGATTCCCTTGGAACTGATCGAAGTTCAGTCGGGGTCTTATCTGGGGGAGGACGATATCGTTCGTTTTGAAGATATCTACGGTCGTGTAAAGGGTTGATATTTTGAAGATTTCGATTGTCACCGTTTGCTACAACAGCGCCTCGACTATTCGCGATACGCTGGAGTCTGTCTTGTCGCAGACGTATGAAAATATTGAATACATAGTTGTAGACGGTGCCTCCAAGGATTCTACGCTCGAGATTATTTCGGACTATGAAGGGCGTATATCGACTGTCTTGAGCGAGCCTGACAAAGGCATTTACGACGCCATGAACAAGGGTATCAAGCTGGCAACAGGTGATTATGTTGGTATTCTGAATTCGGATGACGTGTTTTCCAGCACGTCGACAATTCAGGAGTTGGTGACGTTTTTGCAGATGAACCCGGATTGTGATGCGTCTTACGCAAATCTGGTATTTGTACAGCGTGACAACACCGAAGCGGTTACGCGAAAATACTCGTCTGCCGGTTTTTCGCCATGGAAAATCCGTTTTGGATTCATGCTGCCTCATCCGACTTTCTATGCCCGTCGAAGTCTGTTTGAACAGCACGGCTACTATAAGTTGGGTTATCGCGTATCGGCAGATTTTGAACTGATGGCGCGTTTTATCACCTACGGCATCAAGCTCGCCAGGCATGATGCGAATATGGTCAAAATGCGCCAGGGAGGCATCAGTACGACCGGTTTCTGGTGGAAGATTCACCAAAATATGGAAATCGTCCGGGCCTGTAGGGAAAATGGTATCTATACCAATATCTTTATGATTGCCATGAAGATACCGTTCAAAATCGCCAGTTATTTTTTTAAATGAGCCTGATAAACAAGGTTCTGCTAACGGGTAGCACCGGATTTGTCGGCTCAGCGCTTTTTGAGCAGTTGTCTTCGCGCGCCAGGCATTCGATCGCTATAGCCAGTCGCTCCGAACTCCCGGCTTTTGAGGGCCAGTACCCAGTGTTCGCGTTGGGTGATTTTGGCCCGCAGACGTTATGGCATGATGCGTTGATTGATGTTGACTGTGTGATCCATACCGCAGGGCGTGCCCACGTTCTGCAGCAAGAGGCTGATGCGTTGGAACTGTTCAGGGAGGCCAATACTCGGGCTACCCTCAACCTTGCCACGCAGGCCGCCGCCGCCGGGGTGAAGCGGTTCGTGTTTATCAGCTCCATTGGCGTAAACGGCGCGTCTACCGGTGATATGCCGTTCTGTGAAAGCTCCGTTCCCGCTCCCCATGCAGACTATGCGGTCTCTAAGCTCGAGGCTGAAGTCGGATTATTGCAACTGGCGGAGTCGACGGATATGGAGGTCGTTATCATCCGGCCCCCCTTGGTCTACGCTGCTCATGCCCCCGGTAACTTTCGGCGCTTGTTGAAACTCGTCGGCACGGGGCTGCCTTTGCCATTCGGGCGGGTAGAGAACAGGCGCAGCATGGTTGCCCTTGAGAACCTGGTGGATCTGATCATTGTGTGTATTGATCATCCGGCGGCGGCTAACCAGGTGTTTCTTGCATCGGACGGTGAAGATCTTTCCACTTCGCAAATGATCAAGTTTCTGGCCAAAGGGATGGGGCGCCGAGCCATATTGCTTCCAGTCCCTGTCGCGCTGTTAAGAGCGCTGGCAAAGCTTGCAGGCAAGCAGGGGATTTATACCCAACTCTGCGGATCCTTGCAGATTGACTCTTCCAAGGCTAGCCAACTGCTTGGATGGACGCCGCCTGTTTCGCCTGAAAAAGCGATGGTGTCGGCGGGTAAGAAGTTTATTGATGGACACGTCGATTCATAAAGCGTCTGGAGCTTGAATGATGGTTTGGATTTTTCTGGTTGCCGCTGGCGGTCTTTCTTTGTTGTTGACTTCATACCTGCGTCGTTACGCGTTATCTAAAAGCCTCATGGACATTCCTAATGCCCGTAGCTCCCATACTGTCCCTACGCCCCGGGGCGGCGGTGTTGCCATTGTCTTGAGTTTCCTTCTTTTGCTGTTGTTCCTGCCGGTGGTCTCACTGTTGCCGTGGAGTTCCGCCTGGGCATTGATGGGGGCTGGTGCGGGTATTGCTGTACTGGGCTTTCTGGATGATCACGGGCATATCGCGGCGCGCTGGCGGTTGCTGGGGCATTTTGCGGGGGCAATCTGGGCGCTTTTCTGGCTAGGCGGAATGCCGCCGATAGCGCTGTTTGGTATGTCTCTGGACATGGGCTGGGTGGGGCTTGTCCTGGCAGCCTTGTATTTGGTCTGGATGCTCAATCTGTACAACTTCATGGATGGTATCGACGGCCTCGCCAGTGTGGAGGCTATCTGTGTCTGCCTTAGCGCCTCGTTGATCTACGTACTGGCCGGTTTTAGCGTGTTGGCCTGGGCTCCGCTTTTGCTGTCCTTTACGGTTGCCGGGTTCCTGTATTGGAATTTCCCACCAGCCAAGATCTTTATGGGCGACGCGGGTAGTGGCTTTTTGGGTATCACACTCGGTATCTTTTCATTGCAGGCCGCCTGGGCTTCTCCGTCACTGCTGTGGGTTTGGCTGATTCTGATGGGGGTGTTTATAGTTGATGCAACCTTCACCCTTATTCGGCGTCTGGTGCGTGGAGATAAGGTATATGAAGCCCACCGCAGCCACGCCTATCAATACGCGTCACGCCAGTTTGGTCGTCACTTGCCCGTCACACTGGCCGTCGGGCTGGTGAATGTCGGTTGGTTGCTACCAATTGCCCTTTGTGTTGCGCTGCTGGGGTTGGATGGTGCTTTAGGTGTAATAGTGGCCTATGTTCCATTAATGATTTTGGCCTGGAAGTTTCAGGCTGGCGCTGTTGAAAAGGTAGTAGGTGCACAGTAGTTTGTTGAAGGTTGAAACTAGGCGACACCTTCAATGATCCTGGTAGTTGAATTTTTTGTAATGTTGCACCCGTTCGGAGGTTTTTATGGAGATGTTGCGGACCTATTTGTTGGGTTTGCCTCGCCGATACAAAAGATCCATCCAGGTATTGACCGATGTTTTTCTGGTCTGGATCGCTCTCTGGGCGGCGTTTGTGGTGCGCCTTGGCATCGACGAAATGATCAACCCCGTCAGAATGCACTTCTGGCTGTTTATCGCAGCACCTGTTGTTGCCATTCCGTTGTTCATCCGCTTTGGCATGTATCGCGCCGTGATGCGCTACTTTGGCAACGATGCGCTGATCGCCATTATCAAGGCCGTCAGCCTTTCATCGTTGGTACTCGCGGTGGTGGTGTATTGGTATAGCAACCACCAGAACGTGGTGCCTCGCTCAATCATCTTCAACTACTGGTGGTTGAGCATGATCATGATTGGCGGGTTGCGCCTGGCGATGCGTCAGTACTTTCTTGGCGATTGGTTCACCGCCGCGCAGCATGTTCCGTTCACCAGTCGTGACAATGGCCTGACCAAAGTAGCCATTTATGGCGCAGGGGCTGCTGGCAACCAATTGGTTGCGGCGTTGCGCATGGGCCGGGTAATGCGCCCGGTGGCATTTATTGACGATGACACGAGCATTTCCGATCGTATTATCTCGGGCCTTCAAGTCTACAAGCCCAAACATATCCAGCGCATGATTGATGCAACGGGGGCAGAGGAAATTCTCTTGGCGATCCCTTCTTCCAATCGTGGTCGCCGTCGTGAAATCCTCGGCTTCCTGGAAGGCTATCCGCTGCACGTAAGAAGTGTCCCTGGATTCATGGATCTGGCCAGTGGTCGAGTCAAGGTCGATGATATCCAGGAGGTCGACATCGCGGATCTGTTGGGACGCGATACTGTTCCCGCCCAAGGCGAGTTGCTGGAGCATTGCATCAAGGGGCAGAGTGTCTTGGTGACGGGGGCAGGTGGCTCCATTGGTTCTGAGCTGTGCCGGCAGATCCTGTCTCTGCGCCCCACGACTCTGCTGTTGTTTGAACACAGTGAATTCAACCTTTACAGTATTCTCTCGGAACTTGAGCAACGGATCGTTCGCGAGTCACTGCCAGTCAAGCTACTACCTATCCTGGGCTCGGTGCGTAATCAGTCCAAGCTGCTGGATGTGATGAAAACCTGGCATGTAGATACGGTCTACCATGCCGCCGCCTACAAACATGTCCCGATGGTCGAGCACAATATTGCTGAAGGTGTGTTGAACAATGTGATCGGCACCCTGAATACAGCCCAGGCTGCGCTGCAGTCAGGGGTGGCCAACTTTGTGCTGATCTCCACGGACAAGGCTGTGCGGCCCACCAATGTCATGGGCAGTACCAAGCGTTTGGCCGAGCTGACATTGCAAGCCCTGAGTCGGGAATTGGCGCCGGTGTTGTTTGGTGACAAATCCAATATCTCGCGAGTCAATAAAACCCGTTTCACCATGGTTCGTTTCGGTAATGTTCTGGGTTCTTCTGGGTCGGTGATTCCGCTGTTTCACAAGCAAATCAAGTCCGGCGGGCCCCTGACCGTGACTCACCCGAAAATCACGCGCTATTTCATGACTATCCCTGAAGCTGCGCAGTTGGTCATTCAGGCCGGCTCCATGGGGCAGGGTGGTGATGTATTTGTGCTGGATATGGGCGAGCCGGTGAAAATCGTCGAACTGGCTGAGAAAATGATCCACTTGTCGGGCCTTAGCGTACGCTCAGACAAAAATCCCCATGGTGATATTGCCATTGAGTTTTCCGGCCTGCGCCCTGGAGAGAAGCTCTACGAGGAGTTGCTTATCGGTGACAATGTTGTCGCGACCCAGCACCCGATGATCATGAGCGCCAACGAAGATCACCTGCCATGGGATGTACTGAAGGACAAGTTGACTCAATTGCTCGCCGCAGTGGATGCGGACGATTACAACCGCGTCCGCCAACTCCTGCGCGATACTGTCAGCGGCTATGCCCCGGACGGTGAGATCGTCGACTGGATCTACCAGCAACGTCGTCTGGAACCCTGATTCACACCCTGTAACTCACCCATCTTTGACTATCCCCGCCCATCACCTAAGTTTGAAAAGCAGCTTCGCAAAGCTGCTTTTCCCACTGATGTCATGGAGCGTCTCCAATGCGTAGATCGGTTTTTTCCTCCCTGTTTTTTGCCATCCTCACCAGCCTTTCCATCACGGCCATCGCCGCCCCATCGTCCAAACCCGAGGCGCCTGTACCGCTCGCGGCCCAGTTGAGTGCAAGCGAACAAGCAACCCCCAAGGTCAACCTCAACGCTGCCGACGCTGAAACCCTGCGCCGTGATCTGTTCGGCATTGGCGCCGCCAAGGCCAAGGCGATCATCGCTTATCGCGAGTCCAATGGATCGTTCACGGCGGTGGATGAGTTGCTGGAGGTGAAGGGGATTGGCAAGTCGCTGCTGGAGAAGAATCGCGACAGGCTGGAGGTCAAGTAATCAGGGCAGGAGGCCGGTCATTGACCGGCCTTTTTTGCGTTGGCAGTGGCGGTATTGACCTCGGTTTTCAGGCTTTGCCGCACGACGTCGAGTATGCGTGCCGCCAGCTCCGGGTTTTCGACACTGCGCGCTAGCACCAATGCGCCTACCAGTGTCGACATCATCACCAGGCTCTGCTCGTCAGCATTGGGGCTGCCCAAGGCGGTTTCGATTTGCTTGAGGCGGGCGTCGAGGACGGTGTCGGTGGTGGGGCTTTGTTGCCCACGTTGCCCCAGTTCCGAGGACATGGTGGGCAGCGGGCAGCCTTGGTCGGGGGAGGTGTGATGCCACTTTGACAAGTAGCTGTCGATAAAGGCTTCCAGCGGTCGCTCCTGGCTGAAGAGCATCGCGCAATGCGCGTCCAGTTCGGCGGAGGCCGCTTGCAGGGCCTTTTCCACCAGTTCGTCCTTGGATTTGAAGTGGGCGTAGAACCCGCCATGGGTCAGGTTCAGGGCTTTCATCAGGGGCTGCAGACCGGTGGCGCCGATGCCGTCGCGGCGAAATCGCACCGATGCCTCTTTAATGATGCGCTGGTGGGTTTGAGCTTTGTGATTGTGCGAGTAGCGCATAAGAGGGCCCTCTGAAACATCGCGCCATATTAACCAAGGTTCGGGGAGGTTTCTCGGGCCGATTACAAATTTGCTCAAATCTGGATCGGTTCGCCTGGCGTGCTGCCGATGACGGTCAGCACGGGGCGTTGGCTTCAGCGATCCTGCGCATCCTTGGCGTCGGCCTGAGCATTGCGCTCGGCCACGCGTTTGCGTTGTTCGTCGGTCAGTTCCACTTTGTTGGCGCTGTCACGCAGCATCATCAAGCCACCAACGATCGAACCGATGGCGACTACCATGATCAACCAGGCATACCAGGGCATAGGGCTCTCCTTGAGGCCGACTGCCATGGGGAACATTCCCCACGGCACTATCAGCTTTGAGTGACGGCGTTCGTCAGTCGTTCCATTGTAGGCCCGTTCTGCCGCGCGGGTTTAGAGCCCGGTCAACATTGCATCTGCCGGTGCATCGGCGCGGTCTTGGGCGGTCAGTTGGAAGTAGATGAAGCCTGCGGCCATGAACCCGAGGAAGATCAGGCCGATCAGGGGGTTGAACCACGCCATGGCCACCAGGCACACCAGCGCCAGGATCAACGCAATGGCTGGCACGATGGGGTAGCCCGGCGCGCGGAAGGTGCGTTCCAGCAGTGGTTCGCTCTTACGCAGCTTGAACAGGCTGAGCATGCTCATGATGTACATGACGATGGCGCCGAACACGGCCATGGTGATCATCGCGGCGGTCAGGGTCATGCCGCCAAGGTTGATTAGGCCATCGCTGTAGATGGCGGCGATGCCCACCACGCCGCCGGCGATGATGGCCCGATGGGGTGTCTGGAAGCGGGACAGTTTGGCCAGGGAGGAGGGCAGGTAGCCGGCTCGGGCCAGGGCGAAGAACTGGCGCGAGTAGCCAAGGATGATACCGTGGAAGCTGGCGACCAGGCCGAACAAGCCGATCCACACCAGCATATGCAGCCAGCCGGAGCTTTCGCCCACCACGGTTTTCATTGCCTGGGGCAAGGGGTCGTTGATGTTCGACAGGGTGCGCCAGTCGCCCACGCCGCCAGCAAAGAACATCACGCCCATGGCCAAAAATACCAGGGTCAGGATGCCGCTGATATAGGCCTTGGGAATCGTGCGTTTGGGGTCCTTGGCTTCTTCGGCGGCCATGGCGGCGCCTTCGATGGCGAGGAAGAACCAGATGGCGAAAGGGATCGCCGCAAAGATCCCGGCAACCGCCGGCGCGCCAAAGGTGTCGGCGCCTGCCCAGCCGTTGAGGGCGAAGTTGCTGAAACTAAACGCCGGTGCCACCACGCCCATAAAGACCAGCAACTCGGCCACGGCCAGCACACACACCACTAATTCAAAGGTCGCGGCCAATTTCACTCCCAGAATATTCAAGCCCATGAACACGAAGTAAGCTCCGACCGCCGCGTGTTTCGGGTCGAGTGCCGGGAATTGCACATTCAGGTACGCGCCAATGGCCAAAGCGATGGCTGGGGGCGCGAAGACGAATTCGATCAAGGTCGCCAGCCCGGCAACCAACCCACCTTTCTCGCCGAACGCCCGGCGGCTGTAGGCAAACGGCCCGCCTGCATGGGGAATCGCGGTGGTCAGTTCGGTGAAGCTGAAGATGAAGCAGGTGTACATGGCGGCGACCATCAATGACGTCACCAAAAAGCCCAGTGTCCCGGCCACGCCCCAGCCATAGCTCCAGCCAAAGTACTCGCCGGAGATCACCAGCCCCACGGCGATGCCCCACAGGTGCAAGGTGCCCAAGGTGGGCTTGAGTTGTGTGTTCATTGTGCTGCTCCCTGAACGGTTTGGAATGTTTCAGGGCATTGCAGCGGCCATGCCAGCCTGGAAAAGGGCGTCGTAAAGGGCTGGAACTGTCGTCTGGGAGATAGTTTGTTGTTTGAGATTGTTATTTCGTGCACCAGGGTAGGGCGGTGGTGAATAGGCTGATGCTATCGCGGGCAAGCCCGGCTCCCACATTTGGCCGCATTCCAAAGAATGTACCCGGTCAACTGTGGGAGCCGGGCTTGCCCGCGATAGCGGTCTCAACAGCCGCACAAACCTCACGCCCAAGCCACTCTTTACGCCATCTTTACGCCCCCATCCCCCCCTCGCCCTCGTTCCTTTACGCCCCTCCTGCGGACAATGCCCCCATACGCGGCAGTCGCCGTTTGACGGAGAAACTTCCATGAGTGTTCTGGACGGGGTGTCACTGCTACTGGCCGTGGCGCTGTTCATTTATCTGCTGGTTGCGCTGTTGCGCGCGGACCGGGGCTAGGAGCGGCTATGCACAGTTATGACTATTGGCTGATCATCGCCTTCTTCGCCGTGGTGCTGGTTCCGGCGCCATTTCTGGGGCGGTTCTACTACAAGGTGATGGAAGGGCAGCGCACCTGGCTGACGCCGGTGCTCGGGCCGGTGGAGCGCGTGTGTTATCGCGTGGCCGGGGTCGATGCGCAACAAGAGCACAGTTGGCAGAAGTACACGTTGGCCCTGCTGGCCTTCAACCTCGCCGGTTTTTTACTACTCTTTGCGATCCTGCTCTTCCAGGACTACTTGCCGCTCAACCCGCAGCAATTGCCGGGTCAGGAGTGGACGCAGGCGTTCAACACCGCGGTCAGTTTCATGACCAACACCAACTGGCAGTCCTACAGCGGTGAAGCAACCCTCAGCTACCTGAGCCAGATGGTGGGCCTGACCGTGCAGAACTTTGTCAGTGCCGCCACCGGCCTGGCGGTACTTGTCGCCCTTTGCCGTGGGATTGGTCGCAAGTCTGCCAGCACCCTGGGCAATTTCTGGGTGGATATGACCCGCGCCACCCTCTATGGCTTGCTGCCATTGTGCCTGGTGCTGGCGTTGTTGCTGGTTTGGCAGGGCGTGCCGCAAACCTTTGCTCACTACGTCAGTGCGCTGACGATGCAGGGCGTCGATCAGGTGATCCCACTCGGCCCGGCCGCCAGCCAGATTGCGATCAAGCAACTGGGCACCAATGGCGGGGGCTTCTTCGGCGTGAACTCGGCGCACCCATTTGAAGACCCGAGCGCCTGGGCCAACCTGTTTGAAGTGGCGGCGATCATCATGATTCCGGTGGCATTGGTGTTCACCTTTGGCCACTACGTCAAGGACCTGCGCCAGAGCCGGGCGATTCTCGGCTGCATGCTCGCGCTGTTCCTGATTGGCGGCTCGGTGTCGCTGTGGTCCGAATACCAGCCCAACCCGACCCTGGACAACCCGGCCGTCGAGCAGACTGCACCGCTGGAAGGCAAGGAAACACGCTTTGGCACCACCGGTACGGTGTTGTGGTCGGTGACCACCACGGCGGCGTCCAACGGCTCGGTCAATGGCATGCAGGACAGCCTCAACCCCCTGAGCGGGATGGTGGCGCTGGTCAATATGATGGTCGGCGAAGTGATCTTCGGCGGCGTCGGTGCCGGTATGTACGGGATGTTGCTTAACGTGCTGATCGCGGTTTTCCTCGCCGGCCTGATGATCGGCCGTACCCCGGAATACCTGGGCAAGAAACTCCAGGCCCGGGAAGTGCAACTGCTGGTGGTGACCCTGCTGGTGATGCCCGTAGGCGTGCTGGTGCTGGGCGCGATTGCCGCCAGCGTGCCGGCCACTGCCGCAACCATCAGCAACCCCGGCCCCCACGGCTTCAGCCAGTTGCTCTACGCCTACACCTCGGCCAGTGCCAACAACGGTTCGGCCTTTGGTGGCCTGGGCGCCAATACCCCGTTTCACAACCTGATGCTGGGCCTGGGCATGTTGATCGGGCGTTTCGGCTACATCCTCCCGGTCCTGGCCCTGGCCGGCAGCCTGGCGATGAAGAAAAGCGCACCGATTGGCCAGAACAGTTTCCCGACCCACGGCCCGTTGTTCGTGACGTTGCTGACCGTGACCATTTTGCTGGTGGGCGGCCTGACGTTCCTGCCGACGCTGGCACTGGGCCCTATCGCTGAACACCTGAGCATGGGCTTCTAAGGGGTATGAACATGAATATGCCTGTAAACAATACCGCTGCGGTCAAAACCCAGGAGTCGGCCAAGACTGCGATCTCGGCCCTGTGGCGTCCGGCGCTGATCCAGGCCTTCGTCAAGCTGGACCCGCGCCAGTTGAAGCGTTCGCCGGTGATGCTGGTGGTCGAGCTGACCGCGATCCTTACCACCGTGCTGTGCCTGGTGCCGGACAGCAGCGTGCCGACCTTTGTCGCGGTGCAGATTGCCGTGTGGCTGTGGTTCACCGTGCTGTTCGCCAACTTTGCCGAAGCCTTGGCCGAGGGCCGTGGCAAGGCCCGCGCCGATAGCCTCAAGGCCGGCAGCGAGGGCCTGAGCGCGCGGCGCCAGGAGGCCGATGGCAGCTTCAAGGTGGTGCCCGCCACCAGCCTGCGCAAAGGCGATGTGGTGCGGGTTGCGGCCGGGGAAATGATCCCTGGAGACGGCGAAGTCATCAAGGGTATTGCGGCGGTCAATGAAGCGGCGATTACCGGTGAATCCGCACCAGTGATCCGCGAATCCGGCGGCGACCGCTCGGCCGTCACCGGCAATACCCGGCTGGTCTCGGACTGGCTGGTGATCCGCATCACCGCCAACCCCGGTGAGTCGACCCTGGACCGCATGATCGCCCTGGTGGAAGGCGCCAAACGCCAGAAAACCCCCAACGAAGTGGCGTTGGATATCCTGCTGATCGGCCTGACCCTGATCTTTCTGCTGGTGGTCGTGACCTTGCAGCCCTTCGCCCATTTCGCCAACGGCAGCCTACCCCTGGTGTTTTTGGTGGCGCTGCTGGTCACGCTGATTCCCACCACCATTGGTGGCCTGTTATCGGCCATCGGCATTGCCGGCATGGACCGCCTGGTACGCCTCAATGTGATCGCCAAGTCCGGGCGCTCCGTGGAAGCGGCGGGGGATGTGCATGTGCTGTTGCTGGACAAGACCGGCACCATCACCTTCGGTAACCGGCGCTGTGCAGGCATTTATGCCGCGCCTGGGGTCAACGGCAAGGAATTGGCCGAAGGCGCGCTGCTGGCCTCCCTGGCCGACGAGACGGCAGAGGGCAAATCCATCGTCGAATACCTGCGTGCCCTGCATCCGTACACCGAGCCGCCCGTGCAAGAGCTGACCGGCGTGCCGTTCAGTGCCGAAACGCGCCTGTCCGGTGTGGACTATCAAGGTCGCGTCTACCGTAAAGGCGCGGTCGATTCGCTGCTGGCGTTTATCGGTCTGCAACGCCAGGACCTGTTGCCGGCGCTGTCCCGGGAAATCGACAAGATCGCCCAGAGCGGCGGCACCCCGTTGCTGGTGTGTGCCGACGGTAAATTGCTCGGCGCGATCCACCTCAAGGACGTGGTCAAGCCCGGCATTCGCGAGCGTTTTGCCGAGCTGCGCAAGCTGGGGATCCGCACGGTGATGGTGACCGGCGACAACCCCTTGACCGCCGCCGCCATCGCCGCCGAAGCCGGCGTGGATGATGTGCTGGCGGAAGCCACCCCGGAGAAGAAACTGGCGCGCATCCGCCACGAGCAGAATGACGGGCGCCTGGTGGCCATGTGTGGCGACGGCGCCAACGACGCCCCGGCCCTGGCCCAGGCGGATGTGGGCATGGCCATGAATGACGGCACCCAGGCGGCGCGCGAGGCGGCAAACATGGTCGACCTCGACAGCGACCCGACCAAGCTGCTGGATGTGGTGCAAGTGGGCAAGGAGTTGCTGGTGACCCGGGGGGCGCTGACCACCTTTTCGATTGCCAACGACGTGGCCAAGTACTTTGCCATCCTGCCGGCGCTGTTCGCCTCGATCTACCCGCAACTGGGTGTGCTTAACGTGATGCACCTGAACAGCCCGCAGAGCGCGATTCTGTCGGCGATTGTGTTCAACGCGTTGATCATCGTGGTGCTCATCCCCCTGGCCCTGCGCGGTGTGCGGGTGCAGGCGGCGAGTGCGGCGGCGTTGCTGCGGCGCAACCTGTTGATCTATGGCGTGGGCGGGCTTTTGGTGCCGTTCGCCGGGATCAAGGCGATCGACATGCTGCTGACCGCGCTGCACCTGGTCTGACCCAATCCTGTAGGAGCCGGCTCCTACAGGTCACGAATCAATTGAGGAAGATGAAATGTCCAGCATGATCCGTCCGGCCTTGAGCCTGTTGGTATTGATGACCCTGATCACGGGCGTGGCCTATCCGTTGGTAGTGACCGGTGTCGCCCAGGTGGCCTTTCCCGACCAGGCCAATGGCAGCCTGGTGCGTGACGACCAAGGCAAGGTGCGCGGTTCCAGCCTGATTGCCCAGGAATTTACCGGTGAACGCTGGTTCCACTCGCGACCATCCGCCGGTGCGTTTGCCACCGTGTCCAGCAGTGCCAGCAACCTCGGCCCGAGCAACCCGGCGCTGGCCACGCGAGTGTTTGACGACGCCGCTAAAATCCAGGGCCCCGGCCAGGGCCCGGTGCCCCTGGCGTTGCTGACGACCTCTGGCAGCGGTCTTGATCCACACTTGCCACCGCAGGCAATTGCCTATCAACTGGCGCGGGTGGCAGCAGCGCGTCAGCTGCCGGTGTCGACCCTGGAGCGCTTGCTGGACGAGCATATCGAGCAGCCGTTGGTGGGGCCGCCGGTGGTGAATGTATTGGCGCTGAACATGGCGCTGGAAAAGTTGTAGAGCGATGGCGCCAACCTGTTCCCAACATCCCTAACTGAAAGAAGACTGCCCCATGAGTGACTCCGGCCGCGCCGATGCCCTGCTAGCCGACCTACCCAAGCACGGCCGTGGCCGGCTTAAAGTATTCCTCGGTGCCGCCCCTGGCGTGGGCAAGACCTACGCCATGCTCCAGGCCGCCCATACCCAGCTGCGCCAGGGCGTCAAAGTGATAGCCGGGGTGGTCGAGACCCATGGCCGCGCCGAGACCGAGGCTTTGCTCAGTGGCTTGCCCCAGCAGCCGCTGCTGCGCTCGGACTACCGTGGGGTGATGCTCGAAGAGATGGACCTCGACGGCTTGCTCGCCATCAAGCCCAAGCTGGTGCTGGTGGACGAACTGGCCCACAGCAACGCCCCGGGCAGTCGCCATGAAAAGCGCTGGCAGGATATTCAGGAACTGCTTTCCGCCGGCATCAACGTGTTCACCACGGTCAACGTCCAGCACCTGGAAAGCCTCAACGACCAGGTGCGCGGCATCACTGGGGTACAGGTGCGCGAAACCCTGCCGGACTGGGTGTTGCAGGAGGCCGATGAATTACTGTTGATCGACCTGCCGTCCCGCGAGCTGCTGGAGCGCTTGCGCGACGGCAAGGTCTACGTGCCGGAACAGGCGCGCGCGGCCATCGATGCATTCTTTACCCAGACCAACCTCATGGCCCTGCGCGAACTGGCAATGCAGACTGCCGCCGCGCACGTCGATGACGATCTGGCCCAGGGCTACCGGCAACTGGGCCAGGCCGCGCCGACGGTGCGCGGGCGTCTATTGGTGGGGGTCGATGGCGATGCCGAAGCCGAACGCCTGGTGCGCCACGCCAGCCGTGTGGCCCAGCGCCGGCATTTGCCCTGGAGCCTGGTGCATGTGGACAACGGCCGGGTGCGCGACGAGCAGTCGCGGCTGCGCCTGCAAAACGCCCAGCAACTGGCCGAGCGCCTGGGGGGGGAAGTGGTGTTGCTGCGGGCCGGCGAGGTGGCCAAGACCCTGATCCAGCACGCGGCCGAACGCCGTGCCAGCCTGGTGCTGGTGGGGCAGTCGCGCCCGCGCTGGTGGCGCAGGCTATTGGGCGGCGGCTTGGCGGCGCGCTTGTTGCGCAATGCCCGGGGCCTGGAAATCAACGTCCTCGACAGCGATGGAGCACCGGCCGCCCCGCGGTTGCCCGATGTGCGTGGCCTGGTGTGGTTCGACTACGCCCTGGCGCTGCTGGCGACCGTGCTGGCCAGTGCCTTGGCGTGGGGGGTGTCGAGCCTGCTGCCGCTGCCCAACATCTCCCTGGTGTTCCTCGCAGCGGTGCTGCTGGTGGCGGTGCGCAGCAGCCTGGGTCCGGCATTGGCCTGCGCGGCGCTGTCGTTCCTGACCTATGACTTTTTGTTTATCCCGCCGAATTTCTCGTTTGCCATCCAACGTGAAGAGGACGTGCTGACGCTGCTGTTCTTCCTGCTGATGGCGGCACTGACCGGTAACCTGGCCGCTCGCCAGCGCCGGCAATTGCAGGCCCTGCGCGATACCCAGGAAGAAACCAGTGAACTGCTCGACCTGTCGCGCAAACTCACCGCCGCCACCGACCGCCAGGCGGTGATCAGCGCGGCGGCCCACCATCTGGAGGGCTGGAGCGACTTGCAGCTGTGCCTGGTCAACCGCGACGGGCCCAGTGACTGGAAGGTCGAGACTGGCGGGCCGATCACCTTTACCGAGGCCGAACGCGCCGCCGCCGACTGGGCCTGGCAGCACGACCAGCCGGCGGGCATGGGCACTGGCACCTTGCCGTTTGGGCGGTGGTGGTGGTGGCCGTTGTCTGCCGAAAATGGTCCGCTGGGCCTGCTCGGCGTGAGCCCCAAGGCCGGCCTGGAACTCAGTGGCCAACGCCGACGCCTGCTCACGGCCTTGAGCCAGCCGTTGGCCCAGGCACTGGCCCGTGCCCAGCTGGCGCAGCACCTGGAGGCGGCCCGTTTGCACGGCGAGACCGAACAACTGCGCAGTGCCTTGCTGGCCTCGGTGTCCCATGACTTGCGCACGCCGTTGACCTCCATGCGCGGCAGCATCGACAGCCTGCTGGCCCTGGGCGAAGCCATTCCCCTGGAAGATCGCCGCGAGCTGCTGGAAGGCACCCGTGACGAAGCTGAGCGCCTGGACCGTTATATCCAGAACCTGCTGGACATGACCCGCCTGGGCCATGGCGCATTAAAGCTGGCACGGGACTGGGTGTCGCCCGGCGATATCGTCGGCAGTTCCCTCGGCCGTCTGCGTGCGGTGCTGGCGCCGTTGCAGGTGAGCACCGAAGTGCCGCCCGAGTTGCCGCTGCTGTATGTGCATGCGGCTTTGATCGAGCAGGCGTTGGTCAATGTGCTGGAAAACGCTGCGCGTTTCTCGCCGCCCCATGGCCGCTTGCAACTGCGCGCCGGTGTGATGGGCAAGGATTTGTTTTTCTCGGTCAGCGACGAAGGCCCGGGGATTCCCGAGGAGGAGCGGGCGAAGATTTTCGATATGTTCTACACCGCCGCACGCGGCGACCGTGGCGGGCAGGGCACCGGGCTGGGCCTGGCCATCTGCCAGGGCATGGTCGGTGCCCATGGCGGGCATATCGGCGTGGCCGAGGGTATTGACGGGCGGGGCACGAGCATCACGTTGTTCCTGCCGTTGCAGACGCAGCCGAGCCTGGACAGTGAAGCGTGAGACCCGCTGCGCTACTCTTATCTTTTTTCAGCGATTGTGATGGAACACCATGAGCCAGACTGCGACGATTTTGGTCATCGATGACGAGCCGCAGATCCGCAAGTTCTTGCGTATCAGCCTGGCCTCCCAGGGCTACAAGGTCATCGAGGCCGGGACCGGCGCCGAAGGCCTGGCCCAGGCGGCCGTGAGCAAGCCGGACCTGCTGGTGCTGGACCTGGGCCTGCCGGACATGGACGGCCAACAGGTACTGCGCGAGTTGCGCGAATGGTCGAGCGCCCCGGTGCTGGTGCTGTCGGTACGTGCCAGCGAAGGGCAGAAGGTCCAGGCGCTGGACGGTGGGGCCAATGACTACGTGACCAAGCCGTTTGGCATCCAAGAGTTTCTCGCCCGGGTCCGCGCCCTACTGCGCCAGGCGCCCACCGGTGAGGCCCAGCAAGCCGCGCTGAACTTTGGCCCGCTGATGATCGACCTGGCTTATCGGCGGGTGCTGCTGGACGGTATCGACGTGGCCCTGACCCGCAAGGAGTACGCGGTGCTGGCGCAACTGGCGCGCCACCCTGGCCGGGTGATTACCCAGCAGCAGCTGCTCAAGGATATCTGGGGCCCGACCCATACCGAAGACAGCCACTACCTGCGGATTGTGGTGGGGCACTTGCGCCAGAAACTGGCGGATGACCCGACCCAGCCGCGCTTTATCGTGACCGAGGCGGGGGTGGGGTATCGGTTGTTGGGGGCTGAGGGTTGAGAGGTTGTGGTGGCTGTACCGGCCCTATCGCGGACAAGCCCGCTCCCACCTTTTGAATGTATTCACAAATCTAAATGTGGGAGCGGGCTTGCCCGCGATAGGGCCATAAGCCTCGCCGCAGATCTCAACTCTGCTCACTCTCATACCGATCCAACGTATCACTGGCAATCTCCCGCCCCAGCGCGATCAACTCAGGCGCCTTGTAGAACTCAAAGAACCGGCACACCCGCTTGGGCACGTTGATCAGCACATCCGGTGGGTAGCCGGCGATCTTGTATTGGGCCAACGACGTTTGCATCACCTCGAAACTCTGGTTGATCAGGTCCAGCAGCGAGGCCGGGCCCACGTTATCGATGATGAACGAACCGGTCGCGGACCTGGGCGCGCCAGCCGTTTCCGGGGCTGCGGCCGGTTGCTGGGATTCTGGTTCGGCGCCTTCGAGCCAGGGGTTGATATCGGCGGCCTGGGCCTGCAGCGCTTCCTGTTCCAGCAACAATAATTGCTCGGCCTGCTTGCGCCGAAACGGCAGGTGCGAGCCCAGTGAACGCACCAGGTTGTCGAAGCGGCTCTTGAACGCGGGGGGGCGCTGGATCACCGGCAACTTGTAATGTTTCTGGTTGGTGGCGTTGAGGTTGACCGCAATGATCAGGTCGCAATGGCTCGACACCACCGGCACGATCGGCAGCGGGTTGAGCAGGCCGCCGTCCACCAGCATGCGATTGCCTTGCATCACCGGGGTGAACAGGCTGGGGATCGCCGCCGAGGCGCGCATGGCCTGGTGCAGGCAGCCTTCCTGGAACCAGATTTCCTGCTGGTTGGTCAGGTCGGTGGCCACGGCGGTGTAGGGGATGCGCAGGTCTTCGATATTGATCTCGCCGACGATCTTGCGGATCTGCCCGAAGACTTTTTCGCCGCGTATCGCGCCCAGGCGAAAGCTCACATCCACCAGGCGCAGCACATCCAGATAGTCCAGGCTTTCGATCCAGTTCCGGTAGTCCTTAAGCTTGCCCGCCGCATAGATCCCACCCACCACCGCGCCCATGGAGCAGCCAGCGATGCAGGCGATGTCATAGCCGCGTTTTTCGATTTCTTCAATCACCCCGATATGGGCATAACCCCTTGCTCCGCCGGAGCCCAGGACCAATGCAACACGTTTTTTCATGATCGAATCCTTCGCAAAACAGCTGTCCACAATGCACCCAACCGGGGGGCTGCTTCAATCCTAACGGACCCGAGTGATTATTTTCGTAAGCCGAGCTATTTGCTCGGGTATGCTTTGGCTATCGGCGCTGGGCATTTCAGGCTGTGTGATAAGGCACTTTTCGATGTAGGTAACGTCTACATCCCACGACTGTTTTCTTTTCTTGAGGTGTCATTGATGAAAGCCTGGATGTGTTTGCCTGTGATCGTGCTGGCCCTGGCCGGTTGTGCTGGTAAAACGGCTTATCGCGATAGCTGCGGCAGTCAGTTGGATTCTGCCTGGCGTGAGTTGGACTTGGCCAAGGCCGAAGGTTTTGCCGGCACGGTCAGCTATTCCAAGGCTTTGTCGTTGCTGACGGGGGCCAAGACCCAGCAGCAATTTGAAGCGTTCGAGGGCTGTGCCAGTAAAGCCGAAAAAGCCCGTTTCTATATTCGTGAGTCGCGCGCCGGGCGTTGATCCGAGTCAGCGCAACACGCTGTTGGAGTGGTTAAGGTGGTTCCAGACGCCTGTTTTGCGCAGGCGTATGGACGTTGTTTAACAGGGGAAGCAGCATGTCGGCGTTGGTGGATCAGTTAGTCGCCCAGGTCATCGGCCTGGAAGTCGCAGTGTTGAGTTGCCAGGCGCGTCTGGCGGCGGTGACCGATGACGAGGCGCTGCACGACCTGCGCACCACCGTACGGCGCCTGCGCAGCCTGCTGCGGCCCTTGCGCGGGCTGCCCGGCGTCGAGCAACTGGAAGCGGCTGCCAGTGCGGTCGGCCAATTGACCACACCGCTGCGCGACCGCGAGGTGCTGGCGGCGTATCTGCAGCAGCACGGCTATCACGCCGCGGCGGCGCGGCGTCTGCGCCTGCAGCCGCAGACCTATCAACAGGTGGCGCAAAGCCCTGAGTTGGCGCAACTGCTGCGCGTCATGGCCGCCTTTCCACGATTTATCCGCGCGTCCCAGCAGCAAAAGTTGCTCAAGGGCCTGCGCACCCGCATTGAAAAGCGCCTGGCCAAGCAATGGCAGGCACTTGAGGTGGCGTTGCACGATCCCGACCATGACCGCCATCGCCTGCGCTTGTTGATCAAGCGCGTGCGCTACGCGGCCGAGGCCTATCCGCAGCTGGGCCAGGTGCCAGCCAAGGCCTTGTCCCGGCTCAAGGCTGCCCAGGGCGCGCTGGGGGATTGGCATGACTGTTGGCAATGGTTGGCGCAAGCCCAGCATCAGGCGGACTTGCAGCCCTGTGTCGCGGTCTGGCATCGCACCATGGCCCAGGCCGAAGGCAAGGCGGACCGGGTACTCGACAAGCTGGCGGCGGAGTGTTTCTGAGGCTGCGGCTTATCTGTCTGGGTATTTGGCCGGAATAAGCGCTGTGCCGTGCTGGCCCGCTGGTTAAGATCGCACGATCGGTTTTCTTGATGTGAGGTCGCCATGCGCTTTTGTGATTTGCTCGACGCTGCCCGAAACAACCCATTGGACGTGTCTGTCCCGGCTGAATGGGCCCAGGGCCGCGCCACGTTTGGCGGCCTGGTCGCCGCCCTGCAATACGAAGCGTTGCGCGCTCAGGTGCCGGCTGAGCGCCCATTGCGTTCGTTGGCTGTCACGTTTGTCGGGCCAGTGGCGCCGGACGTATCGGCCAGCTATCACGTTGAAGTGCTGCGCGAAGGCAAGGCGGTCAGCCAGTTGCTGGGGCGGGTGGTGCAAGGTGGCGAAGTGATGACCTTGGCACAGGCCAGCTTCGGTGCTTCGCGGCCCTCGGAGATCGACGTGCCGGCACTGCCCGCGCCCACCTTCAAGCATTGGGACGAGTGCCAGGAGCTGCCCTATATCAAAGGTGTGACCCCTGAGTTCATGCGCCACCTGGCGATGCGCTGGAGCGTTGGTGGCTTGCCGTTCACCGGCAACAAATCCCGGGAGATGGGCGGCTGGGTGCGCTTGCGGGGGGATGTAAAGGAAGAACCCTTGACCGAAGCCCATATCCTCGCGCTGGTGGATGCCTGGCCACCGGCCTTGCTCCCGCACCTGAAGAGGCCGGCACCGGGCAGCACCCTGACCTGGACCATCGAATTCATCCAGCCCCTGGCGCAATTGACGACCCTGGATTGGTGCCAGTACCACGTAGAGATCGAACATGCCCGCGACGGCTATGGCCATGCCGCTGCGATGTTGTGGGGGCCAGACGGTCAGTTGATCGCCATCAGCCGCCAGACCGTGGTGGTCTTCGCCTGAACCCGCCTCAGTGGCGGTGGCGCTGACGCCAGGCCTGCCACCAGCCACCACTGAGGACAAAGCGCGGGAAGGTCACGAACTGCTCGACCACCAGGCGCTGCACCGCATCCTGGCGATCGCTGAACGGCTCGCTGGCCTGGGCTTCCAGGCTATGGCCATGACGTTGCAGCGCCAGGCCGGCCACCACGCCGACGACACCGATGGCGAAACTGGCCAGGCTCAGGCTGAACACGCCGGACACGATCAGCAGAAACCCGACGATGAACAGCGGCACGGCAATCAGGTGCAATACCAGGTTGGTCGGGTGCTGATGGTTCTGCGGGTAGGCGCGCCATTGCCAGGCCGGGAGATTGGGGTGACGTTTGCCCATGATGTTAAATCCTCTGTCCATTGATACTCGATGAACAGAGTCTAGGTCGGGCGGGCAGGGGCGGCGAATTGGGGTTGGCTATGGGGGTTATAGCATTTTGATGGGATCCACCAGCGGCAGGCGCTGGCGGCTCCACAGGCGAACTTTACAACTTCAGTTGGCCGATGGCCTTGCTCAACTCGCCGGCCAGGGTCGCCAGTTCATTGCTGGTGGTGGCCGAATCCACGGTCTGTTGCACGGTGTTTTCCGTGACGTCGCGAATGCTCACCACCGCGCGGTTCATTTCTTCGGCCACATGGCTCTGCTGCTCGGCGGCAACCGCAATCTGCGTGTTGCTTTCGCGCATCTGCGCCACGGCGCTGGTGATTTGCGCGAGGGAAGCGCCGGCTTCCTGGGCCTGCTGCACGCAGTCATCGGCCTTGAACGAGCTTTCCTGCATAAAGTCCACCGCATCCCGGGTGCCGGCCTGCAGGTCCGAGACCATGCGCGTGATCTCATCGGTGGAGCTTTGTACGCGCTTGGCCAGGTTGCGTACTTCATCGGCCACTACGGCAAAGCCGCGGCCCATCTCCCCGGCGCGGG
Source organism: Pseudomonas sp. GW821-FHT01D09 (assembly GCF_059422465.1). Taxonomy (NCBI): domain Bacteria; kingdom Pseudomonadati; phylum Pseudomonadota; class Gammaproteobacteria; order Pseudomonadales; family Pseudomonadaceae; genus Pseudomonas; species Pseudomonas sp. GW821-FHT01D09. The sequence goes on from NZ_JBWKWY010000008.1 coordinate 59,104, forward strand.
CGGCTTCGATGGCGGCGTTGAGGGCCAGCAGGTTGGTTTGTTCGGCAATGCTATGGATTACGCCGACCACGCCATTGATCTTCTGACTGTCCTCGGCCAGCTTCTGGATCATCTCGGCGGTTTGCTGCACGCCGGTGGACAACCCGGCAATCGAGCGCTGGACCCGGGTCACCACCTCCTGGCCGCCACCGGCCAGGGTGTCGGCGGTCTGGGACAAGTCGCGGGTGGCGCCGGCATGCTGGGCAATGTGATACACGGTGGCGGTCATTTCATTGATCGCGGTGGCGGCCTGGTCGGTCTCGCTTTGCTGACCGAGCATGCCGTGCTGGACCTCATTCATGCTGCTGGCCAGGCGTGCGGCGCCGTCGTCCAACAATTTGGCGGTGCGTGCCACGGTACTGACCACCCGTTGGTAGCCGGCCTGCATGGCATTGAAGGCACTGGCCATCTGCCCGACCTCATCCTTGCACGCCAGGGGCACGCGGGCCGAGAGGTCGCCGGTTTTCTCCACGTGCAGCATCACGTCTTTCAGGGTGTTGAGCTGGGCCAGCAAAAAGCGGATCAGCAACTGCGAGGCGCAGAGCATCGCCAGCATCAGGATCAGCACGGCCACGGCATAGTTGGTGAAACGTTCGGTAAACACCTGGCTCAGGCTCGGCGCATAGGCCAGCACGGCGACTTGCTGGCCGTCGGCGCGGGAGATGACTTCGGCGCCCAGCAGCGGGTTTTCGCCGAACAACGGCATGTGGTTGAACTCGACCCAGCCATTGGCTTGGCTGAGGGCGGACAGGTCCTGGTCCGCCAACTCGGGCACCTGGCCCCGGGCAAACGCCAGCCAGTGCTCGCCCTGGGGCAGCGCCTGCCCAGCCGGCCATGCACTGAGCAAGCGGCCCTGGGCTTGTGCCGAGGCTTGGGCGGCATGGCTGCGGGCCTGTTGCTCAAGCTGCACGGCATACAGCACCAGCAGCAGCGTGGTGATGAACGCGACCGCATTCACGGCCCAGAATTTGTACTTCAGCGAGATATTGCTAAGCCAGGCACCCATGGAAGGTTTTCTCTGATAGCGGAAACAGTATTGGCAAGGTGCCATTATTGTGCCGCTATTGGGAAAATGGGTGTTGATATGGGTCAATGCACCGCGTCAATCCGGCACAGGCAAGCCGAAAAACGCGCGGGCGCAGGCGGTGCTGTGCTGGGCCAGGTCTTCCAGGCTTTCTTCGCGGTGCAGGGCAACTTCGCGCAAGACTTCCGGCAGATAGGCCGGCTCATTGCGCCCGTTTTTGGGTTTGGGGCGCAGGGTGCGCGGCAGCAGGTAGGGCGCGTCGCTTTCCAGCATCAGACGGCCCCGGGGGATGTCCCTGACCAGTGGGTGCAGGTGCGTGCCACGGCGTTCGTCACAGATCCAGCCGGTGATGCCGATATGCAGGTCCAGATCGAGGTAGCTGAACAGCGCTTGCTGTTCACCGGTGAAGCAATGCACCACGGCCGCGGGCAAGTGATCCCGGTAGTCGCGCAGGATCTCCAGCAGGCGCTGGTTGGCGTCTCGTTCGTGGAGAAACACCGGTAATTGCAACTCAACGGCCAAGGCCAGGTGGGCTTCGAGGACTTTTTCCTGCTGGGGGCGGGGTGAGAAATCACGGTTGAAGTCCAACCCGCATTCACCCACGGCACGCACCCGGTCCTGGCTGAGCAGATCCTTCAACTGCCGGGCGCTGTCGACGCTCCAGTCGTTGGCACTATGGGGGTGAATGCCGGCGGTGGAGAACAGCCGTTGCGCGCCTTGATCCCAGCGCTGGCACAGGTGCAGGGCCTGTTCGCTGCCGTGCACGCTGGTGCCGGTGACGACCAGTTGGCCCACGCCGGCGGCATAGGCGCGGTCGAGCACGGCCTGGTGTTTGTCGTCGAAACTGGGGTTGCTCAGGTTGACGCCGATATCAATGAGTTGCATGGTGCTATCTCCGCCTGCGGCCGGAAAGTCTATCAGAGCTGTAGATTTATAAGAAAAACCAAGAACTACAAAGAGTTATCGCTGTCTTTGAACGTCGCCAGTAACACCGTGGTTGGCTGACAGCCTGCCACTGTGCCACCCTTGCGCCCAAAGCCTGCGCCTCTGGCGCTCTGTTTCTGTCCCCCAATGCGGCGTTTTCTTACGAAGCATGGGGCCTTGTTCTTCCCGGAGAGCGGATGATCCGACCCTCGGCATTGCTTATGGTGTGCCTGACGCTGCTGCTGCCCACGGCGGCGGTTGCGCGCCTGGACGGGCCGGTGGAAGTGACCAAGCCGGGCAAGGTGCGCGACCTGGCGCAAATCCGTAGCAGCCGCACGCTACGGGTGCTGGTCAACCAGAGCCGCAACAGTTCCGGTGAAGTCCAGGGCCAGTCCATTGGCGTTGAGTACCATCGCCTGCGCGCCTTTGAGCACTACCTCAATGGCCGTGCCCGCGATGGCCAGGAAATCAACCTCAAGATCATTCCCAAGGCCAAGGATCAACTGCTGGGGGCGCTGGCCCGTGGCGAAGGCGACCTGGTGGCGCCCGGTGAATTGCTGGATGTGACGGCGGCCCACAAGATCAGCAGCAGTGACCCGATTGCCAGCGATGTGCCATTGTGGCTGGTGGGCCTCAAGGGCGAGCGGCGGTTTACCCGCCTGGAGCAACTGTCCGGGCGCACCCTGGCCCTGACCACGGGCAGTGCGGCGGGGGAGGCGGTCAACCAGGTCAACCAGAAGCTGGCGCTGCGCAAACTGCCGCCGGTCAAGGTGGAATGGGTGGACCCCAGCCTGGCGGTGGAAGATGTGCTGGAGATGGTCCAGGCCGGGATCTTCCACCTGACCATTGTCGAGCGGCCAATTGCCGAGCGCTGGTCGAAGATCCTGCCCAAGTTGCGTTTTGACAAGCAAGTGGCGATCAGCGAGCCGGGTCAAGAGTACTGGTTCGTACGCCAGGATGCCTCGATGCTGCGGGCGAGCATCGATCGCTTCCTGAAAACCTACAAGAGCCCGTCAGATCAGGATGTGGCCTTCCAGCGCATCTACCGACGTCTCTCCCAGGTGCGTTACCCGTTGGCGCGGGCTGATCGCCAGCGTCTGGAAAAACTGCGCCCCGTGCTGCAAAAACATGCCCGGGAACAAGACATGGACTGGCTGAACCTGGCGGCCCTGGCCTTCAAGGAGTCGTCCCTCAATCCCGCGGCGAAAAGTGGCAGCGGGCCGACGGGCCTGATGCAGATCACCCCGTCGGCGGCCCAGCGGGTCGGGGTCAACAATATCCAGACCCTGGACAGCAATGTGCAGGCGGGCGCGCGCTATCTGGCGCTGATCCGCCGCAAGTTTTTCTCCAGCCCCAAACTCAACGAGCGCGAGCGTATGGCGTTCGTCCTTGCGGCCTACAACATGGGGCCGGAGCGGGTGCAGGGCATGCGTGCCGAGGCACGGCGCCGGGGTTTGAACCCCAACCAGTGGTTTTTCCAGGTCGAGCGCATCGCCATGGAGCAGGTCGGAATGGGCGGCGTCAGCTATGTTAATAGCGTGAACAAGTACTACTTGGCCTTTGATCGGGAACGGGACTCCCTGGAGCCGGTGGGGTCAAAGATCGTCTCACGCAAATAATCTAACTTATCGATATTAATTAGCGCGTTTTTCGGCTTTTATCATTGCTTAAACTGATTAATATAGCGGCCAACCAACCCCTACATCGAAAAGGATTATCAACATGAGCCCAATGATCAAAAACCTTCTGTCCACCCGTGCCGGCTACGGCCTGACGGTCCTGCGGATTTTTGTCGGTATCATTTTTGCCGCCCACGGTTCGCAAAAACTCTTTGGCTGGTTTGGCGGCGGTGGCCTGGCAGGCACGGCGCAGTGGATGGAGAGCATCGGCCTGGCCCCGGGTACCCTGATGGCACTGTTGTCGGGCGGTACTGAGTTCTTTGCCGGCCTGGCGCTGATCATTGGCCTGCTGGTACGCCCGGCGGCGCTGGGCCTGACCATTGTCTCGCTGGTGGCGATTTTCTCGGTGCATATCAGCAACGGTTTGTTCATGACCAACAACGGCTATGAGTTCGCCTTGGCACTGCTGGGCGGCACAGTGGCTGTGCTGTTTGAAGGTGCTGGCAAACTTTCTGCCGACCGCGCCATTGCTAACTGATCACGTTGCACGCATGTCAAAGGCCCGCCCCGTGCGGGCCTTTTTCGTTGTACGGGATTCTTGACACTGCCCCACTGGCTTCTCTAGGATGCTGCATGCGCCGATTTAAACAGCTAATTGCGGGGCGCCACAGGGACTCGCTGCAGTCCCGACAGAAACCTGCTCCAGGTTTCGAAATACCGCTAAAGCGCTGGTTCGGTGTTGCCTCTCACCTGCCCGCAGACTTTTGAGGCAGAGACACGACACGATGAATGCACTACGACCCCTTGTACGCCTGGCCCCGATCACTGCGGGCCTGACTCAGCGCAATCCGAAAATCCTCCTTGGCGGCAAGCACCAGCCGACGCTGTTGCGTTATCTGGATGGCTGGCCCCGGCGTACTGGCCGTCCTTCGGCGTTCCTGATCCAGTTTGTCGAAGACGGTGAGTCCCTGGCCCGCTTTGCCAGCAACAGCTTTGATCTGGCGGTGATCCAGGCGCCGAACGCCGAGGATGCCAGCGAGTTTATCCGCCACCTGACCCGCGTGGCGCGCCAGGGCTTGATTACCCGGCGTTAACCCACAACCCTTAGTAGAACGTAGCGGCAGGTGGATGTTGGCGACGTCGACGCGAGATGAAGATCCCCAGGCCCAGCAGGCTCACTATCAGTGGAACGATGACGACCGTGAGCAACACCACGGTGAGTTCCAGTTGGCGGACGTTCTTGTAGGCTTCTTTTCTCAGGACGTGAAGCTCCATGCGTAAGCGCAGGCGCTCTTTATTGAGCGCCTGTAACAGCGTATTCGAGGCGTTGGCCTGGCTCCCCAGCATGGAGGGCGGCGTGTTCAGCGATCGCCATTCCTTTTCTGTCTGGTCCAGGCGTTGCTCCAGGAGGGCCGCCTTTTTTCGGTAGGATTGCGCGGCCTCGGTGCGTAGCCTGTCGAGCAACCCTGGGGGTTGCTGGTCGCTCGCACGAGGGCTGATAGCGCTCAGGGTTTCGGGCGCTGTCAGGTTATCCAGGGTATTCAAGACAAACCTGGCATTGTCCGAGCGTGGCGTTTTTTGTCCGTTGGCACCGTGTGCCGCCAGCCAGACACGGTCACTGAGCAGATCCGTGTCGGCCACCACGACCACATGGATATTGGCGGCCTTCTGCAGCGTAGCTTTCTGGCCATTGAAGCCGTCAGGGAAGGCGGAATAGGCAGGTCCTTCGATGCGGGCTGCGATTACATTCGGCCGACCGCGGGTGGTTGCCTCGCCGATCATGGCTTCAAAGGTCTCCTGTTGAGCGAAGCGTGCCCCATCGAACGTGCTGGCTTGCCCGGAACTCTGGAGCAGCGGGGTGAATGTGGTGCGGCTTTTTTTCAGGGGCAGGAGCGTACCGGTATTCAACAGCGTCAGGCTGCCTACGCCCCAGGTGCTGATATCGTGCCGGGCCATCGCCTCCCTGGGTAGGGTGAGCGCCCCGGGATGGCGTACGGCGGGCTGGCCGCTCGTCATAACCACCGGGGTGGCATAGAGGCTTTCCGCCACTACCTTATTGGCTGGCATTTGCACGCCCCAGGCGGCCAGCAGGTTCTGCTGGCCCGAGGTGTCGGCGGTTGAGTCCAGGCCGTTCAAGGGATCGAGAAACATCATCAACTTGCCCCCCGCCAGGACAAACTGGTCAATGGCAAACAGTGTCTGCTCCGGCAGTCGAGCAGGCTGGACGACCATCAAGGTCTTGACATGCCCAGGGATGCGCGAGAGGTCGCGGCCCAGGCTCATCAGGTTGAAATCACTGCGGATTTTCTTGAGTAACTGCCATGACGGTGCGCTTTCCCGGTTCTGTTCATCCCGGCTGCCGTCCATGGCTAACCCAGAGATCAGCCCGATGATCGGTTGTTCTTGGCGCGCGACATGGTGGATCAGGCGGCTGATCTCATATTCCAGGAAGTCCGCCTGGGCGGGGTCGAAGCGTTCAATTTTCTGAGGCTCATGGTCTGCACGGGTGCCGATGAGCCCAAACAGCCCCTGTTGGCTATCCAGGCCCAATAACTCAGCCTTGTACTCGTCTTCTGAAAACGGGTCAGGGTCAATCAGGTGCAGCGTAATGTTGCCCTTTGATGCGCTTTCGTAGGCCTTGAGCAGCAAGGCAATGTAGTCGCCATGGCTTTTCAGGGCTGCACTTTTACGGGGATGGCTGGTGTTGAAAAAATATAAATCCATGGGGGGTTCAAGTGTCGCGAGCAGGGCGTTGGTCGAAGGCGAGAGGGTGTGGATTTTTTTCTCTGAAAGGTCCAGTCGATAGTTGGGTAATTTCAGGGCCCATACCAGATTGAAGGCGAGAAAAAGCAGGGCGATGACGGTCAACGTCACACCGAAATTAATAAGGTTCCTCATGGGAATTTCCTTTGTCAGCCTTTTCTGAAATTTAAAGTAAGGGTGGTTGCGGTAAGGAAAGCAATGATCATGCTGATGAAGTACAGCGTGTCGTGCAATGTCAGGAGGCCGCTATCTATTGTGCTGAAACGTATCCGTGGGTTAAGTGAAACCAGGCTGTCAATAATCCAGATGGGGGCCTGGTGGCTCAGCACATCCAGCACAGACGATATAATACTGGTGATCAATAATAATGTGAGTGTGATGCCGAAAATAATCAGGCGATTATAGGCCAGCACACAGATAAGGCAGGCAAACGAAAGATAAGCGCCCGCCAGTAACCAACTTCCCAGGAATTGGGCCAGGATGGTTGAATTGTCCGCTATGGCCAGGTAGTTAACGGCGATGACCAGTGGGAAGTTCAAGGACAGCGTTAACGCGCAAAGGGCCCAGGCGGCCAGGAACTTGCCCAGTGTCAGTTCGAGGGCCGACACTGGCAGCGTGTTTGTAAAGAGGAAGGTATTGTCTTTGTACTCATCTGTCCAAAGCAGTGTGGAAATAAATGGAATGAAAAAAAGATAAAGCCAGGGGTGGAACTGAAAAAAAGCATTTAAGTTTGTAGGGTTTTTTTCTAGGAAACTTCCTACATTAAAACCGAGCGCAGTGTTAGTCATCAAGAAGACAGAAACGCCAAAATAAGTGGCCGGGCTCGACAAGTAGTTGCTGAGTTGCCGCTTGAATATTACGGGTAGACGTTTCAATTGGGCGCCTCCTGGCTCAAATGGTGGATGACATCACTCAGGCGCCCGGGCTCAAGGCTCAAGGCATTGATTTTCCAGCGCCGGTTGGCGATCAGGGCATTGACGTGTGGATAGATGATTTGCCCCGGCATCGCGAGTACCGTCACGCTGCCATCGGCATGCCGGTCTTCTTCGATGCCGGCCACCCCCGGAAGCACGGCCAGGGCCAGCAGGTCCAGGGGCGTATCGGCGGCCAGGGTGATTGCCTGGTAATGGCGCGAGCTGTGTTGCAGTTCGGATACGGAGGTATCTGCCAGCAGGCGGCCCTCGGCCAGGACCAGGGCCCGTTGGCAGATAGAGGAGAATTCTTCGGGGTTGCGGGAGGCAACAATGACGGTCATGTCTTCGGTCAACGACTGGATAAGCGTCCCGACCTTTTGTTTTTGCAGGGTGTCCAGGCCCTCTGTAGGTTCGTCGAGTAACAGCAGCTTGGGGTCATGCAGGATGGCTTGGGCCAGCGCTACTTTGCGTTGGTGCCCTGGAGGAAGGGCGCTGATAGGGGAGTCAAGCACTCGCCAAAGCTCCAGGCGGGCGATCGCTCGATCAACCATCTTGCGCTTTTCCTGGCCACGGAGCCCGCGAACTTCGGCCATGAAACCCAGAAAACTCTTTACTGTCATGTTGCCATGGCCGAGTGCAAATTCTGGCTGGTAGCCTATTATTGTTTGTGCCTTTATGGGGTGGGTCGAGATATCCATGTCATATATTTTTATCGTGCCGGAAGTTGCCCGGGTTGCGCCGCAGAGCAATTTGAGCAACGTACTTTTACCCGCGCCATCATGTCCAAACAACCCCAGGCATTCCCGGGGGCGGGCGCTGAATGTCAAGTTGTCGATGGCCGTCGCCCGTCTTGTTTTTTTTGTTAAATTTGTTATTTCGATCATAGGCTTTTCTACTTGGTTGTTTGCCGGGGCATGCTGAGTAGGCGGGGGCTCAATAAGCCTGTGTCTTCAGGTTGAGAATTGCCGAAGGTTGCGGTGAAAAGTATTGATCAAGTGTTTCAGGTGCGGCTTTGTTAAAAAATGGTACGTTCAATAGGGACGCTTGGAAACGCTGAGGCGCGTGAATAAGGTAAGTCCTACATGTGGCTCAATCACTCGCTGAAACAATTGCGCTGTTCTTGAGGTTTTGTTGGTTTTGAATGGAATGATGGCGTGTATATGAAGTACTACCGTAATGGAGTCCGACACTCATGATGCTTCTACGTACTCTTGTTCTTGAACACTCTGGTCATGATTCCCCGGTTAACGGTGCACTGCTTTGTTGTTTTGCGGTACCGCAAATCGCTTCGAACTTTCTTGTCTACAGCCTGGACGAAGAGGTAGAGCCCGGAAGCTCCCGGGTCTACATTGCCGCGTTGCGCAAAAAGTCCGAACGGTATTTTCTTGGAAGCATCGAGTCCAAGGAGAACCTGCAACTGGCAATGAGTGTCCTCAAGCAGATCATCACCCTGGCCACCACATCCGGTGCCAAGGATGGCCACGCCTCAGAGCCGCAAGTGCCTTATCATTTCATTGACCTGAAGGGCAGCAAGCTCCCGGCGGCCCGGCCGGAAGATCACCACTCACTGATGATCAAGAAGACCTTGGTGATGAAGGTGATCACTCTCGGGACTTCAGTCATTGGCCTGCCTGCGATTGAGAGCACCGAGTTGATTGTGCCGTCTATTCGCTTCTCGTCAAAAATGGTGTCGCCACCCGGTGCGGCAAGTCCCGCTGAGGATTTGACGCCAGCGTCCCACGAGGAGCCGTCAGCTGTGGTGTCGGCGGTAACGCCGGCTGAGCCAGTGCCTCCCCCGCCGAAGGAGGTCCAGGTGGCTGTTGCGCCAGTGTCGGTGCAGCCGCCTGTTGCGCCGCCCGAAGTTGCCTCGCCAGTCGTGGCGGCGAATCAGTCGTCCCTGGTTGAAGTGGATACCACACTGACCAATCTGGCCCGCGTGGCGCAAGAGTTGACGCAACAAAAGCGCGCATTGCAGCAACAGCAGGAGGAGCTTGAGCAGCAAAAAGACCAATTGCTACGGGAAAAAACCGCGCTGGAGCAGTCCAGTCAACAGCTGAACGCGCTGGAGGTCGCCTTGCAGCAGCGAACCGAAGCGTTGAATGGTCGTGAGGAACACCTGGACCGGGATGCACAGTTGCAGCAGGCAGAGCAACGTCGCCTGGAGGGTTGGGCCCGGCAGTTGGAAGACGAGTCGTTCAGGCTCCAGGCGCAGGACAGGGCATCCCAACAACAGGCGGAGCAATTGGCGACCGGCCTGGGGCAGTTGTCGGGCTTCAGGGGCGATCTGAAGGCGTTGCTGTATCGCCTGGACGGCACCTTGTTTCCTGTGGAGAAGGTCGAGGAGGCGACCAGCAAAGTGCTTGGGGTCGATTGACTCCGGGGGAATCAGGCCTGGCTACTTTCTGGCGTTCATTTATCATCAAGGCCGACCGGTTGCCGTCAGGCCGCCAGTGCATTGCAGGCTGATGCGCGGGTGCTTTGAACCAATGGATACTTGCTGGGGATGTGACGCTTTTGAGTACCAAGCTGATTACCAAAGAAGGTCATGAGGCGCTGAAAAAAGAGCTTGATTACCTGTGGCGAGAAAAGCGTCCTGATACCACGCGCAAGGTGACGTGGGCAGCTTCGCTGGGAGACCGCAGCGAGAACGCCGACTACCAGTACAACAAGAAGCTGCTGCGTGAAATCGATCGCCGGGTGCGCTACCTGCGTAAACGCCTGGAAGATATGCGGGTGGTGGAATACATGCCTGAGCAGGAGGGCAAGGTGTTCTTCGGGGCCTGGGTGGATATCGAGAACGAGCAGGGCGAGACCAAGCGTTTTCGGATCGTGGGCTATGACGAGATTTATGAGCGCATGGACTACATCTCCATCGACTCCCCCATGGCCAGGGCCCTGCTGCGCAAAGAGGTGGACGATGAGGCCATTGTGCAGACGCCGGGTGGCGAGGTGTGTTGGTGGATCACCGGCATCGAGTACGTCAAGTAAGCCTGTGTGGCCCGCTCCCGTAAGGGGGCGGGCTTTTTTTCAGCCTTCGCGCAGTACCGTCAGTGGGCTGGCATTCAAGGCCCGGCGTGTACCGAATACCCCGGCCCCGCCGATCAGCACCGCGCCGATCACCGGAAGCACCAGCAGCCAGGGGTGAGGGTGCCAGACCAGGTCGAAGGCATAGCGATACAGCACCAGGGTCACCAACTCGGTGCCCAGGGCCGCCAGTAGCCCGCTGACCGCACCCAGCAGCCCGAACTCGATACGCCGGGCCTTGACCAGCAACGTGCGTTCCGCGCCCAGGGCGCGCAACAGGGCGCCCTGGCGGATGCGTTCGTCCAGGGTGGCCTGCAGCCCGGAAAACAGCACCGCCATGCCTGCCGCCAGGACAAACAGCAGCACGTATTCCACGGCCAGCGTGACCTGGGCCAGGATACTGCGCAGTTGGGCCAGCAGCGCCTCGACCTGCAGGATGGTCACGGCCGGGAAGGCTCGGGACAGATCGACAATCTGTTGGTCATGGCCGGCAGCCAGATAGAAGCTGGTCAGGTAGGTGGCCGGCAGGTCCTTCAGGGTGCCCGGTTGGAAGATCATGAAAAAGTTGGGTTGGAAGTTGTCCCAGTTGATCTCCCGCAGGCTGGTGACCCGGGCCTCGCGGTTTTCCCCGCCAACGGTGAAGGTCAGGTGGTCGTTGAGCTTGAGCTTGAGGCTTTCGGCCACCTTGGCCTCTACCGAGACACCCGGCACGCCGTCGCTTGGCTGATCCGCCCACCAACTGCCCGATGTCAGGGTGTTGCCTGGGGGCAGGTTGGCCGCCCAGGTCAGGCTCAGGTCCCGTTGGATTGCGCGATCGCCACTGGAGTCCTTGCTGACAATGTCCTGCACCGGTTCGCCGTTGATGCTGATCAGGCGTCCCGGCACCACCGGATACAAGGGCGCGGCCTGGGCCTGCAGTTCAAGCAGGCGAGCACCGAAGGCGTCCTTGTCGGCCGGCAGGATATTGAGGGCGAAATAGTTGGGGGCATCCTTGGGCAGTTGGTTCTGCCAGGTGTCCAGCAGTTCGCCACGCAGCAGGGCGATCAAACCCATCGACAGCAGGATCAGGCCAAACGCCAGGGACTGGCCCGCCGCCGCCAACGGGTGGCGCAACAACTGGCCCAGCCCCAGGCGCCAGGGCAGGGCCGCGCGCGCCAGCAGGCGGCGCAGGCTTTGCAGCAGCAACAGGAGCAGGCCACCGAGGATCAGCGCGGCGATCACCCCGCCGCCCAACAGGGCGAAGGTCAGCACCAGGTCCAGGCTCAGGCGCCACATGATCAGGCCCAGGGCAAACAGTGCCGCGCCATATACCATCCAGGTGCTGGAGGGGATCGGTAGCAAGTCGCGACGCAGAACCCGCAGCGGCGGCACGCGGCCCAGGGCCGCCAGAGGGGGCAGGGCAAAACCGGCGAGGGCCACCAGCCCGGTCCCGATGCCCGCGACAGCCGGCAGCAAGCCGCCCGGCGGCACATCGGCCGGCAGCAGATCGTGCAACAGGTAGAACAGCCCCAGTTGCGCCAGCCAGCCCAGTGCCGCGCCGGCGAGGCTGGCCAGCAGCCCCAGCACGCTCAACTGCAGGCTGAACAGCAACATGGTTTCCCGGCGCGACAGGCCGAGGCAACGCAGCAGCGCGCTGGCGTCGAAGCGGCGGCTGGCAAAGCGGTTCGCCGAGAGGGCCACGGCCACCCCAGACAACAACACCGCGACCAGGCTGGCCATGTTCAGGTAGCGTTCGGCCTTGCCCAGGGCGCCGCCGATCTGCTGGTTACCGTCCCGTGCGTCCTGCAGGCGCTGGTTGGCGGCCAGCCCTGGTTTGATCTGGTCGCTGTAGGTTTGCAGTGCGGTACTGCCTGGCGGTGCGCGCCACAATTCACGGTAGCTGACCCGGCTGCCCGGTTGGACCACGCCGGTGGCCTCAAGGTCGGCCAGGTTGATCATCACCCGTGGGGTGAGGCTATAGAGGTTGCCGGCACGGTCCGGCTCATAGGTGAGCACGCGGGCCAGGCGCAGGGTCTTCATGCCGACGTCGATGCTGTCGCCGACGTTCAGGTCCAGTGCCGTCAACAGGCGGGCCTCGACCCAGGCCTCGCCGGGTTTCGGCCCGCCGCCGGGAGTTTGTGCGGCGAACGGTTCGGCCGCGCTTTTCAGCTGGCCGCGCAGCGGGTACTGCTCGTTGACGGCCTTGATACTCGATAACTGGATGCCGTTGTCGGTGGCGATGACGCTGGAAAACTCCACCACCCTGGCGTGGGCCAGGCCCAGTTGCGTGCCGCTGGTGATTTGCTCGGGGCGGGCCGGGGAGCTGCCCTCCAGCACCAGGTCGGCGCCGAGGAACTCGGTGGCGCGCAACAGCATCGCGCCGTTGAGCCGCGCGCCGAAATAACCGATGGCGGTACTGGCGGCCACCGCCACCAGCAGGGCGAAGAACAACACGCGCAATTCACCGGCGCGGGCATCGCGCAGCAATTGGCGCAGGGCAAGGCTGAACAGGCGCAACAGCGGCAAACGTGCCATCAAGGCTCCAGGGGCTCGACCATCAGGCCGGCTTCAAGGCGGATCAGGCGTCGGCAGCGATGGGCCAGGCGCTCGTCGTGGGTCACCAGCACCAGGGTGGTGCCGTTTTCCTTGTTGAGTTCAAACAGCAGGTCGCTGATGCGCTCGCCGGTATGGCTGTCGAGGTTGCCGGTGGGTTCGTCGGCAAACAGCACGTCCGGCTCGGCGGCGAACGCCCGGGCAATGGCCACCCGTTGTTGCTCGCCGCCGGAAAGCTGGCGTGGCGAGTGGGTCAGGCGCTGGCCCAGGCCGACCCGCTCGAGCAAGTGCCGTGCACGTTCGCGGGCGTCCTTGCGCCCGTCCAGCTCCAGGGGCAGCATGACGTTTTCCAGGGCATTGAGGCTGTCGAGCAATTGGAATGACTGGAACACAAAGCCGACGTGTTCGGCGCGGATGCGTGCCCGTTGATCTTCGTCCAGCACACTCAGGGCCTGGCCGGCGAGGGTGACTTCGCCGCTGCTGGGCAGGTCGAGCCCGGCCAGCAGGCCAAGGAGCGTGGATTTTCCAGAGCCGGAGCTGCCGACGATAGCCAGGCTATCGCCCTTGTTCAGTTCCAGGCTCAGTTCGTGCAGGATGGTCAGTTCACCTTCCGCGCTGGGAACCACTTTGCTAAGGTTCTGCGCGGTGAGAATGCATGCGCCCATGGAGAATCCGATGCGAATATGGTTTTTGAGTGCTGGCCTGGCCCTGATGTGCATGGCCCAGAACGCAGCGGCGGGTACTGTCCTGATCGTTGGCGATAGTATCAGTGCCGGTTTCGGCCTGGATACCCGCAAAGGGTGGGTGGCCCTGCTGGAGCAACGGCTCAAGAAGGAGGGTTTCGACGATAAAGTGGTCAACGCCTCCATCAGCGGCGACACCAGTGCTGGCGGCCTCGCGCGGCTGCCGGCGGCGCTTGCAGAGCATAAGCCCGACGTGGTGGTGATCGAGTTGGGGGGCAACGACGGCTTGCGTGGCCAGCCCCCGGCGCAATTGCAACAAAATCTTGCGTCGATGATTGACCAGTCCAAGGCCGGCGGTGCCAAAGTGCTGCTGCTGGGAATGCAGTTGCCGCCCAATTATGGCCCGCGATATACCACGGCGTTTGCCGAAGTCTATGGTGTGTTGGCCAAGGAAAAAAACGTTGCTTTGGTGCCGTTTTTCCTTGAAGGCGTGGGGGGGCACCCGCAGATGATGCAGGCTGATCAACTGCACCCGGCCGTCGGCGCCCAGGCCAAGTTGCTGGAAAATGTCTGGCCGACGCTAAAACCGCTGTTATGACGCTTTTCTAGCAGCGGTCTTTCGGCTAAGGTGGCGCCCCCGATTTGGAGCCCCCGATGTCGTCGCGTCCTGCCTGGTCCCTGTTTGCCTACCAACTGATCGAGCCTGACGAGCAGTTGGATCTGTTCGCCTGCCAGGAAGTGAAGGTGCACCTGGTCACGCGCCAGTTGGAACTGGGCGGTACCATCGACCGTACGCTCTGCGGCACCTTGCTGCCGGCCCAGCCACGTTGGTCATCGGTGGACCGCTCGATCTTCCAGGACCAGCGCCTGTGCCCCTTGTGCCGGGCGATTCTTGAATCGCAAAAGCGTGGCACGCCGCCTATCTGGCCTGAACTGCGCTTCGAGCTTTAAGGGCAGCTACACGCTACAATCGCCATTTTACCCCCGTCGATCTGCGAAGGATTTCCCGGATGTTGTCGCGCCTGCCTGTCGTCACCCGTTGCCTGTCTCTCGCCGCCTTGTGTGCGGCCGGTCCTGTTGCGGCCCTGCAACTGCCCCTGCCGCCGCCGGGTGAAGACATTGTCGGCCAGGTCCAGGTGATCAAGGCCAAGTACGAAGACACCTTTGCCGACCTGGGGGTGACTTATGACCTGGGCTATTCGGAGATGGTCGCGGCCAATCCCGGGGTGGATGCCTGGCTGCCGGGAACCGGGGTCGAGATTGTGCTGCCGACCCGTTTCATCCTGCCGCCGGGCCCCCGCGAAGGCATCGTGATCAACCTGGCCGAGTACCGTCTGTACTACTACCCCAAGGGCCAGAATGTGGTGTACACCTTCCCGCTGGGGATCGGTCGCGAAGGCTGGGGCTCGCCGATTGCCCGTACCAGCATCATTGCCAAGACCCCCAACCCGACCTGGACCCCGCCCGCGTCGATCAAGGCTGAGCACGCGGCGGACGGCGACCCGCTGCCCAACGTGGTGCCGGCCGGTCCCGACAACCCCCTGGGCCCGTTCAAGTTCACCCTGGGCACGCCGGGCTACCTGATTCATGGCTCCAACAAGAAGTTCGGCATCGGTACCCGTACCAGCCACGGTTGCTTCCGCATGTTCAACAACAACGTGCTGGAGATGGCCAGTATGGTCCCGGTGGGCACGCCGGTGCGGATCATCAATGATGCCTACAAGTTCGGCATCAGCGGCGGCAAGGTCTATCTGGAGGCGCATGCGCCCTTGAACGACGATGGCACGCCGTCGGTGGTCGACAAGCACACCGCCGTCATCAACGCGATGCTCAAGCGCGAAGACCTGGCCAACAACCTGCGGGTCAACTGGGACGAAGTGCGCGATGTTGTCGCGGCCGAAGATGGCTTGCCGGCGCAGATTGGCGAGCCGGGCGCGGCGCCGATGGTCACCAGTATGCCGGTCGATCTGCAGCAGTAACGCCTGCTGCCCATCAAAGCCCGCCATGGCATGCGCCTGGCGGGCTTTTTATTGCCCGGGATACGGGCAATAAAAAGCCGATCCAAAAATGGATCGGCTTGATAACAACCCCGAGGGATTATTACTTGCGGCTAGCTTTTTCAAGCATGCGCAGAGCGCGCTCGTTAGCTTCGTCAGCAGTCTGTTGTGCTTTTTGAGCAGCAGCCAGAGCTTCATCAGCTTTACGGTAGGCTTCGTCTGCACGAGCCTGGGAGCGAGCTGCTGCGTCTTCAGTTGCAGTCAGACGAGCTTCGGTTTCTTTGGAGACGCTGCTGCAACCGGTAGCCAGAACTGCGGCCAGAGCCAGAGCAGAGAATTTCAGAACGTTGTTCATCGTGTTCCCCTTCAAGGACTTTCTATTTAATGGCTACTATCTCAGAGTGAGCTAATAGCCGGCGTACATACTACCCATTACTTGTAGTAAGTAAACTGACGTAGCGCAAGAAGCAAAAAAAATTCTTGTGCCGAATCTATTTTGGCTAATCTTTGGCGAGTTTGTATAAAAAATATCCAGTTCTTGATGTGTGGCCAAAGATTGGATCCAGGCTGAAAGCGCCGGCTGGCAAGTGTTAAACGTTGTAAGCGCCTGTCAATTTATATATCGGCATGAACACTATTGTTCAGATTTCCCTGAGACATGTGGGCATCTTTCGCGCATGTAGAGGTGACTTTAAAAGCGCTTGTTCGTCTCAAGCTTCAACTGCCGGCAATGTTCAGGCCGATCGACCACGGGATGCTCGATCAGCCCTTTCTATGTCCGCCAGCCCGATGGAGGACGAGCGTCCCTTGAGCAATGACCGGATTGGTGCCTACTATTCCTGCGTGCGGGGCGTGAGTGCTGTAGGGCTTTTCTCGTTGTCGAGACCGGCACGGGGTGGCGTAGATGTTCCTTCGCCGGAAAAACATCGGTAAGGTAGGGGTCAGAAACCAAGACCCGCAAGGAGTAGTGATGAGCGAGGCGTTGTCCATCCACCATGACCAGGCTGGTCATCAGTTCGAGACCAATGTGGACGGTCATCGTGCCTATCTGACCTACATGGACCTGGGGAAGCAGACCCTGGATATCTACCGCACGTTTGTGCCCAATGCCTTGCGTGGGCGCGGCATTGCCGCTGCGTTGACCGAAGAGGCGCTGCAATACGCCGAGAGCATGGGCTACACGGTGATCCCATCCTGCTCCTACGTGGAGCGCTACATGGAGCGTCACCAGCGCCATGCCGCGAAGCTGTAAAGCCAGCAGGCGGGCATAAAAAAACGCCGGGCTCAGCCCGGCGTTTTTGTGTGCGTCAGGTACGTTTGCGCTTGGGCAATACGTCCTTGAGCTTGGCGTGCATGCTGCGCAGGGTGGTCTCGGTGGCGGACCAGTCGATGCAGGCATCGGTGATCGACACGCCGTATTGCAGGTCGGCCAGGTCCTTTGGAATGGCCTGGCAACCCCAGTTCAGGTGACTCTCGACCATCAGGCCGATAATCGACTGGTTGCCTTCCAGGATCTGGTTGGCCACGTTCTCCATCACCAGTGGTTGCAGGGCCGGGTCCTTGTTGGAATTGGCGTGGCTGCAATCGACCATGATGTTGGGCTTGATCTTCGCCTTGCTCAGCGCCTGTTCGCACAGGGCCACGCTGACCGAATCATAGTTGGGCTTGCCATTGCCGCCACGCAGTACCACATGGCCATAGGCGTTGCCCTTGGTGGTGACGATGGACACGCCACCTTCCTGGTTGATCCCCAGGAAACGGTGCGGGCTGGAAACCGACTGCAAGGCATTGATCGCCACGGTCAGGCCGCCGTCGGTGCCGTTCTTGAAGCCCACGGCCGAGGACAGGCCGGAGGCCATTTCGCGGTGGGTCTGCGATTCGGTGGTACGCGCACCGATCGCCGACCAGCTGATCAGGTCTTGCAAGTACTGCGGGGAAATCGGGTCCAGGGCTTCGGTGGCCGTGGGCAGGCCCATTTCAGCCAAGTCCAGCAGCAGCTTGCGGCCGATGTGCAAGCCGTCCTGGATCTTGAATGAGTCGTCCAGGTACGGATCGTTGATCAAGCCTTTCCAGCCGACGGTGGTCCGCGGCTTCTCGAAATACACGCGCATCACCAGGTACAGGGTGTCAGACACTTCCGCGGCCAGCACTTTAAGGCGCTCGGCGTACTCGTGGGCGGCCTTGAGGTCGTGGATCGAGCACGGCCCGATCACCACGAACAGGCGGTGGTCAGTGCCGTCGAGGATGTCACGAATGACTTCGCGGCCCTTGGTGACGGTCTGCAAGGCAGCGTCGCTCAAAGGGATTTCGCGCTTGAGCTGATCGGGCGTGATCAGGGTCTCGTTGGATTCGACGTTTAGGTCGTTGATCGGTAAATCAGCCATCGTGTTACTCGTCAGGGTCACGGGTGCCGGCCGCCAGCGAACCCCGTGCGGCGGAGCACAGCATGATTTAAATGCAGCGGGGAGCCGAACCTTAGCGCGTACACGCCGGCTCGACAATGGGCAATTGCGCGCGGTGGCGTGCGGCCTGATAGTGTGTTGCCTGGTTAAAGGGGGTGGTGTGGAGCGAGTGAAAGCGTTTGAATTGACGGATTTGGATATCGACCAACAGTTGTTGGGGTTACCGGGTGCTTCATTGCTGGTATTTACCAGTGTGGGCTGTTCCAGTTGCCGCTGGGCGCGCCAGCAGTTGCCCGGCTGGGAGCTGCCGGTTGCGCGCATCTGCTGGGTTGACGCCGGGCACAATGGCGGCGCGGTGCAGCGCTATGGGATCTTCCATTTGCCGGCGTTGTTTGTGGTGTGCGAGGGGCAGTTCCACGGCGCCTTGCAGGTGGGCCTGAATGCCGGCGACCTGCGTGAAGGTATAGACGAAGCGCTCAAACGAGAACCAGAGGAGTTGCCATGATGAGTGCAGTTGAACCCGGGCCACGCATCGGGGTTATCGGCACCGGTGCCATTGGTGGTTTTTACGGGTTGATGCTGGCGCGCGCCGGTTTTGACGTGCATTTCCTGTTGCGCAGTGAGTTCGCGGCGGTCAGCGAGCGCGGCTTGCAACTCAATAGCGCGGTGCATGGCGCCCTGCGCCTGCACCCGGTGCAGGCCTATGCCAATGCGGCCGACATGCCGCCTTGCGACTGGCTGTTGGTGGGCACCAAGACCACCGGTAACGTTGAGCTGGCGCCGACCATTGCCCAGGCAGCGGCGCCCGATGCCAAGGTGGTGCTGTTGCAAAATGGCCTGGGTGTCGAGGAGGCCCTGCGCGAGCACCTGCCGCCATCGGTGCACCTGCTCGGCGGGCTTTGCTATATCTGCGTACACCGTTCCGGGCCGGGGATTGTCGAGCACCAGGCCATGGGCCGGGTCAGCCTGGGCTATCACAGTGGCAGTGCCACCGATGATGCGGCACGCCGCCAGGCGATTGTCGAAGAGGGCGCCGGGCTGTTCCGCCACGCCGGGATCGACGCCCAGGCCATGCCCGACCTGGACCAGGCGCGCTGGCATAAACTGGTGTGGAATGTGCCGTACAACGGCCTGTCGGTGCTGCTCGGAGCCAATACCTCGGCGTTGATGGCCGACGAATCCAGCCGGGAATTGATCCAGGGCCTGATGGCCGAAGTGGTGCAGGGCGCCCACGCGTGCGGCCATCAGATCGCGCCCGGTTATGCCGAGCAGATGTTCAGCATGACCGAACGTTTGACGGACTACTGGCCCAGCATGTATCACGATCATCTACATCGGCGCCCCCTGGAGCTGGCCGCGATCTATGCCCGCCCGCTGGCCGCAGCCAGGGCCGCCGGCTGCGAATTGCCGCGGATGCAGGCGCTGTATCAGGCCTTGGGTTTTATCGATCGGCGCAACAACTGAGGAACAGGCATGGCCAAAAGCATGAGCGACAAATTGGTGCTGGCGATTTCCTCGCGGGCCCTGTTCGACCTGGGCGAAAGCCATAAGGTTTACCTGGCCCAGGGCGTCGAGGCCTACCGCAAGTACCAGATCGATCACGAGGAAGAAATCCTTGAGCCGGGGGATGCCTTCCCCCTGGTCAAGAAACTCCTGACCCTCAATGCCAGCCTCGGCCGGGCGCGGGTCGAGGTGGTGTTGGTGTCACGCAACAGTGCCGATACCGGCTTGCGCGTGTTCAATTCGATCCAGCACTACGACCTGGATATTTCCCGCGCTGCCTTTGTCGGTGGGCGTAACCCCCACCCTTATCTGGCGGCGTTTGGCTGCCACCTGTTTCTCTCGACCCACGCCGAAGATGTGCGTAGCGCGCTGGATGCCGGTTTTGCGGCGGCGACCATTTTGTCCGGCGGCGCCCGTCGGGCTTCCAGCACTGAGTTGCGGATTGCCTTCGACGGTGACGCGGTGCTGTTTTCCGACGAGTCCGAGCGCGTCTACCAAAGCGGCGGCCTGGAAGCGTTCCAGGCCAGCGAGCGGCAAGCGGCTCGCGAACCGCTACGGGGTGGGCCGTTCAAGGGATTCCTGGCGGCCCTCAATCTGTTGCAGCGCGAGTTCCCCGATGAGTCATGCCCGATCCGCACGGCGCTGGTGACGGCGCGTTCGGCCCCGTCCCATGAGCGGGTGATCCGCACTTTGCGCGAGTGGGACATCCGCCTGGACGAGTCGCTGTTTCTCGGCGGCCTGGAAAAGTCGGCGTTCCTTGAAGCGTTCGCTGCCGATGTGTTTTTTGACGACCAGGCCGGCCATTGCGAGAAAGCCAGGGAGGTGGTGGCCACCGGGCATGTGCCCCATGGTGTGAGCAATGAGCCGAAAGTCCAGGTCTAACGCTAAGTTCATCGCAGTCGCGGAGGCGCTGCTAAGCTGAAACAGTCCCCGCCATCCTGGCAGTCCAGGAGGTTCTATGATTCGGTCGATGTTGTATGCCTCAGACCTGGGTGTGTATGCGCCTTACGTGATGCAACATGCACTGGCGATGGCGCGCACGTTCAAGGCGGATCTGCATGTGATCCATGTCGTGGAGCCGATCGGGCTGCTCGCCGACTCGGTGCTGCAAACCTACCTGGACGAGCCGGCCTTGAGCGAATGGCAGGCCCAGGGGCTGACCACGGTCATGGCGAGTATCGAACAGCGGGTGTTGGACAGCCTTCGCGAAGAACTGGCGGATGGCGAGCAGGATTTACAGACGATTCGTTCGGTGCGGGTGATCCAGGGGGATCCCGCCCAGGTGATTCTCGACCAGGCGCAGAAACTCTCGGTAGATTTGTTGATCGTAGGGAGTCATAGCCAGGGCGCGGGGATCCTGACCCCATTGGGGCGTACGGCGGCGCGGGTGTTGCAGTTGTCGCGGGTGCCGGTCTATCTGGTGCCTTTGCTGCAGCGCCGGCGCAGTGAAGATGTGTGATGGGGCGTAAACGATAAAAAGTTCTAGATTTATCAATCAAACCTTTAATATAGTTATATACCGTCGCTGATATCCGTGGCGTCTATCTGCTTTGAGGGATACATATGAAGCTTCAACAACTGCGCTACATCTGGGAAGTGGCGCACCACGACCTCAACGTTTCCGCCACGGCGCAAAGCCTCTACACCTCGCAACCGGGTATCAGTAAGCAGATCCGCCTGCTCGAAGACGAATTGGGCGTCGAAGTGTTCGCCCGCAGCGGCAAGCACCTGACCCGTGTCACGCCGGCCGGTGAGCGCATCATCACCACCGCCGGCGAGATCCTGCGCAAGGTTGAAAGCATCAAGCAGATCGCCCAGGAATTTTCCAACGAGAAAAAGGGCACCCTGTCGATTGCCACCACCCACACCCAGGCCCGTTATGCCCTGCCGCCGGTCATCAGCTCCTTTATCAAGCAGTACCCGGACGTGGCCTTGCACATGCACCAGGGTTCGCCGATGCAGATCGCCGAAATGGCGGCTGATGGCACCGTCGACTTCGCCATCGCCACCGAAGCCCTGGAGCTGTTCGGCGACCTGGTGATGATGCCGTGCTATCGCTGGAACCGCTGCGTCGTGGTGCCCCAGGGCCACCCACTGGCCAAGCTGCCGAAGCTGACCCTGGAAGCCTTGGCGGAATACCCGATTGTCACCTACGTGTTCGGTTTTACTGGCCGTTCCAAGCTCGATGAGGCCTTCAGCCATCGCGGCCTCACGCCCAAAGTAGTGTTCACGGCGGCTGACGCCGACGTGATCAAGACTTACGTGCGCCTGGGCCTGGGCGTTGGCATCGTGGCCAAGATGGCCGTCGATACCAAGCTCGACAGCGACCTGGTGGTACTCGATGCCAGCGAACTGTTCGAGTCCAGCGTGACCAAGATCGGCTTCCGTCGTGGCACCTTCCTGCGTGGTTTCATGTGCGACTTCATCGAGAAGTTCGCCCCGCACCTGACCCGTGAAGTCATGGCCAAGGCGATCCAGTGCCATAACAAGCAGGAACTGGAAGCCCTGTTCGACGGTGTTGAACTGCCGGTTCACTGATCGGCTCAGCGGGCCTCGGTCACCACGAATTGTTGCCGGGTGCCCGCCACCAGAATCTCCACCTCATCGCCCTCGAACTTGCCCAGCAGGCTTTTGCCCAGCGGCGAGCGAGGGGTGATGACGGTCACCAACTGCCCCACCACATAGACTTTCAGGCCTGCCGCATCCGGCGCCAGGAACAGCCATTGCTGGCGAGCGTCGTTATCCTCCAGGCCAAGCAGGGCGCCCACCTCGATCCCCCGTTGTTCATCGTAGGGCCGCAGGTTGAGGTTCTGGCACAGCACCAGTGACTGCTTGATTTGCTCGACGCGCTTGGCTTGCCCGGCGGCGAGGTAAGACGCTTCCAGGCCCAGGGTGTCGTATTTGTTCTCGGCGATGTTTTCTTCGTGGGTCGCGGTTTCGTAGGCGGTTTGCGCGGCGCGTTGCGCCACATCCAGGTCGGCGGCGAGTTTTTCCAGGATCAACTGGAGGACGGCGTGTTTATTCATGGGCGGTTTTGTGCTCAATCACAAAATTGCAGGACATTGGCCCGGCTCTTGTCGCTGGGGGCGTTCTGGTCCTGCTGGAGCCAGAACTGGCATTTGGGGTTGGACAGGTTGCGCGGGTTGTCCCGGGCCTGATCCAGCGCCTGCTGTTGTGCCTGCTTGTGCAGGTTTTGCTGGTATTGCTCAAACATGCGGTTCGGCGGCTCCGGAGTCACGGCAGGCGGCCTGCCCAACTGCTGGACGGCCTGGGTGACGGCGGCCACGGGTTGTCCAGGCAGGTAGCGCGAGGCCAGCCAGGCCGTCAGCGCGATGGCGACAAAGCCCAGCCACAGGCCCAGGGCCACGGCAATACTGAGTTTGAACAGCGACAACGGGCGAGCGGACATGGCGGCCTCCTGGCGGGCGGTTGCGGCGAGTGGGGGATTGTCGCATAGCCAGCGTGCAGAATAATCGCGATCAGCCCTTCTGCCTGGCGGCATTTATGCGGACAATCGAGCCTTTGACTGATGGAGCCCGGAATGAAAGCCCGCTGGGATATTTTTTGCAGCGTTGTCGATAACTATGGCGACATCGGCGTGACCTGGCGCCTGGCCCGGCAATTGGTGGCAGAACAGCGCTGTGCCGTGCGGTTGTGGGTCGATGACCTGCGGGCGTTCGAGCGCATGTGCCCCGAGGTGGACGTGCAATTGGCGCAGCAGTGGCAGGAGGGCGTGGATGTGCGCCACTGGCCGGCGGATTGGCCCGCCACGGCAGCGGCGGACGTGGTGATCGCAGCCTTTGCCTGCCAACTGCCAGCGGCCTATATGGAGGCCATGGCGGCCCGCGAGCGTACGCCGTTGTGGATGAACCTGGATTATCTGAGTGCCGAGGAATGGGTGGTCGGATGTCACGGCCTGCCGTCGGTCAAGTTCAAGGGCGTGCAAAAGTACTTCTTCTTTCCGGGATTTCGCCCCGGCACCGGGGGCTTGCTGCGTGAGGCGGGGTTGATTGAGCGGCGTCAGGCTTTTCAGCGTGATCCCCAGGCCCAGCAACAATTCCTACAAGCGCTGGGTGTTGTTCCTGCGGCGGGCGCGCGGTTGATCTCGCTGTTCGCCTACGAAAATGCCGGCCTGGCCAGTTGGTTGGACGTATTGGCGGCCGATGGCCAGGCCACCCATCTGCTGGTGCCGGAAGGGCGCATCCTTGGCGATGTACAGCGCTGGCTGGGGGGCGAGGCGCTAGGCGTGGGGCAGGTGCACCTGCGCGGCGCGCTGACGGTGCAGGTGCTGCCGTTCGTGCGCCAGGAGCAGTACGACCGCCTGCTGTGGTGTTGTGACTTCAATGCCGTGCGCGGCGAAGATTCCTTTGTGCGCGCACAATGGGCCGGGCGCCCGTTGTTATGGCATATCTACCGCCAGGATGAAGACATCCACCTGGACAAGCTCGATGCGTTCCTTGATCTGTACACCCAGGACCTGTCTGCCCCCGCGAAAGCTGCGCTGATCGTCCTATGGCAAGCCTGGAACACGGACAGCGACATGGCCTCAGGCTGGAAAACCGTGCTTGAGCATTGGCCGGAACTGACTGCACATGCCGAGCAATGGTGTCTGGAACAGGCCTTGCAGGCCGATCTTGCGACGGCGCTGGTACAGTTTTATGAAAATTGGATATGATACGCGACCTTGATTTTTGTAAATCCCATCCAAATTTCGGATATTCGTAATGAAAACTGGTAAAGAACTGAAACCCGGTACAGTGATCCGTCTCGAAAACGACCCTTGGCTGGTTCAGAAAGCTGAGTTCACCAAGTCTGGTCGTAACAGCGCAATCATGAAGACCAAGCTGAAGAACCTGCTGACCGGTTACAAGACCGAGATCGTCTACAGCGCCGATGACAAACTGGATGACGTGATCCTCGACCGCAAGGAAGCGACCCTGTCGTTCATCAGCGGCGACACCTACACGTTCATGGACACTACCGACTACACCATGTACGAGCTGAACGCTGAAGATATCGAAGCTGTTCTGCCGTTCATCGAAGAAGGTATGGAAGACGTCTGCGAAGCCATTTTCTTTGAAGAGCGCCTGGTGTCCGTAGAGCTGCCGACCACCATCGTGCGTAAGGTTGCCTACACCGAGGGTTCCGCTCGCGGTGACACTTCGGGCAAAGTGATGAAGCCTGCCAAGCTGGCTAACGGTACCGAACTGCAAGTGGCTGATTTCATCGAGATCGACGACCTGATCGAGATCGACACCCGTGAAGGTGGTTCGTACAAAGGTCGCGCCAAGGTTACTAAGTAAGTCTTGCGTTACTGATAAAAAACCCGACCAAGAGTCGGGTTTTTTTATGCCTGTTTACCGGTCACACCGTGACATGCAAGCGCACATCGACATTGCCACGGGTAGCGTTGGAGTACGGGCAGACCTGATGTGCAGCGTCTACCAGGCTTTGCGCCTCATCCTCGGCCAAGCCGGGCAGGGACACGTGCAGGTCGATGTCCAGGCCAAAACCACCGGGAATCTGGCCGATACCGACATGGGCGGTGATCGAGGCGTCATCGGGGATTTTGCGTTTGCTCTGGCTGGCGACGAACTTCAGGGCGCCGATAAAGCAGGCTGAGTAGCCAGCGGCGAACAGTTGTTCCGGGTTGGTGGCCTGGCCGCCGGCGCCGCCCAGTTCTTTTGGGGTGGCGAGTTTGACGTCGAGGATATTGTCGCTGGAAACGGCACGGCCATCACGGCCGCCGGTGGCGGTGGCTACTGCGGTATAGAGGGTTTGCATGGGGTGTTCCTCGCTGTATTTTTGCGCTAAAAATTTGCGCGTTAAGTAAGTGGCGAAATGAATGTATCGCGCAAATGTTTAGTGCGCAATATAAATTTTTGAAGTGATCGCGATGACCTGTCGGGGCCGGCAAGCCGGTTCCGACAGGTGGCTAGACGCTACCCTGCAAATTCCTGCGCAGTTCCAGCAAGTCCGCTTGCAGCTTGCGCAGTTGCTCCCTCTGCAACCCGCTGGCGCTGAGGATGCAGGGGGGAACATCCATGGCCTTGTCCCGCAGTGCCCGGCCTGCGTCGGTCAACGCCACCACCACCACACGCTCATCGACCCGGCTGCGTGTGCGGCTCAACAGGCCTTCGGCTTCCAGGCGCTTGAGCAGTGGGGTCAGCGAGCCCGGGTCGGTGAGCAGGCGGTTACTGATTTCCCCTACGGTCAAACCATCGTCTTCCCACAGCACCATCATGGCCAGGTACTGCGGGTAAGTCAGGCCAAGGGCTTGCAGCAAGGGTTTGTAGACCTTGGTCATCAACAACGAGGTGGAGTGCAGGGCAAAGCACAGTTGGTTGTCGAGGAGCAGGGAGTCGCAGGTGTCAGTCATGGCGGTGCCTTAAAGCGTATTTGAGCTGGAATCTAGCGGGCAAACCTTTGATGCGCCAGATAATTTGCTGGCGGCTGTCAGCCCCAGCCACTTTGCAACGCCAGATCCCACGGTGGGACGGGGCTGAAACGGCTCTTGAGGTATTCCAGCAACAGGCGGCTGCGGGCATTGGCCTGCTGTTCCAGGCGCAGGGCGTAGATGCCGGCGGTTTCTGCAGTGGGCAGGCCGTTTTCACAGAACAGCGGCACCAGTTCGCCGCGGACCAGGTATTCACTGGCCAGCCAGGTAGGCAGGTGCGCGATGCCCAGCCCGGCCAGGGCGCCGGACAGCAGGGCTTCAGCATTATTGGCGCTCATGCGGATGCGCTGTGGGCGGTAGGTGTTCTTGCGACCATCCAGTTCAAAGCGCCAGGCGAACATCGGCGCCAGGCCTTCCCAGTCCAGGCCGTCGTGTTCGTTGAGCTGGCTGGGATGGGTCGGCGTGCCACGGTTTTTCAGATAGGTTGGGCTGGCACAGGCGATTCGCACAATACTGGCCAATGGCGTGGCGACCAGCCGGGTATCGACTATATGTCCGGCCCGCAGCACCAGGTCCACCTTGCCCAGATGTTCGCCCTGCATATCGACAAAGCTGTCGATCAGATGCAGGTGCACGTCCAGGCCCGGGTAGACCGCCAGGAAATCCGCGATGGCCGGCGCCAGGTGTCGCCGGCCAAACGCGGCGGGGGCATCCACCCGAATCAGGCCCTCGGGCGCATGGCTCAGGGACACGGCCTCGGCCCGTGCCAATTGCAACTCCCGGATAATCCGCCGCGCACGCTCGGCAAACGCCAGCCCGGCCGGAGTGGGCAGCACCGCGTGGGTGCTGCGCAGGAACAACTGGCTGCCCAGGGCGCTTTCCAGGCTGTCAATGCGCCGCGCCACGGCAGAGGGCGTCAGCGGATGGCGCCGCGCCGCTGCCGAAAAGCTGCCGGCTTCCAGCACATCGAGGAACAGGCCCAGTTGATCGGTCAGGGTTGTGGGGTTCATGGGGATCATTCGCTTGTGCGGATTTGGCATAGCCATTGTGCGTTGCTATGCGTTTCCCTGCCAGGGCGCAGTGCGTAGCATGCAGGGCTTGAGACGGCGCAGGGGTGTGGTTGTGGTGGATATAGCGATGTATGTAATGCTGGGCGTAGCCCTGGGCACTGTCGGCGGGCTGTTTGGCATTGGGGGCGGGTTGATCGCGATTCCGGTGCTGGGCGTGCTGTTTGGCCTGGATCAGCAAATTGCCCAAGGCACTGCGCTGGTGATGGTGGTCCCCAATGTGATGC
Source organism: Pseudomonas sp. GW821-FHT01D09 (assembly GCF_059422465.1). Lineage (NCBI taxonomy): Bacteria > Pseudomonadati > Pseudomonadota > Gammaproteobacteria > Pseudomonadales > Pseudomonadaceae > Pseudomonas > Pseudomonas sp. GW821-FHT01D09. The sequence goes on from NZ_JBWKWY010000008.1 coordinate 86,219, forward strand.
TGGCGTTATGGCGTTACCACCAGCGCAATCGCATAGAACTGCGCCATGCCTTGCCACTGGGCATCATGGGTTTTTGTTTTGCCTGGCTGGGGTCGATCTGGGCGGTAGGCATCGATGCCGGCATGATGCGCATTGGCTTTATTGTGTTTTTGGTGGCCCTGTCGGCGTACAACCTGTTACGCATGTTCACCCGCCATACACCGCCTTCAGCACAGATGCGCTATTCCTGGCCGTGGCTGGGGGTATTGGGCGCGGCGTCGGGATCCATGGGGGGCCTGTTCGGTGTTGGCGGCGCGGTGGTAGCCACGCCCGTGTTGACCAGTGTGTTCGGCACCACCCAGGTGGTTGCCCAGGGCCTGTCCCTGGCACTGGCCTTGCCCAGTACCGGCGTGACCCTGGTGACCTATGCCTGGCACCACGAGGTGGATTGGCTGATCGGCGTGCCCCTGGCGGTCGGCGGGCTGCTGAGCATCAGTTGGGGGGTAAAAATCGCCCACGCCTTGCCGGAGCGCCTGTTGCGCGGTTTGTTCTGCGGTTTCCTGGTGATGTGCGCGGTGATGCTGACCTTTAAAGTCTGAAACCGTCGAGGATATATTCGGCCAGGCATTCGGTGATGGGCGAGGTCATGTTCGGGTTGCGCAGCAGGCGCAAGTTGACCGTGTGCAGCGGGCCGAAACCTTCGTCACTGCCCAAGATCCGCAAGTCTTCGGTGACCAGGCTTTCCATCATCACCGTCACTGCCAGCCCGGCACCGACCACGGCCTGGATCGCCGCGCCGTTGGAGCTGTGATAGGCCAGGCGATACTCACGCCCCACGGCCTCCAGCGAGGCGCGGGCCCATTGTGTGCAAAAGCTGTCCAGGCCGGAGATTGCCAGGGGCAGGGTCTCGTGCTCATCCACGCAAAAGCAGGGCGATGCCACCCAGACCATGCGTTCGTTGCGCAGCAGTTCGCCGATTTCATTGCCCGGTTCGCGGCTGATCACCGTGAGTGCCAGGTCGCGTCGTTGCATCAGCACCGGCGTGCCTTCGCAGTGCATCTCGATCTGGATCAGCGGGTAGGCCTTGGAAAAGCGCTTGAGAATGCCGGGCAGGTAGCGCATTACGTAGTCGTCCGGGGTGCCGATGCGCACCAGCCCGACCATATGCGGCTCGCGCAAGGTATTGAACACCTCGCTATGCAACTTCAGGATGCGCCGCGCATACCCCAGCAACACCTGGCCTTCGGGCGTAAGCCTGACCTGCCGGCCATCACGCTCGAACAACTTGCGCTGCAACACGTCCTCCTCCAGGCGCTTCATTTGCATACTGACCGCTGATTGGGTGCGGTTGACCTTCTCGCCGGCGCGGGTGAAGCCCCCCTGGTCGGCGATGGCGACGAAGGTGCGTAGCACGTCGGTGTCGATGCTCGGGTAGTGAGTCAATTGATCAATCTCTGAGATGTGTTGCATAAGAAACATTCGTTGGATTGATCATAGCCCTGGGCCCAGACTTTAGTCATCCCCACTGGAGGGCGAGATGATGAAGGGTCAAAGAGGTTATGTGTTGTTGGTGAAGCGCCCGTTGGCCGGGGTGTTTCAAAGGGTTTGCCGTTGGTACGCCGTGCAGCGCGAGCGTCAGATCCTGGCAGAAATGAGTGATGACTCACTCAAGGATATTGGCTTGACCCGGGCGGATGTCGAGCATGAACGCCACCGGTCTGTGTGGAATGACCCGTTGGGTAAATGACGATCCTCGCGCTACAGTTCGCGGGCGCAATCAGGAGATGCCCATGCCCGCAGAACTGAGCTTTTCCCTTAAGCAAGCCCGCCGCCTGGCGTTGGCAGCCCAAGGCTTTTCCGGGCGCCAGCCGCCCGCACAGATCAAGGCGGCCCAGGTCAATCGTCTGGTCGAGCGCCTGGGCGTGTTGCAGATTGATTCGGTCAATGCCGTGGTGCGTTCCCACTACCTGCCGCTGTTTTCCCGCCTGGGTCATTACTCGCCGTTGCTGCTTGAACAGGCGGCCTGGAGCCTGGGGCGTAAACGTACGTTGTTCGAGTATTGGGGGCATGAGGCCTCGCTGCTACCGATGACGCTGTATCCGCTGCTGCGCTGGCGCATGCAGCGCGCATCCGAGGGGCAGGGGATCTATCAGCAGATGGCGCGTTTTGGGCGCGAGCAACAGCCTACCATCCGCCGCGTGCTGGCCATCGTCGAACAGCAGGGTGCGTTGGGGGCGGGCAGCCTGTCGACCCGTGAAGAGCGCGCCGGGCCGTGGTGGGACTGGAGTGATGAAAAGCAGGCCCTGGAATGGCTGTTTGCCGCAGGGCTGGTGACGGTGGCCGGGCGCCGTGGTTTCGAGCGGCTGTACGACCTGCCGGAGCGGGTCATCCCGGCAGCGATTCTGCAACAGGCGCCCTTGAGCGAGCACAGTGCCCAGCGTGGCCTGTTGCTGCAGGCCGCGACGGCGCTGGGTATCGCCACGGAAAAGGACCTGCGCGATTATTTTCGCCTGGCCCCGGCAGAGAGTCATGGGCGCCTCGCCGAATTGCTCGAGGACGGGCAATTGCAGGTGTGCCAGGTCCAGGGCTGGAAGCAGCCGGCGTATTGCCTGCCCGAGCCGACGGTCCCGCGTAAGGTGGCAGCCAGTGCCTTGCTGTCGCCCTTCGATTCATTGATCTGGGAGCGTAGTCGTACCGAGCGCCTGTTCGACTTCCGCTATCGACTGGAGATCTACACCCCGCAGGACAAGCGGGTGTATGGCTATTACGTGCTGCCGTTCCTACACAACGAACGCATCGCCGCGCGGGTGGATTTGCGGGCCGAGCGGGCCAAGGCGCGGTTGGCAGTGCACGCCGTGCATGAGGAAGAGCCGGGGTTGGACGAGGCAGGGATGTTGGCGCTGGCGTTGAACCTGCGGCAGATGGCGGATTGGCTGGGGTTGGAACAGGTGCAAATCAATTGTCAGCGGCACAGTGCAGCCCGGTTGCGGGTGGCGATGCTGGCAATGGAGGCTGGCAGATAGGGCGCAATCGCGGGCAAGCCCGGCTCCCACATTGAGCGTGGTGGGAGTCGGGCTTGCCCGCGATTGCGGTGGATCAAGCCACCACCGCTCTAGCGTTTGACCTGCTTCAACGTCTCGGCAATCAGGAACGCCAATTCCAGCGACTGATCGGCATTCATCCGCGGGTCGCAATGGGTGTGGTAGCGGTCTGACAAGCCATCCTCGGTAATCGGTCGCGCGCCACCAATGCACTCGGTGACATTCTGCCCGGTCATTTCAATATGAATTCCACCGGCATAGGTGCCTTCGGCTTCATGGGCCTGGAAGAATTCCTTCACTTCACTGAGGATCTGCGCGAAGTCCCGGGTCTTGTAGCCGCTGCTGGCCTTGATGGTGTTGCCATGCATCGGGTCGCAGCTCCACAGCACCTGCTTGCCTTCGCGCTGCACGGCGCGGATCAGGTTGGGCAGGTGGTCGCCGACCTTGTTGGCGCCCATGCGCGCGATCAGGTTCAGGCGGCCGGGGTCGTTGTCCGGGTTGAGGATGTCGATCAGGCGAAGCAGGTCGTCGGGGTTCATGCTCGGGCCGACCTTGACCCCGATCGGGTTGTTCACCCCGCGCAGGAACTCGACGTGCGCACCATCGAGCTGGCGCGTGCGGTCGCCGATCCACAGCATATGGGCCGAACAGTCGTAGTAATCGTTGGTCAGGCTGTCACGGCGCACAAAGGCTTGCTCGTAGTTGAGCAGCAGCGCTTCGTGGGCGGTGAAGAAGCTGGTCTCGCGCAGTTGTGGCGAGCTGTCCATGCCGCAGGCGCGCATAAAGGCCAGGGTCTCGTCGATGCGGTCTGCCAGTTGGCTGTACTTGTCGGCCAGGGCGGAGTTGGCGATAAAGTCCAGGTTCCACTTGTGCACCTGGTGCAGATCGGCAAAACCGCCCTGGGCGAAGGCGCGCAGCAGGTTCAGGGTGGCGGTGGACTGGTGATAGGACTGCAGCAGGCGGTCGGGGTCCGGGACGCGGCTTTTCTCGTCGAAGCCAATACCGTTGACGATATCGCCACGGTAGGCGGGCAGGGTGATGCCGTCGATGGTTTCATCGTTGGCCGAACGCGGCTTGGCGAACTGGCCGGCCATGCGCCCGACTTTGACCACCGGGCAGCCGGCGGCGAAGGTCATGACAATGGCCATTTGCAGCAATACTTTAAACGTGTCACGGATCTTTGCGGCGGAGAACTCGGCAAAGCTCTCGGCGCAGTCGCCACCCTGCAGCAGGAACGCGCGCCCCTGGGTCACCTCGGCAAACTGGCGGCGCAACTCCCGGGCTTCGCCGGCGAACACCAGCGGCGGGTAACTGGCCAGGCTCTGCTCGACCTGCAGCAAGTGCGCGGCGTCGGGGTAGCGGGGTTGTTGCTGGATCGGCAGGGCGCGCCAGCTGTCGGGGCTCCAGGGTTGGCTCATCGTGAACTCGAATGAATGTCGGGAACGTGCATGTTATCAGTAATTAGTGCGTGACCTGCTGGCGCCGCTTGGCCGACAATCGCGCCTTTGCCGCTTGGGACCAGGCGGCTTGAACCCGTGCCCGGGCCCATTAGGAGATGAAATGACTGAGGAGCGCGTCGAGCGCCTGTTGGCTGAGGTCCATGATGACTTCGGCATGATCCGTGTGCTGGAAGTGGCCGATTACCGCTTTCTCGAGTTTGGCGATGCCATCGAGCAGAGCTGCGTGTTCACTGCCGATCCGAGCTGGCTGGAGTATGACTACACCCGTGCCATGTTGATTGGCGCCTTGTGTCACGAGCAGCCCGAGAGTGCGCTGTTCCTTGGCCTGGGCGCCGGGACGCTGACCCAGGCTTGCCTCCGGTTCCTGCCGCTGGAGGATGTCGAGGCGATTGAATTGCGCCCGGACGTGCCGCGCCTGGCCATCGAATACCTGGGGCTGGATGATGATCCACGGCTGTACATCCGCGTAGGCGATGCCCTGGAGTTGCTGGAGACAGCGGAGCCGGCGGACCTGATTTTCGTCGACTTGTATACCGATGTCGGGCCGGGGGTTGGCCACCTGGCCTGGAGCTTCCTGGAAAACTGCCAGAAGAAGCTCAACCCCGGTGGTTGGTTGGTGATCAATCAGTGGGCCACCGATGATGGCAAGCCCCTGGGCGCTGCGCTGTTGCGCGGGTTGTACCACCGGCATTACTGGGAGCTGCCGGTGAAGGAGGGCAATGTGATCCTGATCGTGCCGGCGGACCTGGACCAGACGCTGGACCTGGCGGCGGTTTCTGCACGGGCCGAGGCGCTGGCGCCACGCCTGGGGTATTCGTTGCAGGCGCTGATCAAGGCGGTTCGGCCGGCGACGTAGGTGCCTGTACTGGCCTCATCGCGGCGATGCGGCGACCCGACAAGCCCGCTCCCACATTTGTTCTGTGGCTATTCTGCATGGCCAAGATCTCCCCCTGTGGGAGCGGGCTTGCCCGCGATGAGGCCATCCCTGCCTGCTCACACCCCCTTGAATACCCCCGGCCGTTTCTCCAGCATCGCCCGCACTCCTTCCTTGGCATCCTCGCTGTTAAGCAGTTTTTCGACCAGCGCCGGCAACCCGGCGGCTGCGGCGGTTTCGCCCTCATTTCGCGCCTGGCGTGCCGACATCAACGTAGCCTGCACCCCCAGCGGCGCCTGGTTGGCAATCCGGTTGGCCAGGGTCAGCGCCCGGGGCAGCAGGTCTTCGCTGGCCATGACCTCCTGCACCAGCCCCAGGCGCAGGGCTTCATGGGCATCGAACTCATCGCCCGTCAGCAGCCAGCGCATGGCGTTGCCCCAGCCGGCAATCTGGTGCAGGCGCAAGGTGGCGCCACCAAAAGGAAAGATCCCACGCTGGACTTCCATCTGCGCAAAGCGCGTATTGCTGGCGCACAGGTTGATGTCCGCCGCGAGCATCAACTCGATACCGATGGTCAGGCAATAACCTTGTGCGGCCACGATCACCGGCTTGCTGACCCTGGGCCCGGCGAACACTCCCCATGGATCGCAGCCTCCCAGTGGGGCTTGCCAGCCTTGCGCCATGGTGTGGGCGACGTTGATCAGGTCCAGTCCGGCGGTAAAGTGCTCGCCATGTCCGAACACCACGGCCACCCGCGCGTTTTCATTGCGATCGAATTCGCCATAGGCCAGGCTCAGTTCGTTGAGCAGGTCGAGGTCAAAGGCGTTGCGCTTGGCGACCCGATCGAGCCCCAGCAACAGGACATGCCCTTGTAGTTCACGGCTGACGCGGCTGCTGCTGGCGTGTTTCATGGGGGGATCCTCGGACGCGACAGGCAGTTTCGGACCGAAGGGTCCGCTGCAAAAGGTGAAGCGTTTAAGCGCAATAACCAACAGGGCCGGGCCTTTGAAAAATAGACGTTCTTGCAGGGAAGCGCAAAGGCTGTGACACAGAGCAGTGGGATGGACTTTTCCGATAAAAAAAGCTCCCTTTTTCAAGGATTTCCGGTATAGTGCGCGCCGGCCTTTAACCGGGCCGCGTTTAGGTAGCGCAATTCCCCGAAGTCAGCTTCGGCTGCACGTCCGCACAGCGGACTCTCCCTTGACGAATCTTTTTCATTCATTCGTTTTCGCAAATCCCCGCCGACAAAGCAGCCAGGGCGACTCTTGAGTCTCAACACGGCATGCGCAGCTTTGGAGCATGGGTCTTTGCGGATGCACTTAGAGGCAGACCCATGACCCAGGAAACCGGCGGCTTCGCCGCTTTTAATCTTAACCCGAACATTCTTGCTGCCGTCATCGCGACCGGCTACGAAGAACCTTCGGCTATTCAGCAGCAATCGATCCCGATCATCATGGCCGGCCAAGACATGATCGGCCAGGCGCAAACCGGTACCGGTAAAACCGCCGCGTTCGCCCTGCCAATCCTGCACTGCATCGATCCTGCCAAGCGCGAGCCGCAAGCCCTGATCCTGGCGCCAACCCGTGAGTTGGCGCTGCAAGTAGCAACCGCTTTTGAAACCTACGCCAAGCAAATGCCGGGCGTTACCGTTGTGGCCGTTTACGGCGGCGCGCCTATGGGCCCACAACTCAAAGCAATCCGTAATGGCGCACAGATCGTTGTCGCCACCCCGGGCCGTCTGTGCGACCACCTGCGCCGTGACGAAAAAGTACTGTCGACCGTGAACCACCTGGTTCTGGACGAAGCTGACGAAATGTTGAAGCTGGGCTTTATGGATGACCTGGAAGTCATCTTCAAGGCACTGCCACCGACCCGTCAGACCGTGCTGTTCTCGGCCACCCTGCCACAGTCGATCCGTGCCATTGCCGAACGCCATCTGCGCGATCCGCAACACGTGAAGATCCAGACCAAGACCCAGACCGTTACCGCGATCGAACAGGCTCACCTGTTGGTTCACGCTGACCAGAAGACCTCGGCTGTATTGAGCCTGCTGGAAGTCGAAGACTTCGACGCCCTGATCATGTTCGTGCGCACCAAGCAAGCGACCCTGGACCTGGCCAGTGCCCTGGAAGCCAAAGGCTACAAAGCCGCTGCGCTGAACGGTGACATTGCCCAGAACCAACGTGAGCGCGTGATCGACTCCCTCAAGGATGGCCGCCTGGACATCGTTGTGGCGACCGACGTTGCTGCCCGTGGCCTGGACGTTCCGCGTATCACCCACGTGTTCAACGTTGACATGCCGTACGACCCAGAGTCCTACGTTCACCGTATCGGCCGTACTGGCCGTGCCGGTCGCGAAGGTCGTGCACTGCTGCTGGTGACTCCACGTGAGCGCCGCATGCTGCAAGTGATCGAGCGTGTAACCGGTCAGAAAGTCGCCGAAGTCCGCCTGCCGGATGCCCAGGCTGTTCTCGATGCCCGCATCAAGAAACTGACCAACAGCCTGTCGCCGCTGGTGGCTGATGCTGAATCGACCCACGGCGACCTGCTGGACCGCCTGACTGCCGATATCGGTTGCACCCCGCGTGCCCTGGCTGCAGCCCTGCTGCGCAAGGCTACCAACGGTCAGGCCCTGACCCTTGCCGCGATCGAAAAAGAACGCCCACTGGTGCCGAACAACGCTCCGCGCGGTGATCGTCCAGAGCGTACCGGTGACCGTCCAGACCGTGGTGATCGTGAGCGTCGTGCTCCGGTTCCATTGGCTGAAGGTCGTGCTCGCTGCCGTACCGCGCTGGGCGCGCGTGATGGCATCGCCGCCAAGAACCTGCTGGGCGCTATCCTCAACGAGGGTGGCCTGGCACGTGAAGCGATCGGTCGCATCCAGGTGCGTGACAGCTTCTCCCTGGTGGAGTTGCCGGAAGATGGCCTGGAGAAGTTGCTGGCCAAGCTGAAGGACACTCGCGTTGCGGGCAAGCAGCTCAAACTGCGTCGCTATCGCGAAGATTGATCGACCCTTGGGTTGATTGATCGAACATAAAAAATCCCCGACTGGTTCGGGGATTTTTTTTGCCTGGGTTTTCACCCGGCTCTGGATCTAGCGGGGCCTGCTAATCAAATCGATAGATATCCATCCCCAGGGCACCCAGGGTGAACCCTTGGTGAGCCACGCTGAACTGCCCACCCGCACCACGGGCGAAGTACAGCGGCAACAAGTGTTCATCACTGGGATGGCTGCGCACCGCATGGGGTGCCTGGCGGCGGTAGTCGTGCAAGGCGGCTTCATCCTGGGTGCCGAGTTTGTCGACGATCCAATCACGGAACTCCCGCGCCCAGGGCTCGATGCTTTCCGGGCCGGCCCGCCAGTCCAACTCACCGAGGTTATGGGTGATGCTGCCCGAGCCGATCAACAGCACACCTTGTTCGCGCAGGCTGCGCAGCGCCTGGCCGACTCGGGTTTGCAGGGCGGGGCCCAGATGGCTGGGCAGGGAGACCTGTACCACCGGTATATCCGCCGCCGGGTACATCAGCGACAGCGGCACCCAGGTGCCATGGTCGAACGGGCGCTGGTGGTCGAGGCGGGCTTGCAGGCCATCGGCTATGAGCCGTTCGACGATCTGCTGGGCCAGTGCCGGATCACCGGGGGCCGGATACTGCACGGCAAACAGCTCGCGGGGGAAACCGCCGAAGTCGTGCCAGGTCTCGGGCGCAGGGCTGGCGCTGACCAGCAGCTCGCGGCTTTCCCAGTGCGCGGACATCACCACGATTGCCTTGGGGCGTGGCAAGTCGGCGGCCAGGCGCTGGAGGGCTGGCCCGCTGGCGCCGGGTTGCAAGGCAAGCATGGGCGAGCCGTGGGAAATAAACAGGCTGGGGAGCATGGGCGGGGTCCTCAAGGTTAAGATGGGACCATCTTCAATCAGATCATTAATCTAAATCTAATATAAGTTTTAGCGTTATTTGATCGAATTTTTAGGATTAGTCATGGACTCCACCTTTTGGCATGACCGTTGGGCACACAATCAGATCGGCTTCCACCTGCCGGAGGTCAACCCCTATTTGCAGCGACACTGGCCGGGCCTCGGGTTGGCCAGTGGGGCCAGGGTGCTGGTGCCGCTGTGTGGCAAAAGCCTGGACCTGCTGTGGCTGGCGCAGCAGGGGCACCAGGTCCTGGGGGTAGAGCTGTCGGAAAAGGCCGTGGAAGAGTTTTTCCAGGAGCAAAGCCTGGCGGCGCACGTCAGCCAGCGGGGCAGCTTCAAGGTCTATCAGGCGGGCACTCTCGAATTGTGGTGCGGCGATTTCTTCGAGTTGAGCGGTGAGGATGTGGCAGGGTGCACCGCGCTGTACGATCGGGCGGCGCTGATTGCCTTGCCACTGCCGATGCGCGAGCGCTATGTCGCGCATCTGCAGGCGATTGCGCCGCAGGTGGAAAGTGGTCTGTTGATCAGCCTGGATTATGAGCAGGCCCAAAAGGCAGGCCCGCCGTTTGCAATCGGCGACGCTGAAGTCCACAGGCTGCTGGGCGGACGCTGGCGCCTGGAGATCCGGGAACAGCGGGATATCCTGGCCGAGAGCCCCAGGTTCGCCCAGGCGGGTATCACACGGCTGGAAGAGCAGGTTTACCAGTTGGCGCGGCTGTAAAACACGCGCCCACAAAAAAGGGGCGATTCAATCGCCCCTTTTTTGCGTTGCCTGTCAGCCGCGACGGCGCAGTGCGTCGATCCGCTCTTCCAGTGGCGGGTGGCTCATGAACATCCGTGCCAGGCCTTGCTTGACGCCACCGTTGATGCCGAAGGCATTCAGGGTGTCAGGCATATGCACCGGCAGGCCCTGTTCGGAGCGCAGGCGTTGCAGGGCGCCGATCATCGCGGCAGTACCGGCCAGTTGGGCACCGGCTTCGTCGGCGCGGAACTCGCGTTTGCGCGAGAACCACATCACGATGGAGCTGGCGAGGAAGCCCAGTACCAGTTCGGCAAAGATCGTCGCCACGTAGTAGGCGATACCCTGGCCACCTTCGTTCTTGAAGATCACCTTGTCGACAAAGTTGCCGATGATCCGTGCAAAGAACATCACGAAGGTGTTCACCACGCCCTGGACCAGTGCCAGGGTCACCATGTCACCGTTGGCGACGTGGCCGATCTCGTGGGCCAGCACGGCCTTCACTTCGTCGGGCGAGAAACGCTCCAGCAAACCCTGGCTGACGGCAACAAGAGCATCGTTCTTGTTCCAGCCAGTGGCAAAGGCGTTAGCCTCGTAGGCCGGGAAGATCCCGACTTCGGGCATCTTGATCCCGGCTTCGCGAGACAGCTGCTCGACGGTCTGCAACAGCCATTGCTCATGCCGGGTGCGCGGCTGGGTGATGATCTGGGTGCTGGTGCTCATCTTCGCCATCCACTTGGAGATGAACAGCGAGAAGATCGAGCCGGCAAAACCAAAGACGGCACAGAAAACCAGCAGCTGATTGAGGTTCAGATCAACCCCGTTGGCCGCCATGAACCCGTTGAAGCCGAAAAGGCTCAGGGTGATGCTGGCAATCAGCACGACCGCCAGGTTAGTGGCCAAGAACAGCAGGATGCGCATCATGGTTGTAGAATTCTCCTCATGCTTAATATGTCGCGTACTGCGGGGTATATAAGGTGCGGCAGTGGGCTATTCAACCGGGCGACTATTTCAAACTGTGTCCTACAACGCGAATGTAGAGCCTTGCAGGGATTTTCCGAGCCTTTATGCCGCTAGAAATTCCCGTCCGCAAGCCTTTGGACCCCGTGATTGCTGGAAAGTACAGGGTCGAGGCGAAGAGGGTGGGTGCAGCAGGCGTTTCTCGGCAGAGATGTGTTGCCAGATAATCGCTGTACGACCTGTTGCAGGTTGTACAGCGAAAGTCAGGCTACTGGCGATAGGACTTCAGGAAGTTGCCAATACGCCCGATGGCCATGTCCAGGTCATCCACCCGCGGCAGGGTCACCACGCGGAAGTGATCAGGCCACGGCCAGTTGAACGCAGTGCCCTGGACCACCAGCAGCTTTTCCGACAGTAGCAGGTCGAGGACGAACTTCTCGTCGTTGTGGATCGGGCAGACTTTCGGGTCGATCCGCGGGAAGGCATACAAGGCGCCCATGGGTTTGACACAACTGACGCCGGGAATGTCGTTGAGCAGCTCCCAAGTGCGGTTGCGCTGTTCCAGCAGGCGGCCGGCGGGCAACAACAGGTCGTTGATGCTCTGGTAGCCACCCAGCGCAGTCTGGATCGCATGCTGGCTGGGGACGTTGGCGCACAGGCGCATATTGGCCAGCATGTCGATGCCTTCGATGTAGCTCTGGGCATTGTGCTTGGGCCCGGAGATGGCCACCCAGCCGGAACGGAACCCCGCCACCCGGTAGGACTTGGACAGGCCGTTGAAGGTCAGGCACAGCAGGTCCGGGGCCAGGGAGGCGGTGCAGATGTGCACGGCGTCGTCATAGAGGATCTTGTCGTAGATCTCGTCGGAGAACACCACCAGGTTGTGCTGGCGCGCCAGTTCCAGCATGCCCTGCAACACTTCCCTGGAATACACCGCGCCCGTCGGGTTGTTCGGGTTGATGATCACCAGCGCCTTGGTGTTGGGCGTGATCTTGGCCTTGATATCGGCCAGGTCCGGCCACCAGTTGGCTTGTTCGTCGCACAGGTAGTGCACCGGATGGCCGCCCGCCAGGGTCACGGCGGCGGTCCACAGCGGGTAGTCAGGCGCCGGCACCAGCACTTCGTCGCCATTGTTGAGCAGGGCCTGCATGGCCATCACGATCAGCTCGGAGACGCCGTTGCCCAGGTAGATATCCTCGATACCGATCCCTTCCACCTGCTTTTGCTGGTAGTACTGCATCACCGCCTTGCGCGCGCTGAACAAACCCTTGGAGTCACTGTAGCCCTGGGCGGTGGGCAGGTTGCGGATCACGTCCTGGAGGATTTCGTCCGGCGCCTCGAAACCAAAGGGCGCCGGGTTGCCGATATTCAGCTTGAGGATGCGATGGCCTTCCTCTTCCAGGCGTTTGGCGTGCTTGAGCACCGGGCCGCGAATGTCGTAGCAGACGTTGGCGAGCTTGTTCGATTTGCTGACCTGCATGGCGATGTGATCCCGAAAATGAACGATCCAGACGGTGTGAAGACTACCGTGCTGGGAATCCTGCGTGTGGCCTGACCCATAAATACGTTTGAATGCCGATAACGTGGGTGCCAGACTGGTGCTTTGAAGAGGCGCAATCATACGTGCCGCCTGATCCATGGAAAAGACACAGATCAGGCTTTTTCAGTTGTCGAGGTGTATTGATGGAAAAGTTGGAGAAGACCCTGGATCAATGGCGGGAAATGCTCGACCCGGCGCAGTATCAAGTGTGCCGCCTCAAGGGCACCGAGCGGCCGTTTTCCGGCAAGTACAACGCCACTACGACCGACGGTGTGTATCACTGCATTTGCTGCAATGAGCCATTGTTCGACTCGAAGACCAAATTCGATGCCGGTTGTGGCTGGCCCAGTTTTTATGAGCCGATTGCGGACAGCGCGATGATCGAGATTCGTGATGTCAGCCACGGGATGGTCCGCACCGAAGTGACCTGTGCCAAGTGCGATGCACACTTGGGGCATGTGTTCCCGGATGGTCCGCCGCCTACGGGCTTGCGTTACTGCATCAACTCGGTGTGCCTGGACTTGGTCCCGCGTTGAACCGACGATGCGGGCTGCCTGGATAAACGTGGCGTCTGGGCGTTTTTCGCGGGCAAGCCCGCGCCTGCCGGGGGGTGATGTTGGGTTATCAGGCTGGCTGATTAAATGGTGTGCAATGGAATTGCTCGCTATGTTTTTCTTCTCTACTTCTTGAGGCGTCTCTAATGAGCGATAACCTGCTGGCCATCCCCTGCACCACCATCAAGGGCGAGCAAAAGACTCTGGCGGACTTCGCCGGCAAGGCGATCCTGGTGGTCAATACCGCCAGCAAATGTGGTTTCACCCCGCAGTACAAAGGCCTTGAGCAGCTCTGGCAGCAATACCGGGACCAGGGCCTGGTGGTACTGGGCTTCCCGTGCAACCAGTTCGGCAAGCAGGAACCGGGTGACGAGGGGGCCATTTCCGAGTTTTGCGAGCTGAATTTCGGTGTCAGTTTTCCTCTGTTCAAGAAGGTGGATGTCAATGGGAGCGAAGCCCACCCGCTGTTTGTGCAATTGAAACAGCGCGCGCCGGGCCTGCTGGGCTCCAGGGGCATCAAGTGGAACTTCACCAAGTTCCTGATCGGTCGTGACGCTCAGGTGGTCAAGCGTTTTGCCCCGACCACCAAACCCGGGGAACTGACCCAAGAGATCGAAGCGCTGCTCAAATGACCGACGTGCCTGGCGTCTCCCTGGCCCTGGATGACCCGTTGCTCCAGCAGGTCAGAGGGTTGTCGTAGTCGGCACCCACAGGTCGAGCAGGGCGTTGAGTTCCTCGCGGCGAAAGGGCTTGGCCAGGTAGTCGTTCATGCCGGCGGCCCGGCATCGTTCGCGTTCCTCAGCCAGGGCATTGGCGGTCAGCGCGACAATCGGCAGCTGCGGCCAGCGCCCGCTGCGGCGGATCTGCCGGCTCGCCTCGTAGCCATCCATGACCGGCATGTTGCAGTCCATCAGCACCAGATCGAAACGTTGCTCTTCCAATTGCTTGAGCGCCTCGCCGCCATGGGCTGCGACCACCACCTCGCAGCCGAGCTTGCTGAGCATGCCCTTGGCCACCAGTTGATTGACCAGGTTGTCCTCCACCAGCAGGATGTGCGCCCGATGGGCCACCGGGCTGGCCTCCAGTTGGGCAAGGTCGAGGACGATTTCGCTGTCGGCGCGCAGGGTGCGGTGCAGCACCTGATACAGCGCGGCGCGACTCAGGGGGCGTGCCTGCTGTTGCAGGGGCGCCAAGGCGGCCACTTCTTCGCTGGGCATGAAGTTGCCGTAGGCGGTGACCAGCAGGATCGGCGCGTTGACGGTCGGGCGCAGGCGAAACAGGCATTCGGGGCAGTCGGTGATCAGGATATCCGCTGCCAGGCCCGTCAAGTCCTCGTCGAGGGTGTAGCAGCGCGGCGTCAGCCCCCAGTGCGGCAGCAGGGTGTGCAGCAGTTCGGCCAGGCCGCTGCTGGCCCCGCTGATCACCACCACGTCACCGGTCAAGGGGCCCAGCCGAGGCGCCGGGGTGTGGGCGGGCAGTGGCAGTTCGGCGCAGAACTGGCTGCCGAAGCCGGTCTCTGAACTGATGGTCAGCCGGCCGCGCATGGCTTCGCAAAGATTGTGGGTCAGCGCCAACCCCAGGCCGGTGCCGCCAAACTGGCGGGTAATGCCGGCGCCGGCCTGGGTGAAGGGTTTGAAGATCCGCGCCTGGGCCTCCTGGGCAATGCCGATGCCGGTGTCGCACACTTCGATGCGCACGCCATCGGGTTGCGCGCTGAGGCGTACATCGACGCGGCCAAAACGGGTGAACTTCAAGGCATTGGACAGCAGGTTACTGACAATCTGCCGCACCCGGGTCGGATCGCCCACGACCTGGGCGGGAAACTGCGGGTCGATCAGGCAGGTCAATTCGACGCTGGGCGCGGCGTTCTGCGACAGCAGGTTGGCGGTGTCCTCCACCAGGGCGCCGAGGTCGAAGGGGATGTTCTCCAGTTCCAGTTGCCCGGCATCGAACTTGGACAGGTCGAGAATATCGTTAAGCAGTTCTACCAGGACCTTGCCGGAGTCATGGGCAATCGACAATTGCTGGCGCTGCTCGGTATTCAGGACGCTGTCCAGGCACAGGGCGATCATGCCGAGCAGGCCGTTGAGCGGGGTGCGGATTTCATGGCTCATATTGGCAAGGAAAGCCGCCCGCGCCTGGGCCATGCCCAGGGCGGTCATTTTCGACGCTTCCAGTTCTTCGTTGGACTGGCTTAACCGCTGGTTGATTGCCTTGAGTTCGGTGGTACGCGCCGAAACAATATCTTCCAGTTGGCCAAGGTACTCGGTCAGGCGGTCCTCGGCGTGGCGCCGCTGCCGGATTTCGGTCTCCATATTCTCGAACTGCTGGTTGGCGACGTTGACCAGCACGCCGATCTCATCGTGTTCGTGCCCCGCTGGGCAATCCAGGCGGGCCTGGGGCGCGTTACCGGGGGGGCGGGTACTCAGTTCGCGGATGATCCGCACCAGGGGCTGGGTCAGCATCGCGTAGAACAGGCCCAGCAGGATTGCGGTCAGGATCAGGCTGCGCGCGAAGCCATTGAGCAGGGTGATCTCTGCGCGACGCAGGAAGCGGCTGCCAAATGCGTAGGTATCGACGTCAAGGCGCAACACACCGAGGGATTCCCCAGGCATGTGCGTGAGGTACAGGCGGTCTTCAAACTGGCGGTTGGCGCCGAACAAAAAGTCGCTGACCGGGCGGTAGCGGCTCTCCTTGCGCGGGCGGCCGACGTCAGCCAGCACCAGGTCATTGTTGTCGATCAACTGTGCCCGCGTGATGGCGGGGGAGTGCAACAGGCCCAGGGTCAGTTCCTGGGCCAGTTCGGCGTCGATGTTGTAGGCGATACGTGAAGCAGGGTTGTGGCTGATTTCAAGCAGGGAGCGTATTTCGCGATTGATGGACGCGTCTTCGCTGGCATAATCAATGCCGATCTGGATCAGGCTGAGCAAGGTTCCCAAGACGAAACCGACCAGCACAGTCAGTCTGGCTTGTTTATAAGACAAGCGGTGGGCGAACTTGATATCCATTGAGTGCTGAGCCACTTTACGTTTCCCTTCGCCCGGCAAGCATAGCTGAACATCCTCAGCGCCAGCCTTGCCCGGTATGAATCGTTTTTTCAGGTGCAGCCGTCTGGTGACTGCGTGAGGGTTGCCAATACGCCATTTTTTACAAGAACTTGCCACAGGAATAGTCATGGATTCTCGATTGAATGCCTTTCTGGAGCGGGCCGATGCCGTGCTTGCTCGTCTGGAACCGTTGTTGCCAGCGCCTCGCGTGGCTGTTGACTGGAACCACTGCCTGGCGGCCCGCTGGCAGCGCGAGGGGCGTAGCGGTTTTCTGCTGCCACTGGACGTCAGCCTGGATATGCGCCTGTCCGACCTGATTGGGGTCGACAAGCAGCGCGAACAGTTGGCGCGCAATACCCAGCAGTTTCTCGACGGCCTGCCCGCCAACCATGCGTTGCTCTGGGGCTCGCGTGGCACAGGCAAGTCGTCCATGGTCCGTGCGTTGCTGGCCCAGCATGCCAAGGCCGGTTTGCGCCTGATCGAAATCGAACGTGACCACCTGGCCGACCTGCCGCGTGTGGTCGAGCAACTGCTCAAGCTGCCGCAGCGTTTTATCCTGTTCTGCGACGACCTGTCGTTCGAGGCTGGCGAAGGCGATTACCGTGTGCTCAAGAGCGTACTGGACGGTTCGCTGGAGCAGGCCCCGGAAAACGTGCTGCTGTATGCCACGTCCAACCGTCGTCACCTGGTGCCGGAAAACCAGAGCGACAACGACAACTGGAAGCGCGTGGAGGGTGAGCTGCACCCCAGTGAAGCGGTGGAAGACAAGATTGCCTTGTCCGACCGTTTTGGCTTGTGGCTGTCGTTCTACCCGTTCACCCAGGAGCATTTCCTGGATGTGGTGGAGCACTGGATCGGCGAGCTGGCGAACAAGGCGGGTTTGCCGTGGCAGCGCGATGAAGCACTGGACATCCTGGCGGTGCGCTGGGCCACGGGCCGGGGCAATCGCAACGGGCGGTGCGCCTACCAATTCGCCCGCTACTGGGTGGGGCTTAAATTGCTGGAGCGTCAGCCATGATCGATTTGCAACAGGCGGGCAGCGGTCTCGATGGGTACGCCATGCTCTGTGCGCAACTGGAGTCGCTGCTGGCCGATGAACGCGACTTTATCGCCAACGCAGCGCAGTTTTCGGCATTCCTGTTCAACCAGCTCGATGACTTGAACTGGGCGGGCTTTTATCTCAACCGTGATGAAGAGCTGGTGCTGGGGCCTTTCCAGGGGCAGATCGCCTGTGTGCGGATTGCGTTTGGCCGAGGGGTGTGTGGTGCGGCGGCGGCTTCGCGGCAAACCCAGCGGGTGGACGATGTGCATGCGTTTGCCGGGCATATTGCTTGCGACAGTGCTTCCAATAGCGAGCTGGTAGTGCCCTTGATCAAGCAGGGGCGGTTGATTGGGGTGCTGGATCTGGACAGCCCGAGACTGGCGCGTTTCAGTGGCGAGGATCAACAGGGGATCGAGCGGCTGGCCGCGATTTTCTTGCGGTTGACTGACTGCTGAGGGCGCTGGTTTGCCGGCGATGGCTGGGGGGGCAGGTCCCCCCATGTCTTCGTTAACGACCATCGCCGGCCAGCCCGTTCCTACGATGGCGCGAGATTGTCCAACTGCTCCTGCAGCACTTGTTCTAGGTCGAACATGGCTTGTTCGATGGCCTTGACCCAAATGTCGAGTTGCCCCGGGTCGGCATCCTCCCCAGCCTGTTCCAACACCTCGCATCGTTCGGCCAGTGTGCACGCCTGGACGATCCTGGCGGCGCCCTTGATCTTGTGGGCCTGGTCGATCAGGTCCTGGTAAGCACCTTGTGCGAGCAAGGTCATGAGTTCCTCGCGATCACGCCGGCTACTGCTCAACAGTTCTTCCAACAGACGCTGGCTTAACAGCGGATCGCCACCGGTGAGGGCGTTCAGGCTATCGAGATCAAAGACCCGCGCTGGCGACAGCGGGGTGATCTCTCCCAGGTGGCGTTCCAGTGTTGTCAGGCTGATGGGCTTGAACAGGCAGTCATTCATGCCCGCATCCCGGCAGCGCTGCTTTTCTTCTGGCTGGGCATTGGCGGTGAAGCCCAGGATGATACAGGGCGTTTTGTTCTCCCGTTGCTCGTGCTCCCGGATCGAGCGGGCCAGTTCATAGCCGTTCATGACCGGCATATTGCAGTCGGCGATGATCAGGTCGAAGTGCTCCTGGCGCCAGGCCTGGAAGCCCGCCGCGCCATGTTGGACCGCAGTGAATCGATGCCCGAGGAAGCCCAGTTGCTGGCACATGAGCAGCCGGTTGGCGGGATGGTCGTCCACCACCAGCACATTCAGCAACGCCGCCGCATCCTGGGTCGCGGGCTTGAGCTCGATCAGTGGGTAGGCCGGTGGCAGGCTGGTCATCTGCAACGAGACAAACACCTGGGTGCCGACACTGGGCACGCTGCTCAGGGCCAGTTGCCCGCCCATCATCTCGCACAGGCTGCGACAGATCACCAGCCCCAGTCCGGCGCCGTTCCTGGCCAGGTGCCCGGAGTTGTCGGCCTGGGAAAAAGGCTCGAACAGGCGTTGCTGATCGTCCCGGCTGATACCGATACCGGTGTCCTCGACCACCAGCCTCATCTGGATCTGCTGTGGCTGGCTGGTGGCCTGGAGGTCTACCTTGATCTTCACCTCGCCCTGCTCGGTGAACTTGATGGCATTGCTCACCAGGTTGGACAAGACCTGTTTGAAGCGCAGGGGGTCGATCTGCACGTCACGTTCTTCGCCGCCGGGATTGAACTCCAGCAACAGGTTGAGATTCTTCTGGCGTGCCAGGCCATCGAACACCCGCACCACCGACTCGATCAGTTCCCGCAGGTTGACGCGCTCTGGCGCCAGGCTCAAGCGGCCGGATTCGATGCGCGCGATGTCGAGGATATCGCCAATCAACTCCAGCAAGTCCCTGGCCGAGTTGTAGGCCACTTCGATGGCCGGACGATCCAGATGCCCGTGGTCGGCCCGCTTGAGGGTCAGCTCCAGCATGCCGATCACCGCGTTCATGGGCGTGCGGATCTCATGGCTCATGGTCGCCAGGAACGTGCTTTTCGCGCGATTGGCCTCATCGGCGCGGTCCTTGGCGGCGCGCAGGTCATCGAACAATTGACGGCGTTCGCTGATGTCGATCCAGCCGCCGATGATGCCCTGGACCATACCCACGGAATCGCGGTACGGCAGGATCCAGTGATAGATCGTCAGGTGTTGCCCGCGAATATGCAGGGCGCGGTCAAGAATCAACGGCTTGCCCTCGGCCACCACCCGCAGATAGTCGGCATGGTACTGGTTGGCTTGCGTTTCGTTTTCCAGGCTGATCTGCATGACGCTCTTGCCGATGACCTCCTCGCGCTTGACGCCGAAGACCTGCAAGTAGCTGTCATTACAGGTCTGTAGCAAGCCATTGCGATCACGCACGTAGATCGGGTGAGGGGTTTCATTGACCAGGGCGCGCATGAATTCGTACTGGTCGCTCAGGGCCCGCTCCGCCATCTGCCGGTGCTTGATCTGCCGGCGCATGTAGCCGTTCCAGGCCAGTGAGGTGAGCAGCAGCAGCCCGGCGGCGCTGATGATCTGGATAATCAGGCGGTGGTAGTTGCGCCAGTAGCTATCGGAGGCGGCCGTGTAGCCACGCCAGCGGTTGTTGATGACCCCCAGTTCATCCGGTGCGATGCTGAGCAGGGCCTTGTCCAGGATGGAGGCCAGTTCGGTGGCGCTGCGTGACGTCGCCAGGGAAAAAGAGGCCAGTTGCGTGCCGATACTCGAGCTGATCTGCAATTGCCCCTGAAAAAAGTGGGAGGAGAGAAAGTAATTGGCGACCACCAACGAGTTGACGGCCCCCTCCACATGCCCCTGGGCCAGCATTTCCGAGGCCTTGAAGGTATCGCTGGCCTGCACCAGGATGATCTGTGGAAACGCCTGGCGCAGGTAGTCCACCAGGGGATTGCCTTCGGTGATCGCCAGTTTTTTCCCGGCCAGTTGTTCAAGGTTCGAGGGCGCTCCAGGCTCCTTGCGCGTCAGCAGGACATAGGAATTCTGCAGGTAGGGGCGGGTGAAATTGAGCTTGGTTTCGCGTTCGTGGCTTGGACTGATGGCGGCAATGATGTCGGCGCTGCCGTTTTCGACCTGCTCGATCATCTGGTTGACGCTACGGGTGTGCTGGAACACCAGGCGCAAGCCCGTACGTAGCCGGATCAACTCCAGCAGGTCGGCGGTCATGCCCCGCAACTGGCCATCTGAATCGACGAACGTCAGTGGCGCGAAGGTTTCGTTGATGACCACTTTCACCACCGGGTGGTCCTTGAGCCAGCGTTCTTCCCGTTGGGTCAACTGCAACTTGTGGTCGGTCAGCAGGATATCGCTGCCTGCACTCCAGCGTTGGGCGATGTTTTCCCGCTCATAGGTCCCGACCCCGGCGAGGACCGTATCGACGATGCCCAGCAGGATTGGCTGGTCGCGGTGTACGGCAAAGCTGAAGCCATACGCTTCGTGCTTGCCGAAATTGGCCATGCGGATGTTCTTCAGGTAGCCCTTGTTGATCATGTAATGGGTGGAAATGGTATCGCCGAGAAACACGTCGGCCTGGTCGAAGGCCACGGCGTTCAGCGCATTCAAATAGGACGGATGGACCTGGATGATCGCATTGGGGTACAGCGCCTCGACTTCCTTCAGCGGCAGGTAGTGGTAGACAAGGCTCAAGCGCATGCCCGCCAGCCCGTCATTGAGCGGGCGGGTTTCTGCGTCACGGGTGACCAGCACCGGCTGGTCGACCGCGTAGGGCGTTGACAGGACGATGTCGGCGTTGCTCGCTTCAAATCCGTTGGCGCTGCCCAGCAAATCGATTTCCCCGTCCTCCAGCGCCTGGATTGCCGCCTCCCGCGAGGGGTAGCGCATCACCGTGACGGGCAATGCCAGGGCTTTGGCCAGGATCCCCGCGTAATCGGCAGTAATACCTTCATAGTCATGACCGCTGGCGGTGATGTCGAAAGGCGGGTAGTCGGGTGTCGAGGTTCCCAACACCAGTTCGCGTTTGTTTTGTAGCCATTGGCGCTGCGTGGGGTTCAGTTGGGTGTCCAACTGAACGATACCGGCACGACTCAGCAGTGAGTAGCGTTCTGGAGCGGTTTGAGTGGCTGGCACGGCTGTACTCAAGCACAGCCCGGTACTCAAAATGATTAGATAGTCCTTTAAACGCCTTGGCATCCTGTTTCTCACACTAACGCGTTGCGTTTTGCCATCTCGATAAGTTCTACCAAGGACTTGGCCTTAAGTTTTTGCATCAGTCGTTTTTTATAAGTGCTGACAGTTTTGTTACTGAGAAACATACCTTTGGCAATTTCCTTATTTGTACGACCTTGTGCAAAAAGTTGTAAGACCATAAGTTCGCGATCATTGACTGACTTGAAAAGACTCAATTCTTCATTTTCGCAGGAGTCGGAACCTGTGGTATTCAAGGCCTGGCTTGGAAAATAGTTGTAACCTGAAAGTACAGCTCTGATGGCACTTAGCAGTTCACTCAGGTCACCTTCTTTGCAGACATAGCCATCGGCACCTGAACGCATGCAGCGTGTGGCAAAAAGTGTTGGAGACTGTGCCGTCAGGATCAGGGTTTTCATGGGCGTACTCATTGCGTTGAACCTGCAGAGAACCTCCAGTCCGTCGAGTTTTGGAATGCTGATGTCAAGTATGATGAGATCTGGAAGGCACTCGCGGACCATTTGTATTGCATCACAACCGTTATCTGTTTCACCGACTACTTTGTAACCTTCATGTTCCAGCAACATTCGGATTGCAAGTCGAATAACCGGGTGGTCGTCAATAATAAAAACTGTATTCATGAGCCAATTCCATACTAGTGCAAATAAGCGCGCACATTAGCTCAGAAGGTAGGGCAGGAGCATGAAGGGAAGGCTGAGTAGATATAAAACAGGAAAATTCCTACGACTAAAAAGGTATTGGACTACAATGCATTGAGGCTTTATTGACCGAGATGTAAGCGTTTTTTGGGTGAAAGGTTTAAAAGTTGCGTAGTGTTATTTGCGAGTTGGATGAGGGTGATATTTCATTTGCAGGCGCGTTTAATGTCCTACGTTTAAAGTTGAAAAGTTACCAGGGCAATCAACAGTGCCCTGGTGCAGTGAGGCGCTTCAGGTTTATCAGGCGGTTTCGGCTCATGTGCAAGGTCGTACTCTTTAATCGTGGGCAAGCCCTGATTGGTTGATCAACTCGATCCAGGCTTCCTTATTCAAGGGCTTAGCCAAATATCCAAGCAGGCGCAAGTCGCGTTGTATTGCCAGGGTTTTCAGATGTTCCAGTTCGAGGGCGGGCAACCCACTTAGCAATACAGCACTTTTGATAAAGCCTGCATGGCTGGCGATCTCCACCAGCTCCAGCCCGGTGAGGTCAGGCAGGCATTGATCGCATAACATGAGATCGAAGGGGGCTTCGTTTGTTCTCATCAACTTGATCGCCTGCTCGGCATTCTCGGCAGGTGTCAGTTGGTTGAAGCCGAAACTCTTGAGCAGGCACTGAATGGCCAGGAGTTGGAAAGGGTGATCTTCCACCAGCAGGATGCGCAATTGTCGTTCGGGCATAGGAAGTTCCGTGGAAGTAGCTGCAGCCGGAAAAATGCCAGCCAGTGCCGGTGTCTGTTTGCCCTGTGAGCCAGGCGCTGGCTATCGTGGGTTTGGGTGAATGTAGGAGCTGATCGCTGGGGTGGATAAGAGAGGGGTGATTATTCATCGGGTGTTGGGGCGAATTCGATCAGGCTGCTCTGGTGCCCGCGTAGGTCGATTCTTTGAGGCAAGCGTCCAGGCAGGAAAACCTGCCTGGACCATGGGTCACTGAGGGTGTGAACGCCCGGTCATTTCCCGGGCCATCTCGCTGGCGTAGCTGTCGGTCATGCCGGCGATGAAGTCGATCATACGCAGGAACGAGCGATGCAGCGGCCAATCGGGATGGGGGGCGCTGTTGCCCAGCAGATCCAGGACGCGACGGTTCTTGAAGGAGGGGGTACGCCCGCCATGTTGCTCCAGGGCCGCGCCGCAGAAGGTGTTCAGGAGGATCTCCAGGGTGGTGTAGGCGCCGATCTCATGCAGGGTTTTGCGCTTGTCCTGGAAGATTTTCTTGCGCGCCATGTCTTTGGCATTCAGTACACAACGCTTGGCCGGGCCATGCATATGTTCCACCAGGTCACCTTGCAGGGTCCCGGCCAGCAGCGCCGGCTGTTGCTCGACGAACGCCCGTGCGGCGGCGTTGGTCAGGTGCTCGATGGCCTTGCCCCGCAGGATCGCGAGTTTGCGTCGCCTGGAGTCCTGGGGCCCCAGTTGCCGGTAGGTTTCCGGCAAGTCATCGCCGACCAGGTTCAACAGCAGGGACTCGACCTCGGCGTACTCCAGCAAGTCCATTTCCAGGCCATCTTCCAGATCGATCAGGGCGTAGCAGATATCGTCGGCCGCCTCCATCAGGTAGACCAGTGGGTGGCGCGCCCAGCGTTGTTCCTCAAGTTGTGGCAGGCCGAGTTTGTGGGCGATCTGTTCAAGGATCGGCAGCTCGCTCTGGTAGCAGCCGAACTTGTGTTTTTTGTAGCCCAGGGAGTCGGCGTGGCGCGCGGTCCAGGGGTACTTCAGGTAAGTGCCCAGGGTGGCGTAGGTCAGGCGGGTGCCACCGTCAAACTGGTGGTATTCCAGTTGTGTCAGCACGCGAAACCCTTGCGCGTTGCCTTCAAAGTTGAGGAAGTCATTGCGCTCGGCGCTGCTCATATCATCCAGCCAGCCACGGCCGGCTGCCTGTTGGAACCAGTGGCGGATCGCATCTTCGCCGGAGTGGCCAAACGGGGGGTTGCCGATGTCGTGGGCCAGGCAGGCCGATTGCACCACCATGCCCAGGTCGCTGGGGTCGCACCAGTCGGGCAGGGCGCTGCGAATGGTCTCGCCGACGCGCATCCCCAGGGAGCGTCCCACGCAACTGACTTCCAGCGAGTGGGTCAGCCGGGTATGGATATGGTCGTTGCTGGTCACCGGATGGACCTGGGTCTTGCGGCCCAGGCGGCGAAAGGCCCCGGAGAAGATGATCCGGTCATGGTCTTTGTGAAACGGGCTGCGGCCCAGCTCTTGCGGGCTGTGCAGGGATTTTCCAAGGCGTTCGCGGGTAAGCAGGGTAGGCCAATCCAAGGCGGGGGCGCTCCGTGGGATGAATGTCGGCCTCCAGCTTCCCGGTTCGGCGTGCCGGGAGCAAGCGAAAAACTATAGGCCGGCGGCGTCAAGATCGATTAACAGCAAGCGCTGGCCGTTATCGAAGAATTGTCCTGCCGTCAGGCAGTATTGATTGGTCGTGGCATCGCGGTAGGTGTTGGAGAGAATCAGACGGCGCTCTTCCCAGCCTTCGGCCAGCAGATGATAGAAGTAAGGGCGCCATGACCAGTTGTGGCCCAGGTAGCGGCTGTCAGCGTGCCAGGCATCCTGGCGCCATTCAAAGTTGGGGGTCAGTTGGGTGCCATGGCGATCGCACTGATAGAACCGCAGTAACCGGGGAAAGCCCGGCAGCTGTGGCAATTGCGTAAGCGGTGCGTGGGCCTGCGCCCAGCCTTGCAGGATCTGCATCAGCTCGATCAGTGGCTGGCGCAGCAGCATAATCCGCCCATGCTCTGCCAGTTTCTGCTGGACATAGGCTTGGCGCAGTACGGCGAAACGCGGGACAAAGGCGTCGCTGGCAAACCAGTCCAGTTGCGCCTGGGCAAACAGGTAGCCCTGGACATAACGCGCGCCACATTCAAGGGCAAAGCGCAGTTGCGCTTCGGTTTCCACGCCTTCGGCAATGATCCAGCACCCGGTTTTTTCCGCCATTTGCGCCAGGGCGCGTACCACCTCGCCGCTCGGGCCACCCAGGGCTGCGGCCTGGAACAGGCGCATATCCAGCTTGAGGATATCCGGGCGCAGGGCCAGGACCCGATCCAGCTGCGAGTACCCGGCACCAAAGTCATCAATGGCAATCCGTGCCCCCGCCTCGCGGTAGCGGGCGACGACCTCGGCCAGGCGCTGGCTGTTGCCGCCCAGTTCGGTGATCTCAAACACGATGCGTTTTGGATCGACGCCATGGGCCTGCAACTGTTTCAGGCTGGGTAGCGGTTGCCCCGGTCGTAGCAGGGTGATCCAGCGCGGCGAGATATTGAGGCTCAGGAACCAGTCTTCAGGCGCTTCATGCAGGCGGCTTAGGGCATTGTCGCGCAGCGTGCGGTCGAGGCGGCGTAGCGCCGGGGTGGGCGTGCGCGTATCGGCGAACAATGGGCCCACCGAAAGCAATTGCCCATCTGCCTGGAGCAGGCGGCCCAGTGCTTCGACTCCGGCAATGCGGCCGGTGGCGGTGTCGATAAAGGGTTGGAAACAGGCGAGCGGTTGCCCGTCAATCACAGAGCCTCCTTAGGGTACATCGCATAGGAAATAGTCGACATAAAAAAGGCCCGGCTCCTCTAGGGAAGGAGCCGGGCCTGATCCGTTTGCAAGAATGCAGCCAGTTGCGTCAGGACTTGCGGGTGGCACCCTGCATGGCGAGCTTGATCAACGGGATCAGGCCCGCACCGAGTCGCACCAGGCGGGTCATGGTGCCGATGCCGCCGCCCTTGGCGCCTTTGCCGGTGAAAAATCCCAGCAGGGTCACTGCGGCGACGCCCCACAGCGGCGCATGCTTGAGCCCGAACCCGTCCTGCCAGCTTTGGCCCATGTTGCGCACCTTTTGCAAGGGCAGCAGCAGTTGCTGGGATTCGTGGCGAATTTCCTGGCGATGCATTTCCATGCGCAGGCGGATCAAGGCCTTGCGCATTTCCCGCCGGGAGTTGGTTTGCGGCAGTTCAGTCAGGCTCATGGCAGCAGGCGCTCCCGGTCGTTGGCCAGCTCTTCGAGGGTGGCGTGGAAAGGCGTGGACTCATCGAACACCGCGGCCTTCAAGCGTAACCCGCAGAACGCTGCGGCCAGCACGTAAAACACGCAGAGGCTGATGATCCCGGTCAGGCGATAGGTATCCCAGACCAGGATCATGACCAGTGCCGATAGCCCCACCAGCAGCAATAGGGCGAACACCAGCGCCAGCCCGGCAAACAGCAGCAGGCTGACGGTGCGTGCCTTCTGTTCCTGCAACTCGATGCCGAACAGTTCGACATGGCTATGCAGCAAGCCCAGGACAGCCGCGCCGAGGCGCCGCGATGTGGAGCTTGGGCCCGAGGACGAGCCGGTTTCGCCGATAGACATGATTAGCGCCTTGTAGCCAGCAGGCCGATCAGAAAGCCCACGCCGGCAGCGATGCCAACGGATTGCCAAGGATTGGCCTGTACATAGTCTTCGGTCGCGGTGACCGCCGCCTTGCCGCGTTCGCGCAGGGAGTCTTCGGTCAACTTCAGGGTTTCCCGGGCCTGCAACAGGCTGTCGTGGATCTTCGAGCGCAGTTCATCAGCCTGGTCACCGGCCAGAATCGCGGTGTCGTCCAGCAGCTTTTCGGTATCGCTGACCAGGGTCTGGAAATCTTCCATCAGTATTTCTTGAGCAGTCTTTGCTGATTTTCTGGCCATGGTTATCTCCGTGAGTGGCTGTCTGGTGCTTTTACAGGGTTTTGCTTGAGAGTCACCGGCATTGGTGAAGGTTCACTGCAATTGTCTGGTACAGCTTTTGCTTTGCCTTGGTGCGCCAGCCGCAAGGCTTGCGCGCAATGTGGGCGGTTTTCGCCAAAGCCTTGGAAAACCTTACCCTAAATCCCTGAAACCCGTGGAAAAACCCGCAAGTCACTGCCTTCTGCAACGGTCGTCGCGCCAAAGCGGTTCATACCCTCTGAAGAAGGGTGGAACGCGCGGTGCCAATTTAGTGCGCGATCGTTGGGCGATGAACTGCTTTGGTGCTTTTCCTGAACTGTAGGCCTGCCAATCCCCATGGAAAATGTGCAAAGCGCGGTGGACACCCTGGTCCACAGCTCCAATACGCTGTTTATTCTGATCGGCGCGGTGATGGTCCTGGCGATGCATGCCGGCTTCGCGTTTCTGGAAGTCGGTACGGTGCGGCAAAAGAACCAGGTCAACGCATTGTCGAAAATCCTCAGTGATTTTGCGGTCTCGACCCTGGCCTATTTCTTTATAGGCTATTGGATCTCCTATGGGGTCAGCTTTATGCAGCCGGCCGCAGTGCTCAGTGCCGACCACGGTTATGGCCTGGTGAAGTTCTTTTTCCTGCTGACCTTCGCGGCAGCCATCCCGGCGATCATCTCCGGGGGCATTGCCGAGCGGGCTCGCTTTGCTCCACAACTGTGCGCCACGGCGTTGATCGTGGCGTTTATCTACCCGTTTTTCGAGGGCATGGTGTGGAATGGCAACTTCGGTCTGCAAGCCTGGTTGTTGGCGACCTTTGGTGCGACGTTCCATGACTTTGCCGGCTCTGTGGTGGTGCACGCCATGGGGGGCTGGCTGGCATTGGCGGCGGTGTTGCTGCTGGGGCCGCGCCAGGGTCGCTATCGCGATGGGCGGCTGGTGGCGTTCGCGCCGTCGAGCATTCCGTTCTTGGCGCTGGGTTCGTGGATATTGATCGTCGGCTGGTTCGGTTTCAACGTGATGAGTGCGCAGACCCTGCCCGGGGTGAGCGGGCTGGTGGCGGTCAACTCGTTGATGGCCATGGTGGGCGGCACCGTGGCGGCGCTGGTGATTGGGCGTAATGACCCAGGCTTCTTGCATAACGGCCCGTTGGCCGGGCTGGTGGCGATCTGTGCGGGTTCCGACTTGATGCATCCTGTTGGCGCGCTGGTCACCGGGGTGGTGGCCGGTGGCTTGTTCGTGTGGTGCTTTATTGCCGCCCAGGCGCGTTGGAAGATCGATGATGTGCTGGGTGTCTGGCCCCTGCATGGCTTGTGCGGGGTGTGGGGCGGGATTGCCTGCGGGATCTTCGGCCAGGCCGCCCTGGGTGGGCTGGGCGGCGTGAGCCTGATCAGCCAGTTGATCGGCACCGCCCTGGGAGTGGTGGTGGCCCTGGCGGGCGGGTTGCTGGTGTACGGCGTGCTCAAGCGCCTCTGCGGCCTGCGCTTGAGCCAGGAACAGGAGTACTACGGCGCGGACTTGTCGATCCATAAGATTGGTGCAGTCAGTCAGGATTGATCGGGGCTGCACGGTTGTCGTCGGTATGCTGGTAGAAACCGTGGAGCAAGCGGTAGCGGTTGCGCCGTACCTCGTCGACGCGGTCGCGCACCTGCTGGTCGGGCAGGCCCAGCATGATCATTGCGTGCGAGGCGAGCATCAGGCTCGACTCCAGTAGTTCGGGCACCACCTCGCTGGCCCCGGCGGCCTTCAGTTCAGTCAACTGGCTGTCGTCGCGGGTGCGCACCAGGATCGGCACTTTATGGTTGATCCGCCGTGCTTCCTTGAGCACCACCAGGGCCACATCGCTATTGTCCACGGCAATCACCACCAGGCGTGCGCGCTCCAGGCCGACCGCGCTGAGCAGGGCGCCACGCCGACAATCGCCATAATGCACGCTGCTGTCCTCGGTGGCGGCTTCCTGCACCCGTTCAGGGTCATCGTCCAGGGCAATGAACGCCTGTTGTTCACGGCGCAGGAAGCGCCCGATGGATTGCCCGACCCGGCCATAACCGCAGATCAGCACATGCCCGCGCAGTTCGGCGTTGAGCGCGGTGATTGCCTCCAGCTGCACTTGCTGGTTGGGCTTGCGATGCAGGCGCAGTGCAATAGCGGGGGCGGCGCGCAGCAGCAGGGGCGTCAGCAGCATGGAGCAGAACGTCGCCGCCAGCAGCAGGCTGCTGATTTCGCCTGGCAGCATGTTGCTCAATTGCATCTGCGCCATCAGCGCAAAGCAGAACTCACCGCCCTGGGCCAGGGCCAGGCCACTGCGCCAGGCGGTTTCGCTGTCGCTGCCGCGCAGCTTGACCAGTGCGGCGACAATGCAGCCCTTGATCAGCATCAGCGCCAGGGTCAGGCCAAGGATCTGCAGGCTGTGGCTGATAAACAGCTGCAAGTCGATCAACATGCCGATGCTGACAAAAAACAGCCCCAGCAGGATGTCGCGAAACGGGCGGATATCCGCTTCGATCTGGTGCCGGTAATGACTTTCGCCCAGCAGCATGCCCGCCAGGAATGCGCCGAGGGCTGGCGACAGGCCCAGCAGGTGCGTGAGCCAGGCCGTGAGCAACACGATCACCAGGGCCAGCAGCACGAACAGTTCCGCCGAATGCGAGGCGGCCACTTCGTGAAACAGGCGCGGCAGCAGCCAGCGACTGGCAAGCAGCAGGCCGAGGAACAACACCACGGTCTTGCCCAGGGTCAGGGGCAGCGCCCAGTACCAGGCTTGCTCGCTGCTACCGGCGAACACCGGCACCAGGGTCAGCAACAGCACTGCGACCACGTCCTGGAACAACAGCACGCCAATCGCGTTCTGCCCATGGCTGCTGAAGATCTCCCCCAGGCTGGTCAACTCCTTGCTCACAATGGCGGTGGATGACAGGGCCAGCCCGGCCCCCAGCAGCAACGCGGCCACCGGCGACATGCCCATCAACAGCAGCAAGGCGCCCAGCACGATGGCGCAGCACAGCACCTGCAGGCTGCCGAGGCCAAACACCACCCGGCGCAGGCTGAGCATCTTGGACAGGGAGAACTCCAGGCCCAGGGAAAACAGCAGGAACACCACCCCCAGTTCGGCGAGGTCGGGCAGGTCTTCGCTGTCATTGACCCAGTCCAGGGCCGTTGGCCCGACGGCCAGGCCCACGCACAGGTAGCCGAGCACCGGCGGCAGTTGCAGCCGGCGGAACAGCGCAATGACGACCAGGGATGAGGCAAGAATGATCAGCAGGTTGGCAAACACAGACATCTCCGTCGGGGTGTTGCAGGAAAAAAGCCGCGAGAATCGCTGAATCAGTTATAGGCCATGCTGATCTGGATCAGGTCTTTGGCATGACTCGACGAGGTTTTTCCCGCGGCCTAGAATGGTGACCTGTTTCTTATCGGGTCTGTACGCCATGCTTCCTGAATGCCAGTTGTTCGGCACCCTGGGCTGCCATCTGTGTGAGTTTGCCGAAGCGCAAATCATGCCGTTGGTCGAACACGGGCTGATGGTCGAGTTGGTGGATATCGCCGATTCGCAAGCGCTGTTCGACGCCTATGGCCTAAGCATTCCGGTACTGCGCCGGGTGGATACCGGGGCGGAACTGGGCTGGCCGTTCGACACGGAACAGGTCGTTGCCTTTCTAATCTAGCGCCAACCCATGGCAGGTTGCTGATTATTCGGTTACTGTATGTTTGTACAGCGATTTGAGTGAGAGGGAACGCCCGTGGTGAATGTCGAACAACTGAAAAGCAGCGTCAACCGCATGTCCGTCGATATCGTGCGCGATGCGGTGAATGAGCTGCGCCTCGATGGCCTGGTCACGGAAGGCAAGACGCCGTTCAACAAAGTGCATTTCAACACCTGCTTTGCCGAAATCGAAGCGTTGTTCCAGCGCGCCGGTTATCACAAGCAACTGGACGTGGTGGGCTATCAGGGCCTGTTGTATGCGTTGTACGACCCTGGCCGCTGGGAGGCGGTGGATGTACTGCGCTGGCTCAAGGAGTTCACCGAGGCGGCCAGTGCCTCGCCGGTACTGCGGGCCGAATTGGTCAGGGCTTGAGATTCTGGGGGATAATGCCCCCTTAGTCTTTCCAGGCCTTGAGTGTACGCATGTCCGATACCGGTTTTTCCGCTGCCCAGAACCAAGCCAGTACCTTGTACCTGCCGCCTGGCCCCTGGGTGACGGTGCTCGATTGCCTGTGCGGGCACTTTCGCGCCATCGGCCGCGCGCAGTGGCTGGACCGCATCGCCCGTGGCCGGGTGCTGGATGGCAATGGCCAGCCCATTGCCGTGGACCTGGCCTACAAGGAAGGTTTGCGCATCCACTACTTTCGCGAAGTGCCGGATGAAAAGCCGATCCCGGTGCAGGAGAGCATCCTGTACGCCGACGAGCATCTGGTGGTGGCCGACAAGCCGCACTTCCTGCCAGTGACGCCTGCCGGCGAGTATGTCGAGCAGACGCTGTTGCGCCGTCTGATCCGCCGCCTGGATAACCCGTCGCTGGTGCCGCTGCATCGCATTGATCGCCATACTGCCGGGCTGGTGCTGTTCTCGGCCAACCCGCAAAGCCGTTCGGCGTATCAGCAACTGTTCCCCACCCGCCAGATCGATAAAATCTACGAGGCCATTGCCCCGGCCTTGCCCGCGCTGACCTTCCCGCGGGTGCACAAGAGCCGCCTGGTGGATGGCGAACCGTTCTTCCGCATGCAGGAGGGGCCCGGGGCGAGCAACACGGAAACGGCGGTGCAGGTGCGCGAGAAAAACGGTGACCTGTGGCGCTATGGCCTGTTTCCGGTGACGGGCAAGAAGCATCAACTGCGTGTGCATATGACGGCGCTGGGCGCGAGCATCTGCAATGACCCGTTTTATCCCCAGGTTATCAAGGATGCTGTGGACGACTACGCCAACCCGCTCAAGTTGCTGGCCCAGGGCGTACGTTTTGTCGACCCGGTGACCGGCGAACAGCGCAGCTTCAACAGCAGGATCGTGCTGGATTGGTGATATTTCCCACGCGCCAGATGCAACAAAGCCCGCTCAAAAGCGGGCTTTGTCGTAGCAGGCGTTAAGACTTACAGGTCTTTGACGGTGCGAACCTGATCCTTGTTGATGCGGGTGTGCTTGCCATCCAGTTGTTCGAATTCGTAGAAGCCCGAATCCTGATCGAATTTAGGGGTGTCGACAGCCTGGATTTCGCGACCGTCATTCAGGGTGATCACTGTTGGCGAGGCGCAACCGGCGAGGGTAGCAAGGCCCAGTGCAAGCATGAGAGCGGCGATGGTCCGTTGAGTCATGAGTCTTCTCCGAGAGTGTTGCTGTATTGAGTTCTGACCTTGTGACGTGTGCAACGTCGGCAAAGTTCCTTGTTCTGGCGCTCATTCTGACACGCCGGGGCGTGGGTGCAACAACTCTGGTGTATTGAGGTTGGCCAGGCGCGGGTCGTTCTCGGCGCAATCGAGCGCCCGGGCCCCCAGTTTCAGGAGGATCTGCCGTGGGCTGCGCTCTGCCGCCAGCCAGGCGTTTTCCACGTCGCCGCGCAGGCGCGTCGGTATGACGCAGAGCAAAGGCTCCCAGAACGCGCCGTGGCGGATCATCACCGGCACCTGTGGGTGTTGTCGGGCGGTTTCGAGCAGGTCTGCCAGCAACTGCCCGTCGATGCGTGGCACATCACAGGGCAATACCAATAAGTGTTCATGACGTGCGGCAGCCAGCCCGGCGCGGATACCGGCCAGGGGCCCCGGGAAGTCCAGGCTGTCGTCGCTGACCAACCGGTCGCCGTAGGGGGCGTACTGCGCCTGGTTGCGGTTGCAGGAGATGATCAGGTCGTCGGTCAGGGGCCGCACCCACTGATGCAGGTGGGCAATCAGCGGTTGCCCGTGCCAGTCGAGCAGGCCCTTGTCCAGCCCGCCCATGCGCTGGCCGCGACCGCCGGCCAGCAACAGGACCGAGCAGGGCAGGGGCGAAGAATTGAATGGCATGACGGCTCCGCAGCGGCAGTGAAATAGGGGGCTGTGATATAACATCGGGCTGTTCCTTCGACAACCGGACCGAGCCATGAAAGCCCAGGCTGATACGCCTTTCGTACCTCTTAACATTGCTGTCTTGACCGTCAGCGATACCCGCACCCTGGAAACCGACACCTCCGGGCAGGTCTTTGTTGAGCGCCTGCTCGCGGCCGGCCATCGCCTGGCTGAACGGGTATTGCTCAAGGATGATCTCTACAAAATCCGTGCGCAAGTCGCGCACTGGATCGCCGAGGACGTGGTGCAAGTGGTGCTGATTACCGGCGGTACCGGCTTCACGGGCCGCGACAGCACCCCCGAGGCGGTCAGTTGCTTGCTGGACAAGCAGGTGGATGGGTTTGGCGAGCTGTTCCGGCAGATTTCGGTGGCCGATATCGGCACCTCCACCGTGCAGTCCCGCGCCCTGGCCGGCCTGGCCAATGGCACCCTGGTGTGCTGCCTGCCGGGTTCCACCAACGCGGTGCGCACTGGCTGGGACGGGATTCTCGCCGAACAGCTGGATGCCCGCCATCGCCCGTGCAATTTCGTGCCGCACCTCAAGCTGGCCGAACCGTGTGAATCCCGTGGGTAAGCCGGGCCAGACCGGCGCCTTGATGCCGCTAGAGCAAGCCCTGGAACGCCTGTTGAACATGGCCGAGGCCGCGCCGATCCGTGA
Source organism: Pseudomonas sp. GW821-FHT01D09 (assembly GCF_059422465.1). NCBI lineage: Bacteria > Pseudomonadati > Pseudomonadota > Gammaproteobacteria > Pseudomonadales > Pseudomonadaceae > Pseudomonas > Pseudomonas sp. GW821-FHT01D09. The sequence continues at coordinate 119,584 of NZ_JBWKWY010000008.1, forward strand.
GCAGGAACACCTGCCATTGGCCGCGTGCGACGGGCGCGTGCTGGCCGAGGCGCTGGTGTCCACCCTCGACCTGCCGCCCTGGCCCAACAGCGCCATGGACGGCTATGCCTTGCGCACTGCCGATTGGGCGGGCGAGCCGCTGCTGGTGAGCCAGCGCATCTTCGCCGGCCAGGCCCCCGAGCCCTTGGCGGCGGGGACGTGTGCGCGGATCTTCACCGGCGCCCCGGTGCCGGCAGGCGCCGACTGCGTGGAAATGCAGGAAAACGCCGAGGTGCAGCCCGATCAGCGCGTCAGCTTTACCCAGGCACTGCGCGCAGGGCAAAACATCCGGCCCAAGGGCCAGGAGACGACGGTCGGCGAAGAAGTCCTGGCCACCGGTACACGGCTTGGCCCGATAGAACTGGGCCTGGCGGCGTCCCTGGGGCGCGACCGCCTGGCGGTGGTGCGCCGCGTGCGCGTGGCGGTGCTGTCGACCGGCGACGAGTTGATCGAGCCGGGCCTGCCACTGGGGCCGGGGCAGATCTACAACAGCAACCGGCGGGTGCTGTGCAGCTGGTTGCAACGCCTGGGCTGCGAGGTGATTGACGCCGGTATCTTGCCCGATGACCTGGAGCTGACCCGTACCCGTTTGGGCGCCCTGGGCTCGGTGGACCTGATTCTGTCCACCGGTGGGGTCTCGGTGGGGGAGGCGGACTTCCTGGGTATCGCATTACGCGAAGAGGGCGAGCTGGCCTTGTGGAAGCTGGCGATCAAGCCTGGCAAACCGCTGACATTCGGCCATTTCCGTGGCGTGCCGGTGATCGGTCTGCCGGGGAATCCGGCGTCGACCCTGGTCACGTTCGCCCTGTTGGCGCGCCCGTACCTGCTGCGCCGCCAGGGTGTCGAAGCGGTGCAGCCGTTGCGTTTCGAGGTGCCGGTGGGGTTCGTCTGGGCCAAGCCGGGCAACCGTCGCGAATACCTGCGCGCGCGCCTGGAGCAAGGGCGGGCGGTGATCTACCAGAACCAGAGTTCCGGGGTCTTGCGCAGTGCCGCCTGGGCCGAGGGCTTGGTGGAAGTACTGGAGGGCACCACCTTGGCCATGGGGGACCGGGTGAATTTCATTCCTTTGAGCGAAGTGCTGGGCTGAAGAATTAATTTACAGCCCAATGGCTTTTTTCCGACTGCCGAAGGTCAACATCCCTCAGGTCCCCTCCAACGATAGGAGCTTCACCCCCATGAGCAAACCCAAGGCACTGTTGATTCTGCACGGCAAGCAAGCCCTCAATGAAGACGTGCGGGCAGCAGTGCAAGGCAAGCGCGAGCAGGGGTGGGAGCTGGCGGTGCGCGTCACCTGGGAGGGCGGTGATGCCCAACGCCTGGTGGGTGAAGCCCTGGAGGCCGGCTACACACGGCTGATTGCGGGCGGTGGCGATGGCACCTTGCGCGATGTGGCCGAGGCCATGGCTCGGGCGAAAACTGACGCCAGCCTGGTGCTGATGCCCCTGGGCACTGCCAATGACTTCGCCCGTGCGGCCGGGGTGCCGCTGGAGCCGCGCCTGGCCCTGGAGCTGCTGGACGTGGCACCGCGCGCCATCGACCTGGGGGAGGTGGGCGGGCAGGTGTTTCTCAATATGGCCACCGGCGGTTTTGGCAGCCAGGTCACGGCCAACACCTCCGAGGACCTGAAAAAGGTGCTGGGCGGCGCGGCCTATCTGTTTACCGGCCTGTCGCGCTTCAGCGAACTGCGGGCGGCCTATGGGGAGCTGGTGGGGCCGGACTTTCATTGGCGCGGCGAGTTGCTGGCCCTGGGGATCGGCAACGGTCGCCAGGCCGGTGGCGGGCATGAGCTGTGCCCAGGCGCCCTGGCCGATGATGGCCTGCTGGATATCAGCATCCTGCCGGCGCCCCAGGAAGTGGTGGGCACCTTGCGCAGCCTGATGACGGACGGCTGGGGCCTGGACAACCTGTTTGTGCGCGCACGCCTGCCATGGGTAGAAATCAAGGTGGCCGAAGGGTTGGATATCAACCTCGATGGCGAGCCGCTCAAGGGCACCGACCTGCGCTTTTGCACCTTGCCCAAGGCCTTGCAGGTGCATTTGCCGGTGGGTTCGCCGTTGCTGGCTAATCGTCCAGGCTGATGATCTGCTCGCGCACGGCAAACAGCACCAGGCCGGCCACATCGAAAATCTGCAGGCGCTTCATGATCTGCGAGCGGTGGGCTTCCACGGTCTTGATGCTCAGGCCCAGGCCATGGGCGATTTCCCGGGTGGACTTGCCGCGCACGATCAGGCGCAGGATTTCCAACTGGCGTGCCGTCAGGTTGTGGCGCTGTACGGGGGCTTCCGGGTGGGACTGGCTGTGGATCAAGGCCTGGTTGATCACCGTGTGGGCAATGGCCGGGCTCAGGTAGCGCTCGTTATTGCGCAGCGCCAGCAGCGCATGTTCCAGCTCATTGGCGGTGGTGTCCTTGAGCAGGTAGCCATGGGCACCGGCCTCCAGGGCACGCATGATCAACTGCGGGTCGGTGTGCATCGACAGGATCAGCACTTTGCTCTTGGGGTAGGCGTGCTTGAGTTGCTGCAAGGCATCCAGGCCACTGGTGTGCTTCATCGACAAGTCCAGCAGGACGATATCGGGTTGCAAGGCATCGAACTGGGCGAGCACTTGCGCGCCGTCGTTGGCTTCGCCAATCACCGCATAGCCGGGAATATCCAGGATCAGCGCGCGCACACCAGCGCGGATCAGGGCGTGGTCATCTACCAGGAGTAAATTGCAGGTCACTCTAGAGCCTTAGGGGGACTGGCCCGTTCGAGGGTGCGCGGCGCCCAGGGAAACAGCGCTTCGATCTGCGTGCCACAGCCGGGTTGGCTATTGACCGCCAGCATGCCGCCCAGTTGATCAATGCGCTCGGACATGCCCGCCATGCCCCGTTGCCCGGCCCGGCCGGGGTCGGTGGCGGGCGAGAAGCCCTGGCCGTCATCGCTGATAAACAGCGACAGCCCCTGGGGCAAGCGTTGCAGGCGCACCAGCAGGTTGCGCGCCTGGGCATGGCGCAGCATGTTGGTCACGGCCTCCTGGGTGATACGAAAGGCCGCCACGGCCATCTCTTCTGGAATCCCGGTCAGGCGTTGCTGGCATTCCAGGCTCCAATGTACCGGGGTGTTTTCCAGGGTCTTGAGCAGATGCGCGCGCAGGCTCGCCTCCAGGCCCAGGCTGGCCAGTTGCCGAGGGTTGAGAATGGCTGACACGTCCCGCACCTTGGCCAGGGTTTCGTTGAGGGTATTGCACAGTACGTTGCATTGTTCCTGCAGTTCCGGCGGCAGGCGGCGGCGCAGCCAGTCGCTTTGCAGCTTGGCGGCGGTCAGCAGTTGGCCGATATCGTCGTGCAGCTCGCGGCTGAGGCGGTGGCGCTCGTTTTCCTGGACTTGCAGCAGGCGGTCGGCCAGTTCCTGGGGCTGGAACTTGATCGATTTACGCGAGCGCCAACGCTGCAGGCCAACGGCGACCAGGGTGGCAAGGTTGAGCAGCAGCAGGACTATCGGCAGTGGCGCTTGGTGCGCATAGACCCACAGGCTGACCAGCGTCGCACACAGGCATAGGCCAAGGGTGATCCAGCGGGTACTGCCTTGGGATCCGAACCGGGCGATGAGTGAGATGGGGCTGGTGTACATAGCAGATGGAGCCGATGGGTGTTCGCTGCGGGTAGACCGGTCACGACCGCTGACCGGGCTCTGTTTGGAAAGCGCTCTGGGGGCATGGCCTCCCTTCGGCACCGGGTCTGCACGGTAGTGACTCTGATGTTGATTCGAGGTGTGTTTCACGTTTTCTTGCATCATGACGTTCAGCCACTTCGAGCGTGGTCATAGTACCATCAACCATTACCGCTGGTCGCCTGGCGTTGTACTTGGCGACAGTCATGGGCCCCGGCGCTGCCATGGCCAGTTCTACGGGCGGCTAGTTGTATGATTGATCTTGTCTTGTATCGCTGTTGCCGATAATGGCCTATTGATAGTTGTGTGCTCAAACACCCTTTCAAACAGTGAAGCCGGCGCGTCTACCTATGGAAAAGGCCGGCTCAGGAGGCGTGTGGTGCGGCCTGGCGATAGGTGTAGTCGACGCTTTTTTGTGGGATCAACTGGGCAGCCGTCTCGATCAGCGCCACTTGCTCAGTCTCATCCAGGCTGAGTTTGCCGGTCTTGATATCAATCAGTTCCAGTTGCCAGGCCATCAGTGTCAGGCAGTCATGCAAGGCCGAGAGTGCCTGGTCGTGCAGTTGCACCGGGCTTTGGGCGTTGTTGATCAGGTCCTGCAGGCGCCGGGAAAAATCACCGATAGCCCCCAGCGACATGGCATCGGCCTTTTCGGCGAGTTTCCTCAGGCTGTTTTTCATGCAATCGATGGCATCGTTGTCGTTGCGGATCAAATGCAGGTGACTCAAGCATTCCTCAGACTTGGCCAGCAGCATTTCGGCCTCCAGGAGGAACTCGGGAAGTGCGTCTTGCCACTCTTTACCGTCGTTCATCATGAAAGTCTCCACAACATACGGTCAGATATTGAGATGCAGCACTGGAGCAATGGCTTCAAGCTAGCGCCGAAATATGACCGAAATCTGTAGTTCATTTCTGAATTTTGAGTAGTACTTTTATTTGAGTGATCAGCGTCGCGACGGCTGGTGCTGCAAACAACCAGTGGCATTCGCATGACTTCGATTACCAAGGCGTTAATGCCTGGAAGGCCCCTGGACCGGGGGCTTGCGATAGCAAACAAAAGCCTGACTCCATTCATGCAATGAGAATGGCGTCACATTAATGGCTATTGGATATTGCGAATATCAGGTTGGGCCTGATTGTGACTAGGGGAATCCCTTACATGGCGGAACCTTGTGACCGTTTGAGGGTCTCGCGGCATTGCTTGACTGCCAGACGATAAGGTGATGGCAGTAAAGCATGATGTCAGTGTGACATCAATGCATTTACGTGGCATTTTACCGAGGGTCAAGCTCTGGCACTGGCTGCCGATAACCTTTTTAGTAAGCAGTCAATCTTTCAGCACACCCCAGGAGTCTTTAATGGCTGGCATTCTCGACACGGTAGATCAACGCACACAATTGGTGGGTGAGAATCGCCTGGAGATCCTCATGTTCCGCCTGGCCGGTCGTCAGTTGTTCGCGATCAACGTGTTCAAGGTGCAGGAAGTCCTGCAGTTGCCCAAGCTGACCCTGATGCCCCAGCGTCACCCGTTTGTCTGCGGCGTGGTCAACCTGCGTGGCCAGACCTTGCCGGTGATCGACCTGTCCCAGGCCATCGGCATGCGTCCGCTGGTGCCGGGGCCCAACAGCACCATTATCGTTACCGAGTACAACCGTTCGGTGCAGGCCTTCCTGGTAGGCGGTGTCGATCGCATCGTCAACATGAACTGGGAGTCGATCCTGCCCCCGCCCGCGAGCGCCGGCCGCCAACACTACCTCACGGCCATCAGCAAGGTGGACGAGCAACTGGTAGAGATCATCGACGTGGAAAAAGTCCTCGCCGAGATCGTGCCCTACAACGCCAAGGTCTCCCGGGAAAAACTCGATGACCCGGTACTCGAACGTGCCCGCGGCCGCGAAGTGCTGTTGGTGGATGACTCCAATGTGGCCTTGTCGCAACTGCGCGACACCCTGGGTCAACTGGGGGTGAAGATGCATATCGCCAGCGATGGCCTCAAGGCCTTGAACATGCTCAAGGCCTGGGCGGACAGCGGCCAGGTCATGACCGACAAGTTGCTGATGATCTTCACCGACGCCGAAATGCCCGAGATGGACGGCTACCGCCTGACCACCGAGATCCGCAACGACCCGCGCCTGCGCAGCCTCTATGTGGTGCTGCACACCTCGTTGTCCGGCAGCTTCAACGAATCGATGGTCAAGAAGGTCGGTTGTGACAACTTCCTCTCCAAGTTCCAGCCCGACAAACTGGTTGACGTGGTACGCGAGCGCCTGATGCTGGATGAGCCTTCCATCTGACCCCCAGCGGCCGTAAGGCGTGGGGATATTTTGATTCTCTCGACGGCCTCGTATAGGGTGACGCTTTTGCTCACAGGAACCCTGGCTCATGCTTCGTCTCAGCGCGTTGTATCGGTACCCCTTGAAGTCCGGCAAGGCACAACCCTTGTCGCAGATTGGCCTGGATAAACTGGGGCTGGACGGGGACCGTCGATGGATGCTGGTGGACGAGGCCAGTGGGCGTTTCCTGACCCAGCGTGCGGTGGCGCAGATGAGCCAGTTGTCGGCCCTCTGGAATGACGCCGGGGGCTTGACCTTGAGCAGCGCAGGTCAGCCCAGCCTGGACGTGGCATTGCCCGGTGCGGATGCCGAGTTGCGTGGCGTGACCATCTGGCGCGACACCCTGCGGGTTCCCGATGCCGGCGATGAAGCCGCGCGTTGGGTCAGCGAGTTTATCGGCAAACCGACCCGCCTGGTGCAGGTGCCCCTGGAGCGCGCCCGCACCACGGCCGCCGGCTACGGCAAGGATGATGACCAGGTTGCGTTCGCCGACGGTTTCCCACTGTTGCTGATTGGCCAGGCGTCCCTGGACGACCTGTCGCAGCGCATCGGCCGGCCCATGGAAATGCTGCGCTTTCGTCCCAACCTGGTGATCGAAGGCAGCGAGGCCTTTGCCGAAGATGGCTGGAAGCGCCTGCGCATTGGTGAGGTGGAGTTTCGGGTGGTCAAGTCCTGCTCCCGGTGCATCCTCACCACCATCGACCCGGCAACCGGTGAGCGCAACGCCGACCGCCAGCCCCTGGCGACCCTGGAAACCTACCGCAAGCAGCCCGATGGCGTGATGTTCGGCCAGAACCTGGTCAATGACGGGATAGGCCACCTGGAAGTCGGCATGCCGGTGACCATCCTCGAATAAACCGGCCCCATGAAAAATGCCCGTCTCACAGGAGACGGGCATTTTTTTGCGTGTGGGAAAGGCTTAGCCGCGGTATTCGCACAGGTAGGCAGTGTTCACGGCCACCTTGAGCTGGAACTTGCTGTCGGCCGGCACATTGAACTGGCTGCCGGCGGCGAAGGTTTCCCAGCTGTCGCTGCCGGGTAGCTTGACGGTCAGCGCGCCCGAGACCACGTGCATGATTTCACGCTGGGCCGTGCCGAATTCGTATTCACCCGGGGCCATCACGCCGACGGTCGCCGGGCCTTCAGGGGTGCCGAAAGCGATCGACTTGACGGTGCCGTCGAAGTACTCATTGACTTTGAACATGGGGGAATCCTCGAAAAAGGGGCAAGAAAGGCCGGCCAGTATGCCTTCTACACGGGCAAAATCAACGGCAGCAAACGCGCCGTATTGCGCGCATCTTCCAGGGCCCGGTGTTGCTGGCCGTTGAACTGCATGCCCGCTAGTTGCAACGCGCCATTGAGCCCCAGCGGCTTGTCCAGGCGCCGGGCCTTGGCGAAGCGTTGCTTGAGGTTCACATGGGGCGTCTGGCCCAGCACGCTGGTCAAGCCATGGCGCTGCCACTCCAGTTCCAGTTGCTGCCGATCATAGTCGCCCCAGCTGGCCCAGCCTTCCAGGCGCGGGTGATGCTGGCCGAGCCAGCGCTCGAACAGCGGCCAGACCTCGGTCAAGGGCGCCGCGCTGTCGATATTGGCCTGGCTGATGTGCGTCAGCTGGCGGCAGAACGGCGTCAACAACGGGCGCCGCAAGGGCCGCACGAAGCGCTGGAAGTGGTCCAGTTCGCGGCCTTGGCGGTTGACCAGGCTGACGCCGATTTCGATGATTTCCATCTCCGACACGGGCCAGCCGCCGTCATCCGTTGTGGCTTCAAGATCAATAATCAGCCAATGAGGCATCGCAGGTTCCCGTACTCATCCCTTTCTGATGGGGATAGAGCGTAGCCAAGCCTGGTAGTTCCGCCCAGGGCTACTCGATCTGTAGCAAGACCTGGCGATTGCGCACCTGATCGCCTGCGCTGACATGAATGGCCTTGACCACCCCATCGATGCCAGCCTTGAGCGGGTGCTCCATTTTCATTGCTTCGAGCACCAGCAGCAGTTGGCCCTTGCTCACCACATCCCCTTCGTGCACCTGCACCAGAATGATGGCCCCGTCCATCGGTGCCTTGACCGTGCCGCTGCTGGCGGGCGCTTCGCGACTGGCCACGGTTTGCGTCTGGTTGCTCACGCACAGGCTGTGCCCTGCGTGCAACAGCCAGAGCTGGGTGCCTTGCAGGTGATAGGCAAGCCGCTGCCGAATGCCGTTGATGACCAGGCTGGCCCAACGGCCGTCACTGTCGAGCAGGTGTATGTCGATGTTACCGACTTGCAGATGATCGTCCGCCAGTACCTGGGCGGTGACCTCGTGGCGCTGCTCATCGACGCTCAGGCGATAGGTCCAGGGCACGCTGGCATTGTTGCGCCAGCCCGCCAGGGCCGGGCGGTGCACGGCCGCGCTGTGTCGATAGAACAGGGCGGCGGCCACTGCCAGTTGTTCGTCGCTGATGGCGGGGCGGGCAATATCCCGGAAATGTTCGGCGATAAACCCGGTGCTGAAATCCGCCGCGACAAACTGCGGGTGCCCGAGCAAGTCCACCAGTAACCGTTGATTGCTGGGAACCCCCAGCAGCACACAGTCCTGCACGGCGCGTAGCAACTTGCGCCGCGCCTCTTCACGGGTGGCGCCATGGGCGATGATCTTGCCCAGCATCGGGTCATAGAACGGGCTGATCCGCTGCGGGGCCAGCAAGCCATGATCGACCCGCACCCCGGCCGCCGGCTCCCAGCGCAGTACCTCGCCGGTCTGTGGCAAGAAGCCCTGGGCCGGGTCTTCGGCGTACAGGCGCACCTCCATGGCATGCCCGGTCAGTGTCACTTGGTCCTGGCGCAAGGGCAGGGGCTGGCCGGCGGCGATTTGCAGTTGCCAGTCCACCAGGTCCAGGCCGGTGATCAGTTCGGTGACCGGGTGCTCCACTTGCAGGCGCGTGTTCATTTCCAGGAAGTAAAACCGCCCGTCCTGGTCCAGCAGGAACTCCACGGTGCCGGCGCCGACATACGCCACCGCCCGCCCGGCCTTGAGCGCCGCGTCGCCCATGGCCTGGCGCAGCTCGGCGGTCATGACCGGGCAGGGGGCTTCCTCGATGACCTTCTGATGGCGGCGCTGCACCGAGCAATCGCGCTCGCCCAGGTAGATCAGGTTGCCATGGGCATCGCCGAACAGTTGGATTTCCACATGGCGCGGCGCGAGCAACGCCTGCTCCAGGATCAGTTCGTCGCTGCCAAAGGCGTTCAGGGCTTCGGAGCGTGCGGTGTGCAGTTGTTCGAGCAGTTGCGCGGGCGTGTGCACCAGGCGCATGCCACGCCCACCGCCGCCGGCACTGGCCTTGATCATCAGCGGGTAGCCGATGCGCTCGGCTTCGCCCTGCAGGGTGGCGTCGTCCTGCGTGCTGCCCTGGTAGCCGGCAATACACGGCACACCGGCGTCGAGCATGGCGATTTTCGACAGGCGCTTGCTGCCCATCAGTTCGATGGCGTCGGCGCTGGGGCCGATAAACACCAGGCCAGCGGCGAGACAGGCCTTGGCGAATTCGGGGTTTTCCGAGAGAAAGCCGTAGCCGGGGTGGACGGCATCGGCGCCGGTGAGGCGTGCGGCATCGAGGATGGCCGGGATATTCAGGTAAGACTGCTGTACCGGGGCCGGGCCGATGTTCACGGCTTCGTCGGCCATGTGTACGTGCAGGGCGTTGGCGTCGGCCTCGCTATAGACCGCCACGGTGCGGTAGCCCAGGGCTTGGGCGGTGCGCTGGATCCGGCAGGCGATTTCGCCACGGTTGGCGATGAGAATTTTATGGAAATTGGGCATTTTGGCTCCCTGTTTGATGGGTTGCGTAGGTGCGGGCTGGTGTGGGAGCTGGTGTTTTCAAGATCAAATCACCCACCGGGCCTTGCGCTTCTCGACAAACGCCCGCGTCCCTTCAATGCCTTCTTCCCCGGTCACCGCCTCGGCAAACCACTCGGCAGCCTGGTCCAGCAACGGTTCCAACGGCTGATCCAGGCTCTGGAGCAACAGCGTCTTGGTCCGCGCACTGGCCTGGGGCGCACAGCGCAATACCTGCCCCAGCACTTCATCCAGGCGTTGCGCCAACCCCTGGGGATCGGGCTCGACAAAATGCACCACCCCCAGGCGCTGCGCCTCGACCCCATCGAACCGCGCCGCGGTCAACGCCAGGCGCCGGGCCTGGGTCAGGCCGATACGCCGCACCACAAACGGTGCAATCTGCGCCGGCAACACACCGAGGCTGGTTTCCGGCAGGCCGAATTGCGCCTGGTGGTCGGCAATGGCGATGTCGCTGACACACGCCAGGCCAAACCCACCGCCCAGCACCGCGCCTTGCAACAGCACAATCACCACTTGCGGCAAGGCTTCGACTTCTTGCAGCAGCGCGCCAAACACCCGGTTCAAATCACGCAAGCCCTGGCGGCTGCCCGCACGGCTCAGGTCCTTTACATCGCCGCCCGCACAGAAGTGCCCGCCGGCACCACTGATCACCAGCGCCCGCAGTTGCTCGTCACGCGCCACGTCTGCCAGCACGGCGCGCAGTTCGCTGACCATCTGCACGCTCATGGCATTGCGGTGCTGCGGGCGGTTGAGGGTGATGTGCAGCACGCCGTTATGCGGTTCCAGCAGCAGGGTTTCACCGGCGTTCACGACCTTTTCCCCGGCAGCGTGCCCATCAGTTTGCAGATGATCCCCAGCATGATTTCGTCGGCGCCGCCGCCAATCGACACCAGGCGCACATCGCGATAGGCACGGGCTACCGGGTTGTCCCACATAAAGCCCATGCCGCCCCAGTATTGCAGGCAGCTGTCGCTGACTTCGCGGCCCAGGCGCCCGGCCTTGAGCTTGGCCATCGAGGCCAGCCGCGTCACGTCCTGGCCCTTGATGTATTGCTCGGTGGCCTGGTAGACCAGCGCCCGCAGGCATTCGACCTCGGTGGACAGTTCGGCCAGGCGGAAGTGGATCACCTGGTTGTCGATCAGCGCCTTGCCGAAGGTCTGGCGCTCCTTGCAGTATTCGATCGTGCTGTCGATGCAGGCCTCCAGGCCCTTGATCATATTGGCCGCGCCAAACAGCCGCTCTTCCTGGAATTGCAGCATCTGCATCATGAACCCCGCGCCCTCGTGGCCGATGCGGTTGCGCTGGGGTACGCGCACATCATCGAAAAACACCTGGGCGGTTTCCGAGCTGCGCATGCCGAGTTTTTCCAGGGGCGGGCTGACGCTGACCCCCGGGGTGTTCATCGGCACCATGATCAGCGACTTGTTGATGTGCGGCTTGCCGTCCGAGGTGTTGACCAGCAGGCAGATAAAGTCGGCGCTGGGGGCGTTGGTGATCCACATCTTGCTGCCGTTGATCACGTAGTCGTCGCCATCCTTGCGCGCATGGGTCTTCAGGCCGGCCACGTCGGAGCCGGCGCCGGTTTCCGAAACGCCGATGCAGCCCACTTGTTCGCCGCTGATGGCCGGGCGCAGAAACTCGTCGCGCAGCTCATCGGAGCCAAAACGCGCGAGGGCCGGGGTGCACATATCGGTCTGCACGCCGATGGCCATCGGGATGCCGCCGCAGCGGATGCTGCCGAACTCTTCGGCGGCGACAATCGAGTAGCTGTAGTCCAGGCCCATGCCGCCGAATTGCTCCGGCTTGGAAATACCCAGCAGGCCGAGGTCGCCGGCCTTGCGGAAAATCTCGTGGATCGGGAAGCGCCCGGCTTTTTCCCACTCGTCGACGTAGGGGTTGATCTCGCGTTCGACAAAGTTGCGCACGGTACGACGCAGCTCTTCGTGTTCCTGGGTGATGATCATTTTTATTGTTCTCCTGCTCGTTAAAAGCGCGCGGCGCCGAAGCTGTTGGGTTGCAGTTGGCGCACCTGGGCCTGCTGGCAGATATCCAGCAGGTAGCCCAGCAGCGTGCGGGTGTCCCGGGGGTCAATCAGCCCGTCGTCCCACAGGTTGGCGCTGCCATACAGGGCCGTGGACTGGCTGTCGAGTTTCTGTGCGGTGACCTGTTCGAGCATGTCGAGCACCTTGGGGTCGGGCACCAGGCCGTCCTTCAGTTGCTTGGCCTCGGTGACAATGCGCAGCACCTTGCCGGCCTGGGCACCGCCCATCACGGCGGTGCGGCTGTTGGGCCAGGCGAAGATAAAGCGCGGGTCCAGGCCCCGGCCGCACATCGCATAGTTGCCGGCGCCGTAGGAGCCGCCAACCACCACGGTGAGCTTGGGCACGCGGGCATTGGCCACCGCCTGGATCATCTTCGCGCCGTGCTTGATCACGCCTTGTTGTTCGGATTCGGTGCCCACCATAAACCCGGTGGTGTTGTGGAAAAACAGCAGCGGCGTCTGGCTCTGGTCGCACAGCTGGATAAACTGCGCCGCCTTGCTCGCGCCCTTGGGCGTGATCGGCCCGTTGTTGCCGATAAACCCGCAGGCGCGGCCCTGGATCTGCAAGTGGCCGCAGACGGTGTGGGGGTCGAACTCGCCCTTGAACTCCAGGAAGTTGGAGGCATCGGCGATCCGCGCAATGATTTCCCGCACGTCATAGGGTTTTTTCGGATCATCGGGGATCAAACCCAGCAGTTCCTCAATCGGATACAGCGGCTCGGCGTAGGCCCGTACCGGTGCAGGCGGCAGCCGGTCGTCCCACGGCAATAGGCTGACAATCTCGCGCACGATGCGCACGCCATCAGCATCATTTTCGGCAAGGTATTCGGCGGTGCCGGCGGTTTGCGCATGCATTTGGGCGCCGCCCAGCTCCTCATCCGTCGCCACTTCGCCGGTGGCCGCCTTGAGCAGCGGTGGGCCGGCGAGGAACAGCTTGGCTTTGCCACGCACCACCACCACGTAATCCGACAGCCCCGGCTGATAGGCACCGCCGGCGGTGGCCGAGCCGTGCACCACGGTGATCTGCGGCAGGCCCATGGCCGACATCCGCGCCTGGTTGGCAAAGCTGCGCGCGCCTTCGACGAAAATCTCCGCCGCGTAATTAAGATTGGCGCCGCCGCTTTCGGCCAGGGTCACCACCGGCAGTTTGTTTTCCATGGCGATCTGTTGCAGGCGCAGGGATTTTTTCAGGCCGCTGGGGGAAATCGTCCCGCCCTTGATTGCGCTGTTATTGGCCACCACCAGCATGCGCACGCCGCTGACATAACCGATACCGGCAATCAGACCGCCCCCGGCGGCGCTGCCGTCCTTGTCGTCATGCAGCTTGTAGCCGGCCAGGCTCGCCAGTTCGAGGAAGGGTGCGCCGGGGTCGAGCAACAGGTTGAGGCGCTCGCGGGGCAGCAGTTGGCCGCGCTTGTCGAACTTGCCCTTGGCCTCGGCGGCCTTGTCCAGCAGGTTCTGTTCCAGTTGGCGCAGGTGATTGATGGCGGTGAGCATGGCTTCGCGGTTCTGGGCGAACTGCGGGCTGTGGGGGTCGAGCAGGGAGTCGATGACGGGCATGGCTTATTGGCCCTCCTTGAGCACATCCGGCAGGTAGGCGCGGTGAAAACCATTGAACGATGGGCTCGGCGGCTGGGCCTTGTGCAGCGGCCAGGCGCGGCTGCCGAGGCTGGCGGCACCGTCGATGCGCAAGGTGCTGCCGCTGATGAACGCAGCGGCGGGGCTGAGCAAAAACACAATCGCCGCGCTGACTTCCGATTCGGTGCCAATGCGCTTGAGGGGCACATGCTCGCGCAGGGTCGGGATCACCGCTTTGAACGCGCCTTCGTAGGTGTCCATGCCACTGGAGGCGATCCAGCCCGGCGCCACCGCGTTGACCCGCACCCCGGCATAACCCCACTCGAACGCGGCAGTCTTGGTGAAATTGTCCATCCCCGCGCGCGCCGCGCCCGAGTGGCCCATGCCGGGCATGCCGCCCCACATGTCGGCGAGCATATTGACGATGGCGCCGCCGTGCTTGCTCATCGACTGATTGAACACTTCCCGCGCCATCAGGAAACCGCCCACCAGATTGGTGCGCAACACGGTTTCAAAACCTTTTTGATTGATCGAGGCCAGGGGCGAGGGGTATTGGCCGCCGGCATTGTTGACCAGGCCGTGGATCGGCCCGTGTGCTTCGATGACCTGGCTGACCAGCACCTTCACCGCCTCTTCATCGCGAATATCACAGGCCTGCCAACTGGCGCGGCCGCCGTCCTCGCTGATTTCCTGGGCGACCTGTTGCAGCTTTTCCGGCTTGCGCCCCACCAGCACCACATGGGCGCCCAGCGCCGCCAGTTCATGGGCGGTGCAACGGCCAATACCGCTGCCGCCGCCGGTGACGATAAGGGTCTGCCCCTGGAACAGGTCGGCTTTGAAGATCGAGTCGAAGGCCACGGTGTGAGTCCTTTAGTTGAGTTGATCAGCGAGGTGGCGGGGCACGGCAATCGGTATTTCCAGCAGTTGCTGGGCGAAGGCCTTGCCTTGCGGGTCGATGCGCAGGCTGGCGATACCGCCGCCGCCCAGGGCGTTTTCCAGGAGGAAGTTGAGGCTGTGGCTGCCGGGCAGGTACCAGCGTTCGACGCGCCCGTGCAGTGGGTCGAGTACATGGCGCATCCAGTCGGCGATCACTTGCGGGGTCAGTGCCTCGGCAATCCATGGCAGGTATTCGGGCCGGCGCGCGATCACCCCGATATTGCTGTGATTGCCCTTGTCACCGGAGCGCGCCACAGCCAGCTTCACCAGGGGCACGCTGGCCTCGGCGCGGCCTTCGGGCCTGGGCGGGTCGAGGGGCGCGCGGGGCGTGCTCGGGGCGGCCGGGGCTGGCAGTTCGCAGGGGTGGGACTGGCCCAGGAAGTCCACGCTCAGGTTGCAGGCGCGCTTATCGATCAGGAACGAAAACAGGCGGATCAGTGGATACACCGTGGGCCTGCCGCCGACAATACCGGTCAGGCCCGGTGCCATGCCGGTGGCCGCCTGGGCGATTTCCCGGGCGAACAGCACCAGTGCCTGTTTGCTTGGGTGGCGCACCGCGAGCTTGAGCACCACTTCGCGGCAGTCCTCGCGTCGGGCGTGGGCGCCGTAGGTGGCTTCGCTGCCGAGCAACTCGATATTGACCTCGGTGTAGGGCGCCCAGCCGCGCTGGCTGAACAGTTCTGAAGTCTTGTTGATGATCGCCTGGCTGACCCGTTCGGCCTTGGCCCACGCATCGATACCGGCCAGCAGGCAGCTGGCGGTGCAGCGAAAGCCGTCGGGGTAGGTGGCACTGACTTTGTACTGGTCGGTCGGTGCCTGCCCTTTGGCGCCGCGCAGGTGCACCCGGTCCGTGCCCTGCTGGGTCAGCGTGACCTGGCTGAAGTCGCAGATCACGTCCGGCAGCAGATAGGCGCGTGGGTCGCCGATTTCATACAGCAGTTGTTCGGCGACGCTCAGTTCGCTGATCAACCCACCCGTGCCCGGTGCTTTGCTGACGGTGAACTGGCCGTCGGCGCTGACTTCGACAATCGGGAAACCGATGTGCTCGTAGTCCGGCACCTGGCGCCAATCGGTGAAGTTGCCGCCGGTGCACTGCGCGCCACATTCGATGATATGCCCGGCCAGTGCGGCCTGGGCCAGGTGGTCGTAGTCCTGCCACGCCCAGTTGAACTCATGCACCAGGGCCGCGCTGACCACCGCGCTGTCCACCACGCGTCCGGTGATGACGATATCGGCCCCCAGTTGCAGGGCCTGGACGATGCCCGGCGCACCGAGGTAGGCATTGGTGGACACGCACATCGCCGGCAACGGCGCGCCACTGAACATATCCTGGATGCCCTGCAGTTGCTTGAACTGTGGTTGCAGGTCATCGCCCAGCACCACGGCGATTTTCAGCGGCACCTGGGCCTGGTCGCAAGCGGCCTGCAAGGCCGCCGCGCAGGCCTGGGGGTGGATGCCGCCGGCGTTGCTGATCACCCGGATGCCCTGGCGCTGGATATCGCCGAGCAGCGGCGCCAGCACTTCGACGAAATCCGTGGCGTAGCCGGCCTGGGGGTCTTTCAGGCGCGCCCCGGCGAGGATCGACATAGTGACTTCGGCCAGGTAGTCGAACACCAGGTAATCCAGGGTGCCGCCGTGCACCAACTGCGCGGCGGCGGTGCAGGTGTCGCCCCAGAATGCACTGGCGCAGCCGATACGAACGGTCTTGTCCATGGGAAGCCCTTCTTTGGAAAATCGCTGGGTCGAGACTACCAAGCAAGCGCTTGGTTTGTAAACTATGAACACAACTTATGCCCAAGCGCTTGCTTGGGTGGCTGTCACGGCCTAAATTGCCGGCCACGACGCAATCAAAGTAGTTGAGGAGAGCAGCATGGATGAGCAAAAAGCCCTGGAGGTGATGCGCACCATGGTGGACGGCGGGCAACTGACCGACCCTGACAGTGCCCGGGGCAAGCTGCTGCAGACCGCAGCTCACCTGTTTCGCAACAAGGGGTTTGAACGCACCACCGTGCGTGACCTGGCCAGTGCGGTGGGGATCCAGTCCGGCAGCATTTTTCACCATTTCAAGAGCAAGGACGAAATCCTGCGGGCGGTGATGGAAGAAACTATCCATTACAACACCGCGATGATGCGCGCCTCCCTGGCCGAGGCGAG
This sequence comes from Pseudomonas sp. GW821-FHT01D09, assembly GCF_059422465.1. Taxonomy (NCBI): domain Bacteria; kingdom Pseudomonadati; phylum Pseudomonadota; class Gammaproteobacteria; order Pseudomonadales; family Pseudomonadaceae; genus Pseudomonas; species Pseudomonas sp. GW821-FHT01D09. The sequence goes on from NZ_JBWKWY010000008.1 coordinate 136,150, forward strand.
CAATGTGCGCGAGCGGGTGCTGGCGCTGATTCGCTGCGAATTGCAGTCGATCATGGGCGGCAGCGGCGAAGCCATGGCCGTGCTGGTGTATGAATGGCGCTCGCTGTCGGCAGAGGGCCAGGCCCAGGTGCTGGCGTTGCGCGATGTCTACGAAGAGATCTGGTTGCAGGTGCTGGGCGAGGCCAAGCAGGCGGGTTATATCAAGGGCGATGTGTTTATCACCCGGCGTTTCCTGACCGGGGCACTGTCGTGGACCACCACCTGGTTCCGCGCCGAGGGCAGCATGACCCTCGAACAGTTGGCCGAGGAAGCGTTGTTACTGGTGCTCAAGGCCGATTAGGCCTGGAGCGCAGGCCATTAAATTGTCGGGTAGAAAGTTGTCTCTGGGGACAAAAACGCCTAGCTTAGCGAGATCCAGATTTTGAACGGTGCGTGCCTGATGTTTTCGCCATGGCGGCTGGCTGCAGGACTTACAGTGTTGGCGATGGGCACTTTGTGGCAGGCGCAGGTTTCGGCGGCTCAATTGGTGCGGATCGGTGCCGCGCATTTTCCTCCGTATACCGTGCGCCCGGAACAGGGCGCCGACACCGGATTGCTACCGCAACTGCTGGAGGCGCTGAACCGTGCGCAGAGTGACTACCAGTTCGTGCTGGTGCCCACCTCCATCCCTCGGCGCTTTCGTGATTTCGAGCAGGGCCGGGTCGACATGGCCATCTTCGAGAACCCGCAGTGGGGCTGGCAGGGCATCCCCCATACCAGTGTCGACATGGGCCTGGAGGACGCCGAGATTTTCGTCGCCCAGCGCCAGGCCGGTCGTGACCAGGGGTATTTCGCCGAGCTCAAGGGCAAGCGCCTGGCGGTGTTCAGCGGTTATCACTACGCCTTTGCCAACTTCAACCCCGACCCCAAGGCCATGGCCGCGCAGTTCAACGCCACGTTGACCTATTCCCATGACAGCAACTTGCTGATGGTCACCCGGGGGCGCGCGGATATTGCCCTGGTGACGCGCTCCTACCTCAGTGACTTTATGGTGCGCAATGCCGACACGGCTGGGCAGTTCCTGGTGTCGGAGCGCATTGACCAGGTCTACCACCACTACGCGTTGCTGCGCCCCAAGGCGCCGATCAGCGGCCCGGCATTTGCCGCACTGCTCAAGGGCCTGCGCGACAGCGGCGAGCTGTTGAAGATCTTCGAGCCCTACCGCATCGATGTGCTGCCGGTCGCTGACGCGCCCTGATGGCGGCAACGCCGGCTTAAATTTTTGCGGCTGGTTCACGTCACTTCGTCTAACTGTCGACGATTACCGTGAGCCTCCTCCATGCCCAATCCCCAAGACTTGTCAGCCCTGCCACTCCCGGCAGGGCCTACCCTGAACGCAGACGAAAGCGATGGCCGCCTGACCCTGACCCTCGCCGGCCAGCCGCTGGTGCGCCTGCGCCTTGCGCGCGGCGAAGCGTTGCACCTGCATTTGCAAAACCCCGGTGAGGTGCCGTCGGTGCAGGCCTTGTGGGCTGCGGCTTACTGGCTGTTTGCCCGGGAGCCTGAGCGCCAGCAACTCTTCTGGCACCTTGAACATACCCCGGATGAGGCCCTGCGCAGCGGCCTGCTGCTGGCCACGGACGTGGCGGGGCAGTTGCGTTGCGAGCGCACCCTGTTCTGGCAATTGCCACAACCGTGGCTGGGCCTGCCGTCGAATGAGGCTTATCCGCAGCAGATGATCATCAGCACGGGCAAGCGCCATCCGGCGCGCGCGCCCAAGCCGCGGGGGGAAGTCTATCGACGTTTCGACATCCGCCTGGGCGCGTGGATCTCACTGCGCACACTGGAGATCGATGTAGACCTGGCCCGCTTCAATCGCTGGCAGAACAGTGCGCGGGTCGCCAATTTCTGGCAGGAAAGCGGCAGCCTGGAGCAACACCGGGACTATCTGCAGAAGCTGGACGCCGACCCGCACACCCTGACCCTGATCGGCTGTTTCGACGACGAGCCCTTTGCCTATTTCGAGGCGTACTGGGCCAAGGAGGATCGCATCGCGCCGTTCTATGAGGTGGGCGACTACGACCGGGGCATCCATATGCTGGTGGGCGAGGAGCATCATCGTGGGCCGCACAAGGTTGCCAGTTGGCTGTCGGCGCTGGTGCACTACCTGTTCCTCGACGACCCGCGCACCCAGCGGGTGGTGGCGGAGCCCAGGGCTGACAATGCCAGGATGATCGGGCATATGCAGAACCAGTGCTTCCACTGCGAGAAGGAATTCGATTTCCCCCACAAGCGCGCGGCGCTGATGATTCTGGGGCGGGAGCGGTTTTTTGAGCGGTGCGGGTTGGTCTGAGCGCTACAGGGCAACACAGATCAAAAGTGGGATTTGTGTGGGAGCTGGCCCCCACACAAGCTTATGCCCATGGTGGTTAGACCCGTCGGGCAAACGTATCGCTATGGGTCCCCGAAACCTTGCGGCAGTGCACCAGCGCATCACGGATCATAAAGTTGACCAGGGTCGGCGACACGCCCAGTTCCTTGGCAATGTCCTTTTGCGGCACGCCATGCAGGCGGTACATCTCGAACGCGTAGCGCGTGCGCTGGGGCAGCTCGGTCAGGGCGTCGGCGATGTTTTCCAGGGTGGAGAAATTGATGTGCGAGGTTTCCGGTGAAGCGCCATGAATAACCACATTCAAGCCTTCCTCTTCCGTCCCGGAGTATTTCAGTTCCAGGGCCTGTTTACGGTAGTGGTCGATAGCCAGGTTACGCACGATCTGGAACAGGTAGCTCAGTTGCGCCTTGAACGATGAGGTGATCTGCGGGGCCGATTGCAACCGGAAGTAGGCGTCCTGCACCACGTCTTCGGCACGGGAACGGCAGCCGGTGATGCGCGCTGCGATCTTGACCAGGATCAGGCGGTTATCGACAAACGCCTGGAGTAACGGTGAATCGCACCTGCTTGTGGATACTTGTTCCGTCATGGAAATCACCTTGCTGCAAATAAGGTTAGTGGAGGGCATCCCTGCTGAGGCCTCCTACACATCGGGCAACAAATTATGCTTAATGATAATGATTGTCAAATGAGAAGCGGAACTAATCTTATACCGAAATGCAAACGGTGAGGCACTTCTCTTTGTCTGCGGACCTTGGCCTGCCGAGTAATTATTTTGCCGGGCCATCCGTTCTCATTGGTGACAGGCCCGCCAACACGCCGGCCATGGATGTGCACCCAGAGGAGGACGACATGCGTTTGTATCGCGAGAACCCGGCGTTCCAGGCAGGGGTGTCTGAGATGAGCCCATCGACCCGCTGGCACCATGGCCCTGCGCGGCAGGCGACCGGCTGAATACGCCGCGACACGCCCCCTATCCCCGATTTCCCCGTAAGCCGATTGCAGGCAGGAACCCCTCATGATGGACGCCCTCGAACTTCCCCGCACCCTGGTCCAGTCCCTCCAGCGCCGTGCCGCGCAGACCCCGGACCAGGTGGCCCTGCGCTTTTTGGCCGAGTCCGCCGATGACAGTGTGGTGCTCAGCTACCGTGACCTGGACCTGCGCGCCCGCACCATTGCCTCCGCCTTGCAGGCCTCGGCCGGCCTGGGCGAGCGTGCGGTGTTGCTGTTCCCCAGCGGCCCGGATTATGTCGCGGCGTTCTTTGGCTGCCTGTATGCCGGGGTGATCGCGGTGCCGGCCTATCCGCCGGAGTCCACCCGCCGGCATCACCAGGAGCGCTTGCTGTCGATCATCGCCGATGCCGAGCCCAGGCTGTTACTGACCAGCAGCGGTTTACGCGATGCCCTGGGGCAGATCGAGCAAGCGCCGCCGTTGCTCTGCGTGGATGAACTGCACAGCGAAATTGCCGCTGATTGGGTCGCGCCAAACCTGCAGGACAACGATATCGCCTTCCTGCAATACACCTCCGGCTCCACGGCCTTGCCCAAGGGCGTGCAAGTCACCCACGGCAACCTGGTGGCCAACGAACTGCTGATCCGCCGCGGGTTTGGCATCGACCTCAACCCCGATGACGTGATTGTCAGCTGGCTGCCGCTGTACCACGACATGGGCCTGATCGGTGGCCTGCTGCAACCGATCTTCAGCGGCGTGCCGTGTGTGTTGATGTCGCCGGCGTACTTCCTTGGCCGGCCCCTGCGCTGGCTGGAAGCGATCAGCCAATACCGCGGGACCATCAGCGGCGGCCCGGACTTCGCCTACCGCCTGTGCAGCGAGCGGGTCAGCGACTCGGCCCTGGAGCGCCTGGACCTGAGCCATTGGCGCGTGGCCTATTCCGGCTCCGAGCCGATCCGCCTCGACACCCTGGAGCGCTTCGCCGAAAAATTCGCCTGCTGTGGTTTTACCCCGAACAACTTCTTTGCCTCCTATGGCCTGGCCGAGGCGACCCTGTTTGTCGCTGGCGGCACCCGTGGCCAGGGTATCCCGGCGTTGCGTGTGGACGAGCAGGCGCTGGCCGCCAACCGGGCCGAGCCAGGGCAGGGCAGTGCGATCATGAGCTGCGGCACCCGCCAGCCCGAGCATGGGGTGCTGATCGTCGAACCGCAGACCCTGGCTGAACTGGCCGACAACTGCGTCGGCGAACTCTGGGCCACCGGTCCGAGCATTGCCCACGGCTACTGGCGCAACCCCGAAGCCACCGCCAAGACGTTTGTGCAGCACGCCGGGCGCACCTGGTTGCGCACCGGGGACCTGGGCTTTATGCGCGACGGCGAGGTGTTTATCACCGGGCGCCTGAAAGACCTGCTGATTGTGCGTGGCCACAACCTGTACCCGCAGGACATCGAGCAAACCGTCGAACGCGAAGTGGAAGTGGTGCGCAAGGGTCGTGTCGCGGCCTTTGCAGTGAACGACCAGGGCCTGGAAGGCATCGGTATCGCCGCAGAAATCAGCCGCAGCGTACAGAAGATCCTGCCGCCCGAAGCCCTGATCAAAGCCATTCGCCAGGCGGTGGCCGAGGCCTATCAAGAGGCGCCGTGCGTGGTGCTGCTGCTCAACCCCGGCGCGTTGCCGAAAACCTCCAGTGGCAAGCTCCAGCGTTCGGCCTGCCGCACCCGCCTGGCCGATGGCAGCCTCGACAGCTACGCGCAGTTCCCCGAACAGGGCGGGCAGGCCGGCGAGGAGGGCCTGCAATCAGCACTGCAACAGCAGATTGCGGCGATCTGGTGTGAACAGCTGCAGGTGGCGCAAGTGGCTGGCGATGACCATTTCTTCTTGCTTGGTGGCAACTCCATCAGCGCCACCCAGGTGGTCGCCCGCCTGCGCGAAACCCTGGGCCTGGAACTCAACCTGCGCCTGTTGTTCGAGGCGCCGGTGCTGGCCGATTTCGCTGCCGGCATCGGGCAATTGCAGCAGGACGGGGGTGTGGCCCAGGGCGCAATCAGCGCCTTGTCACGCCAGCAGGAGATGCCGCAGTCCCTGGCGCAAAACCGCCTGTGGATCACCTGGCAATTGGACCCGCAGAGCAGCGCCTACACCATCCCCGGTGCCCTGCGCCTGCGTGGCGAGCTGGACGAAGACGCGCTGCATGCAAGCTTCGCGCAACTGATCCAGCGCCACGAAGCGCTGCGTACGCGGTTCTATGAGCGTGACGGCCAGGGCTACCAGCGCGTCGATGCCCAGCGTGAATTTGCCGTGCAAGTCATCGACCTGCGCGACCTGCCCGTGGCCGAGCGTGAAGCTCGCGCCACACAGATCCGCGAGGACGAGGCACGTACCGTATTCGACCTGGAACAAGGCCCGCTGCTGTGGGTCACCCTGTTGCGCCTGGACGATGAAGACCACCAGTTGCTGGTGACCCTGCACCACATCATTGCCGACGGCTGGTCGCTGAATGTATTGATCGACGAATTTTCGCGCCTCTATGCCGCCGCGTCCCAGGGCCAGGCCGTCGAGTTGCCGGCCCTGGCCGTGCAGTACGCCGACTACGGCAGTTGGCAGCGCCAATGGCTGGCCGAGGGTGAAGGCCAGCGCCAGTTGGATTACTGGAAGCAACAGTTGGGCGACGAACATCCGACCTTGAGCCTGGCCACCGACCATCCGCGCTCGGCCCAACAACGCCACAGTGCCGCACGCTACAGCCTGCGCCTGGAGGCGGGCCTCGGCGAAGCGATCCGCCAGACCGCCCAGGCCCACCAGGCCACCCCCTTCGTGCTGTTGCTGACGGCATTCCAATGCCTGTTGCACCGCTACAGCGGCCAGCGCGATATCCGCATCGGCGTGCCCAATGCCAACCGTGGGCGCCAGGAAACCCAGGGCCTGATCGGCTTCTTTATCAATACCCTGGTCATGCGCGCCGAGGTGGACCCGCGCCAGCCCTTCAGCGAACTGCTGGCGGCGACCCGCCTGGCGGCCACCGAGGCCCAGGCCCATCAGGACTTGCCCTTCGAGCAATTGTTGGAAGCTTTCCCACAGGCCCGCGAGCAAGGCCTGTTCCAGGTGCTGTTCAACCATCAGCAACGCGACCTGGGCGCCTTGCGCCGCCTGCCGGGCCTGCTCGCCGAAGAGCTGCCATGGCACAGCCGCGAGGCCAAGTTCGACCTGCAGCTGCACAGCGAAGAAGACCGCCACGGGCGCCTGAGCCTGTCATTCGACTACGCTGACGAACTGTTCGACGCCCGTACTATCCAACGTCTGGCCGCGCATTTGGTCAGCCTGTTGCAGGCCGTCTGCGCGCAACCGCAGCAAGCCCTGGGCGATATCCCGCTGCTGAACGCCAACGAGTACGTCGAGCAACGCCACTGGGGCGAAGCCCCCTGCGCACCGGCGCAGCGCCTGGTGCCGGAGCAACTCAACCACTATAGCGACGAGCGCACCGCCCTGGTCTGGCACGATGCCAGCCTGACCTTCGCCCAACTGCACACCCAGGCCAACCGCCTGGCCCATTACCTGCGCGACAAAGGCGTCGGCCCGGACGTGTGCGTGGCGATTGCCGCCGAGCGCTCGCCGCAACTGCTGATCGGCTTGTTGGCGATCCTCAAGGCCGGCGGCGCCTATGTGCCGCTGGACCCGGACTACCCGGCCGAGCGCCTGGCCTACATGCTGGCCGACAGTGGCGTGCAATTGCTGCTGACCCAGACCCATCTGTTGCAACAGTTGCCGGCGGCCGAGAGCGTGTCGGTGATCGCCATGGACAGCCTCAAGCTCGACAGCTGGCCGACCCAGGCCCCGGGCCTGCACCTCAATGCCGACAACCTCGCCTATGTGATCTACACCTCCGGCTCCACTGGCCAGCCCAAGGGCGTGGGCAATACCCATGGCGCCCTGGCCGAGCGCTTGCAGTGGATGCAGGCCACCTATCAGTTGGATGCAAGCGATGTGCTGCTGCAAAAGGCACCGATCAGTTTCGACGTGTCGGTGTGGGAGTGCTTCTGGCCGCTGATCAGCGGGTGTCGCCTGGTCCTGGCCGGCCCCGGCGAGCATCGCGACCCCCATCGGATTGCGCAACTGGTGCAGGCGCATGGGGTGACCACCCTGCATTTTGTGCCGCCGCTGTTGCAACTGTTTGTCGATGAACCCCTGGCGGGCGAATGTACCAGCCTGCGCCGGGTGTTCTCCGGTGGCGAAGCCTTGCCCGCCCAATTGCGCAATCGACTCCTGGCGCTACTGCCAATGGTGCAGTTGCACAACCGCTATGGGCCCACCGAAACCGCGATCAACGTCACCCATTGGCACTGCCAGCGCGCCGACGGCGAACGCTCGCCGATTGGCCGCCCATTGGGCAATGTGATTGGCCGGGTGCTGGACGCGCAATTCAACCTGTTGCCCGCTGGGGTGCCGGGGGAACTGTGCATCGGCGGGATCGGCCTGGCCCGCGGTTATCTGGGGCGTGCCGGGTTGACCGCCGAGCGTTTTGTCGCCGACCCCCTGGGCGCGGCGGGCGCACGCCTGTACCGCACCGGCGACCGCGTGCGCTGGACGGCCGACGGGGTGCTGGAGTACCTCGGGCGCCTGGATCAGCAGGTCAAGTTGCGTGGCTTTCGTGTGGAACCGGAAGAAATCCAGGCGCGGTTGCTGGCCCAGGCCGGTATCGCCCAGGCCCTGGTGCTGATCCGCGACACCGCCGGCGGTGCCCAGTTGATCGGTTACTACACCGCCAGCGGCAAGTTGGATGAGCAGGACGTGAAAGCCGCCCTGGCCGCCGAGTTGCCGGAGTACATGGTGCCGGCGCAACTGATCCGCCTCGACGTCATGCCCCTGGGCCCCAGCGGCAAAGTGGACCGGCGTGCCTTGCCGGAACCGGTGTGGCAGGTGCGTGAACATGTCGAACCGCAGACCGCCCTGCAACAGCAGATCGCCGGGATCTGGCGCACGGTGCTGGGCGTGCCGCGTATCGGCCTGCGTGACGACTTCTTTGCCCTTGGCGGCCATTCGCTGCTGGCCACGCAAATCATCTCCCGCACACGCCAGGCCTGTGATGTGGAGCTGGCGCTGCGCACCTTGTTTGAAGCCAGTGAGCTGGGGGATTTCGTCGAGCAAGTGCGGCTGATCCAGGCCAGTGGCCAACGCAACCAGCAGACCGCGATCGGCAAGGTGGATCGCCGCCAGCCGGTGCCGCTGTCCTATTCCCAGCAGCGCATGTGGTTCCTCTGGCAAATGGAGCCAGACAGCCCGGCCTATAACGTCGGCGGCATGGCGCGCTTGCGCGGGGTGCTGGATGTGGGGCGTTTCGAGGCGGCGTTGCAAGCCTTGATCATGCGCCACGAAACCCTGCGCACCACCTTCCCGAGTGTCGATGGCGTGGCCCGGCAGAACGTTGCCGCGCAAAGCAGCGTACGCATGAGCTGGCAGGATTTTTCGGCGCTGCACGAGGCTGAACGGCAAGTACGCTTGCAGCAACTGGCTGACCAGCAAGCCCACAGCCCCTTCAACCTGGAAACCGGGCCGTTGCTGCGCGCCTGCCTGGTCAAGGCCGGCGAGCAGGAGCACTACCTGGTGCTGACCCTGCACCATATCGTCACCGAAGGCTGGGCCATGGACATCTTTGCCCGTGAACTCAGCGCGCTGTACGAAGCCTTTATCGATGAGCGCGAATCGCCCCTGGAACCGCTGCCGGTGCAGTACCTGGACTACAGCGTGTGGCAGCGCCAATGGCTGGAGGCCGGTGAGCGCCAGCGCCAGCTCGACTACTGGACCACGCAACTGGGCAACGAGCATCCATTGCTGGAACTGCCCAGCGATCGGCCACGCCCGGCGGTGCAAAGTCACCAGGGCGAGCTGTACCGTTTTGACCTTGGCGATGAACTCGCCGCCAAGGTGCGCGCCTTCAATGCCGAGCAGGGCCTGACCCTGTTCATGACCATGACCGCGACCCTGGCGACGCTGCTCTACCGCTACAGCGGCCAGACCGACCTGCGCATCGGCGCGCCAGTGGCCAACCGTATTCGCCCGGAAAGCGAAGGGCTGATCGGCGCCTTCCTCAACACCCAGGTGCTGCGTTGCCAGCTCGACGGGCAGATGCGCGTCGCTGAGCTGTTGGAGCAGGTGCGTCACACCGTGATCGAAGGCCAGTCCCATCAGGACCTGCCGTTCGACCACCTGGTGGAAGCCCTGCAACCGCCGCGCAGCGCCGCGTACAACCCGCTGTTCCAGGTGATGTGCAACGTGCAGCGCTGGGAGTTCCAGCAAAGCCGGCAACTGGCCGGGATGACCGTCGAATACCTGGCCAACGATGCGCGCGCCACCAAGTTCGACCTCAACCTGGAAGTCACCGACCTCGACCATCGCCTGGGTTGCTGCCTGACCTACAGTACCGACCTGTTCGACGAGCCGCGCATTGCGCGCATGGCCGCCCATTGGTGCAACCTGCTGGAGGCGTTGATCGCCGACCCGCAACAGCGCTTGAGCGAACTGCCGCTGTTGCACGTCGATGAACAGCGTGCACTGCAAGACAGCCTCGGCCTTGAGGCTGGCGAGCACCGTCTCGACCAGTGCATCCATCAGCTGTTCAGCCAACAGGTCCAGGCCCGTGGCGATGCCCCGGCATTGACCTTTGCCGGGCAGACCCTGAGCTACCGCGAGCTGGACCGCCGTGCCAATCGCCTGGCCTGGATGCTGCGCGAGCGTGGGGTGGGCCCGCAGGTGCGGGTCGGCCTGGCGCTGCCGCGCTCACTGGAAATGGTCATTGGCCTGCTGGCGATCCTCAAGGCCGGTGGCGCCTATGTGCCGCTGGACCCGGAATACCCCCTGGACCGCCTGCACTACATGATCGAAGACAGCGGCATCGGCCTGCTGCTCAGCGATGGGGCGATGTTCAAGGCCCTGGGCGAGTTGCCCGCCAGCGTCAGTGGCTGGTGCCTGGAAGATGACCTGCCGGCGCTGGCCAACTACCCGGCCAGCGACCTGCCGACGATCAGCCTGGCGCAGCACCAGGCGTACCTGATCTACACCTCCGGCTCCACCGGCAAGCCCAAGGGCGTGGTGGTGTCCCACGGTGAAATCGCCATGCATTGCCAGGCGGTGATCGAGCGCTTTGGCATGCGCCCCGACGATTGTGAGCTGCACTTCTATTCGATCAACTTCGACGCCGCCACCGAGCGCCTGCTGGTGCCGTTGCTCAGTGGCGCGCAGGTGGTATTGCGCGCCCAGGGTCAATGGGATGCCGAAGAAATCTGCGGGCTGATCCGTGAGCACCGCATCAATATCCTCGGCTTTACCCCCAGCTATGGCAGCCAGTTGGCGCAGTGGCTGGCCACGCAACACCAGACCTTGCCGGTGCGCATGTGCATTACCGGCGGCGAAGCCCTGACCGGCGAGCATTTGGCGCGTATCCGTGCGGCGTTTCAGCCAGCGCTGTTCTTCAATGCCTATGGACCGACCGAAACCGTGGTCATGCCCCTGGCCAGCCTGGCGCCGCAGGTGCTGGAGGAGGGCGCCGGCAGTGTGCCGATCGGCAGCATCATCGGCGCCCGGGTTGCCTATATTCTGGATGCCGACCTGGCGCTGGTGCCCCAGGGCGCGACCGGCGAGCTGTACGTGGGCGGCGCCGGCCTGGCCCAGGGTTATCACCAGCGTCCGGGCATGACCGCCGAACGTTTTGTGGCCGACCCCTATGCCGATGGCGGGCGTCTCTATCGCACCGGCGACCTGGTGCGCCAGCGCGCCGATGGCCTGGTGGAGTACCTGGGGCGCATCGATCATCAGGTGAAAATCCGTGGTTTCCGTATCGAACTGGGCGAGATCGAAACCCGCCTGCTGGAACACGAGGCGGTACGCGAAGCCGTGGTCCTGGCCCTGGACACGCCGGGTGGCAAGCAACTGGCGGCGTACCTGGTCAGCGCTGCCAGCGATCATGGCGCCTTGCGCGAGGCACTCAAGAGCCACCTGAAGGCGCAACTGCCGGACTATATGGTGCCCGCGCACCTGATGGTGCTCGACAGCATGCCGCTGACCGCCAACGGCAAGCTCGACCGCCGCGCCTTGCCGCAGCCGGACCCCGAGGCCAATCGGCAAGCGTACGTGGCGCCGAGCAATGCGCTGGAGCTGAGCCTGGCCGCGATCTGGTGTGCGGTGCTCAATGTGCGGCAGGTCGGGCTGCACGATAACTTCTTTGAGCTGGGTGGCGATTCTATCCTGTCGATCCAGGTGGTCAGCCGGGCGCGCCAGGCGGGGATTCATTTCAGCCCTCGCGACCTGTTCCAGCACCAGAGCGTGCAGGCCCTGGCCGCAGTGGCCACGCGCAGTGAGCAGATCACTGCCGAGCAAGGTGTATTGACCGGCCCTTCGGGCATGACGCCAATCCAGCACTGGTTCTTCGACAGCGAGATCCCGGCGCGCCAGCACTGGAACCAGGCCTTGGTGCTGGCACCGGTGCAGGCCCTCGATCCACGTCGCCTGGAGCAGGCGCTGTTGGCCGTGCTGGAACACCACGACGCCTTGCGCCTGGGCTTCACCCAGCGCGACGCGCAATGGCACGCCGAGCATCTGGCGGTGCCGGAGGGCGGCGTGTTGTGGCTGGCCCAGGTGGCGGATATGGCGCAGTGCGAGGCGTTGTTCGCCGATGCCCAGCGCAGCCTCGACCTGGAGCACGGCCCGCTGTTGCGCGCTTTGCTGGTGGACGGGCCGCTTGGCCAGCAACGCTTGCTGATCGCCATCCATCACCTGGTGGTGGATGGCGTGTCCTGGCGTGTCTTGCTGGAAGACCTGCAAAACGTCTATCGCCAACTGAGCGACGGCCAGGCGGTCAGCCTGCCGGCCAAGACCAGTGCCGTGCGCGACTGGGCCGCCCGTTTGCAGGCCTATGCCAGCAGCGAATCCCTGCGCGAAGAACTGAGCCTGTGGCAGCAACAGTTGGCCGGCCCGGCGGTGGCGCTACCGGTGGACCGGGCGCACGGCAGCCTGCGTCATCGCGACGCCGAGACCGTCAGCGTGCGCCTGGATGCCGAGCGCACCCGCCAATTGCTGCAACAGGCGCCGAGCGCCTACCGCACCCAGGTCAACGACCTGTTGTTGACGGCATTGGCCCGCGTACTGTGCCGCTGGAGCGGGCACGCATCGACCCTGATCCAACTGGAAGGCCATGGCCGCGAAGCCCTGTTCGATGAGATCGACCTGACCCGCAGTGTCGGGTGGTTCACCAGCGCCTACCCACTGCGCCTGACACCACTGGAGGCCGGGCCGGGCGCGTCGATCAAGGCGATCAAGGAACAATTGCGCGCCGTCCCGCACAAGGGCCTGGGCTATGGCGTGCTGCGCTACCTGGCCGACAGCCCTTGTCGCCAGGCCATGGCGGCGTTGCCGAGCGCTTCGATTACGTTCAACTACCTCGGGCAGTTCGACCAGAGCTTCGACAGCCAGGCGCTGTTCCACCCACTGGAAACGTCTGCCGGCCCAGCCCATGACCCGGATGCGCCGCTGCCCAACGCCCTGAGTGTGGACAGCCAGGTGTACGGTGGCGAACTGGTGCTGCGCTGGACCTTCAGCCGTGAACGCCACGAGCGCCAGACCATCAGCGAACTGGCCGACGCCTACCTGGACGAATTGCACAGCCTGATCGCCCACTGCCTACATGAGGATGCCGGTGGCCTGACGCCGTCCGACTTCCCCTTGGCGCACCTGACCCAGGCGCAACTGGATGCACTGCCGGTGCCGGCCAGCGCCATCGAGGACGTGTACCCGCTGACGCCCATGCAGGAAGGCCTGCTGTTGCACACCCTGCTGGAACCGGGCACCGGCCTGTATTACATGCAGGACCGCTACCGCATCCACAGCGAGCTCAACCCCGAGCGTTTTGCCCTGGCCTGGAAAGCCGTGATCGCCCGGCATGAAGCCTTGCGCGCGTCGTTCTGCTGGAATGTCGGCGAAGCGATGTTGCAGGTGATCCACAAGCCCGGCAGCACGCCGATTGAATACCTGGACTGGACCGGCACCCCGGCCGAGCAACAGGAGCCACGCTTGCAAGCCCTGCTCAAAAGCGAGCGCGAGGCCGGTTTCGATCTGCTCAACCAGGCGCCGTTCCACCTGCGCCTGATCCGCGTCGGCGAGGCCCGCTACTGGTTCATGATGAGCAACCACCACATCCTGATCGATGCCTGGTGCCGCTCGTTGTTGATGAATGACTTCTTCGAGATTTACATGGCCCTGGGGGAGGGCCGCGAGGCACAACTGGCCGCGCCGCCACGCTATCGCGACTACATCGCCTGGCTGCAACGCCAGAACCTGGCCGAGGCGCGGCAGTGGTGGCAACAGAACCTGCAAGGCTTTGAGCGCACCACGCCGATCCCCAGCGACCGGCCATTCCTGCGCGAACACGCCGGCCACAGTGGCGGCATGGTCGTAGGCGATTGCTATACCCGTCTGGATTCGCGCGATGGCGCGCAATTGCGCGAGCTGGCCCAGGCTCATCAACTGACCGTCAATACCTTCGCCCAGGCCGCATGGGCCCTGGTGCTGCGGCGCTTGAGCGGCGAGCGTGACGTGCTGTTCGGCGTCACCGTGGCCGGGCGCCCGGTGGACATGCCGCAGATGCAGCGCACGGTCGGCCTGTTTATCAACAGCATCGCCCTGCGGGTCAAGGTGCCCGAGGACGATCAGCCGTGCAGCGTGCGCCAGTGGTTGAGCGCCTTGCTCGACAGCAATATGCAACTGCGCGAGTACGAGTACCTGCCGCTGGTGACCATCCAGGAACACAGCGAGCTGCCCAAGGGCCAGCCGCTGTTCGACAGCCTGTTCGTGTTTGAAAATGCCCCGGTAGAAGTCTCGGTGCTGGACCGTGCGCAAAGCCTGAACGCCACCTCGGACTCGGGCCGCACCCACACCAACTTCCCGCTGACGGCGGTGTGCTACCCGGGCGATGACCTGGGGCTGCACCTGTCCTATGACCAGCGTTATTTCGATGAAAGCACCGTGCAGGGCATGCTCGCCGAGTTCAAGCGCCTGCTGCTGGCGCTGGTGCAGGGCTTCCATGGCGAGATGGCCGACCTGCCGCTGATGGGCGCGCAGGAACGCGAGTTCCTGGTGCACGCTTGCAACCAGAGCGCCCATGAGTACCCGCTTGAGCGCAGCTACGTCGAACTGTTCGAGGCGCAAGTGGCGCAGCATCCGCAGCGCATCGCCGCCAGTTGCCTGGAGCAGCAATGGACCTATGCCGAGCTGAACCAGCGCAGCAACCGCCTGGGCCATGCCCTGGTCGCGGCGGGTGTCGGCCTGGACCAGCCGGTGGCGCTGCTGGCCGAGCGTGGCCTGGACCTGCTGGGCATGATCATCGGCAGCTTCAAGGCCGGTGCCGGTTACTTGCCGCTGGATCCCGGCCTGCCGAGCCAGCGCTTGAGCCGGATCATCGACCTGAGCCGCACGCCATTGCTGGTGTGCACTGCGGCCTGCCTTGAACAGGCGCAGGTGTTGCTCGACGACTTTGCCTGCGGCGCGCGGCCGAAGTTGCTGGTGTGGGAAGACATCGTGGGCGCAGATAGCAATCCGGGGATCTACAGCGGCCCGGACAACCTCGCCTATGTGATCTACACCTCCGGCTCCACCGGGTTGCCCAAGGGTGTGATGGTCGAGCAGCGTGGCATGCTCAACAACCAACTGAGTAAGGTGCCGTACCTGAACCTGAGCGAGCAGGATGTGATCGCCCAGACCGCGTCCCAGAGCTTTGATATTTCCGTGTGGCAGTTCCTCGCCGCGCCGTTGTTTGGCGCGCGGGTGGATATCGTCCCCAACACCATCGCCCATGATCCGCAGGGCTTGCTGGCCCATGTGCAGGCCCAGGGCATCACCGTGCTGGAAAGCGTACCGTCGCTGATCCAGGGCATGCTTGCCCAGGAGCGCATCGGCCTGGAGGGCCTGCGCTGGATGCTGCCGACCGGTGAGGCAATGCCGCCGGAACTGGCGCTCCAATGGCTGCTGCGTTACCCGGACATTGGCCTGGTCAATGCCTACGGCCCGGCGGAATGCTCGGATGACGTGGCGTTCTTCCGCGTCGACCTGGCCTCGACCCGTGGCACCTACCTACCGATCGGCACGCCGACCGACAACAACCGCCTGTACCTCCTTGATGGCGCGCTGGAGTTGGTGCCGCAAGGCGCGGTGGGCGAGTTGTGCGTGGCCGGCACCGGTGTGGGGCGCGGGTATGTCAGCGATCCGCTGCGCACCGCCCAGGTGTTTGTGCCGGACCCGTTTGGCGCACCCGGGGAGCGTCTGTACCGCACCGGCGACCTGGCGCGGCGGCGCAGCGATGGGGTGCTGGAGTACGTCGGGCGTATCGACCACCAGGTGAAGATTCGCGGTTACCGCATCGAGCTGGGTGAAATCGAGGCGCGCCTGCATGAACAACCCGAAGTGCGCGATGCCGCCGTCGGCGTGCAGGAAGGGGCCAATGGCAAGCACTTGGTCGGCTATCTGGTTGCCAGCGACGCCAGCCTCAGCCCTGGCGAACGCCTGGACCGCATCAAGCAACGCCTGCGCAGCGAGTTGCCGGAGTATATGGTGCCGTTGCACTGGTTGTGGCTCGAGCGCCTGCCGCTGAACGCCAACGGCAAGCTCGACCGCAAGGCCCTGCCGGCCCTGGAGATCGGCCAACTGCACAGCCAGGACTACCTGGCGCCGCGCAGCGAACTGGAGCAGACCCTGGCCACGATCTGGGCCGAGGTCCTGAAGGTCGGGCAGGTGGGCGTGCTGGATAACTTCTTCGAGCTGGGTGGGCATTCGTTGCTGGCCACACAAATCGCCTCGCGGGTGCAGAAGAGCCTGCAACAGGATGTACCGCTGCGGGCGATGTTCGAGTGCAGCACGGTGGCCGAGCTGGCGAGCTATATCGAGGGCTTGGCGGCCCATGAGATCAGTGCCGGCACGGTGGACCGGTTGAGTGATTTGATGGCGGAGCTGGAGGGACTCTAAGCAGGAGTGGGGCTGCTGTGCTGAGCAGGCAGCGGCGCCACTTTTCCATGCAAACTGTGAATTCTGACAGTAGAAAATTACTTTTTTTGGGCGTTTGCTAGGCCAGTGCCAATGGGGCGTAAGGCTTAAGCCTCTGGCAAAACGGCCATTGAAAAGGAGTTTTCATTATGTCAGGTACATTGCCACCTCTTGAGCTGCCTGCCCCCATCCTCGTTGAGGCTGAGGGAGCACTGAAAGTCGATTCGCTGAAATTGGTGGCGGGAGCTACCATTCGGGTCCGCTATGAGGAGATGACTCCGAGTCACCGGATTACGGTCCGTTGGCCTATCTCTGGTGGGGAGTACGCTCCTGTCAGCGCTCAGGATGGAGTCGAGGCCGGGTTTGTCGATTTTGTGATTCCTGCGCAATACGTGGGGATAAACATCAGCATTGCCCCCATCTCGTTCTCTTACATCGTAACGGTAGATGGCCAGGCGTATCCCCCTTCGGCGGCAGGGGCCGTTGTCATTGATCGGCCCTCGAATGCACCTTCCCCACTCTTTTTAGGCATGCACAAGGACGTTCTGGATCTGGCTCTACTGTGCTGCGATGACCCGGTTATCCATGTCGAGCCTTGGGCATTTATCGCCACGACCAATGTGGTCGAGCTTTATGTTGCTGGGGAATATATCGACGGTTCGCGATTCAGGCGTACTTACTACCGTAACGAGGCGGTCACGGCGGACGAAGTGCGTAATGGCTGGAGTAGGGCTCTGCCTCGAGCCGATCTGGCAGCGCTCAAGCATGGCAGTGAACTGTATGCGTATTTTTATGTAGCGTTTCGCCCCAGTACGGGTCCGAATCCTACTTACATTGGGTTTCCGGGCCTTGTTACGACGTTGCTCACCGAACCCCATCTGGCACTGACCGCGCCCCATCTGGTCGAGTCCGTGGACTGCGGCGCCGACGGCTGGGTACTCAACCCGGTGAACACGGTAGACGGCGCACATCTTCAGGTGGCCTACGAGTTTATGTGTCCAGGGGACCGGGTGTGCCCAACGGTTATCGGCACGCCAGGGTCGGGGTCGCCAGTGTTGGAGTGTCAGCAGGTGGCGGATGAGGCCAGTCTTGAATTTTGGGTGCCGCCTTCTGCCATCAGTGCCAATTTCAACCAGCCCATCCTGCTGGCCTACCGCGTGATGCGCTGCGATGGCAGTGAGTGGCAATCGCCTGCGAGGGAGGTCGAGGTTTTAGGTCTCAGTGGCTTGCCGACGCCAAGGGTGGAGCAATCAACCGGTAATGTTTTGGACCTCAATACGTTTAGCGGCGATGCCACTGCCTTGGTGGTGGTATGGGACTATATGGCCTTGGGGCAAGCGTGCTGGATGTGGATCACAGGCGAGGAGGAAGATGGCAGCCCCTACCGCTTTGAGGTGTTGGAAGGTGAGCCGGTCACCGAAGAGTGGCTGGCCAGTGGTGTCAGTGCGCAGCTGCCGCGCCTGGCGTTGCAGGCACTGGCCGATTGCAGTGATCTCCAGGTGCATTTTGCGGTGAATTTCAACGGCCGGTTGGACCGGGGCAGTGCGCAGACATTCCCCGTGTTGAGCCTGGAGGTTGTCCAGGAAGACCTGGTGCTCAACGCCCCAACGGTGCGCGAAGCGGTGGGTTCCCAACTGACGGTGTACAACGGCCGGGAGGGTGTGACGGTACGGGTAGCGTATGAGCGCATGAGTGCCAGCCATGGGATCAGCGTGTGCTGGAAACGCTCGGACGGTACATGCCTGCCGCTGATGTCTAAGCCAGGCAATAACGACCCGCAATACGTGGATTTCCATATTCCCCGGGAAGCGGTGATCCATGGGAGCGGCAAGACGGTAAAGATCCACTACACCGTCACCAGCCTGTGCAAAGTGGCGACTTCTGCGGACCTTGATTTGCAAATCAGTGTGCCGGTGCGTTTGCCGACGCCGGTGGTGCCACAGGCGACCAATGGCATCCTGGATTTGCGCACCTTTACTGGGGATGCGGACATCAGGGTTGAGCCCTGGTGGTTTATCTTGCCAGGTCAGAAGGTGTGGCTACGGGGGACCGGGACGCGCAAGGATGGCAGCCCTTACCACTTCAATATTTACCTGGGTAAAGAGGTGACGGCAGGCGAGCTCACTGCCGGTTTGAAAGATGTTTTGAGGCGAGTCGAGCTTGAGTTACTCAAGGATGACAGCCAGTTGACGTTTACCTGCAAGGTGACGGCCGATGGCAGTACCCGTGAAAGTGACGCAGTGCAGTTCTTGCCACTGGTGTTGCTGGTAAAAACAGTTTTTGATGATTTGACCACTTTTGATCGTGATGACTGGAATGGCTGGATGCGGGGCCCGGCAGCCTCTGACCCGCGAGACTTACAGATTGATAGAACCGGATCCAATCCGTATTTGCTCAACAATACGTATACCGATAAATCAGAGGGGGTTGTCCTGTGGAAGAATGTCACGGGTCTTAAGGTCAATACACGCTATGAGTTCAGCATCTTGATCAAAGGGATGAATGAAGTGCGTCCACTGCCGAGACTTTCTTTGTTGGCTGCAGGGCAGACGCTGGTGGGACCTGTGGAGATCACGGGTACGAATTGGTTGACGTACAAGGGGGTGTTTGTTGCCCAAGCGCAGACCGTGAAACTTGAGCTGTACAGCCATGTTGCCACTGGATATGGGAACGACTACGGCCTTGATGATCTGCGGGTCAGACAGTTGTGACCGCCTCCTGAGTGACCTGATGCCCGCCTTGTGCGGGCGTTTTTTATGGGCCGATTCAGTGCCGGAACCGTGCACCGTTGGTCGATTATGTGCGTTCCCAGTGGTTGAACTGTCAATTATGACAGTAGGCAAGACGCCTGTTTCCAAGGCTAGATAACTGCAGTTTTTGGCCTGTCAGCCAGGCCTGCTGGTTATCTTTCCTTGGACAGGAGGTCTTGTCATGGTTAAAAAAACCACCCCCCAACGTTCGCCATCGGCTGCTGTCGGGCCAGATGCCGAAGTTGCCGTCGAATTGCCCGTTCCGCAGATCCACTACGCCATCAATAACAATACCCTGGACCCCATTAAAGCGCGTGACGGCACGGCCGCGACCATTGCTTTTGCGGGGATGGGCACCACACCCATCACCGTGTATTGGGCGATCAAGGACCAGGATGAGCCTGTATTCGAGCCTATTGCCTATCCGGGCAGTACCAGCGGCAGCATCGATATTCCCATTCCATGGCAGTGGGTCAGTACCAGCATTGGGCATACGGTTTTGGTCTGGTACACCGCGAGGGTGGCAGGCCAGTTGAAGGAATCGTTGGTGCTGGAGTTGGAGGTCCAGCAGATCAGGGAGGAGGACCTCAAGGAGTCGCTGCCGGTGTTCGAGCATGCCAAGTATGTCCAGAGCACCTGGAAACTGGATATGAAGACCTTCAGGGGCGATGAGATTATCCGCCTTAAGGCTTGGCCGATGATCCAGGCCAAGCAGCGGTTGTTTATCAATGTGGCCGGTGATCAGCACAAGCCGCCGTTCGCGTTTAGCTGGGTGGCGCGGGACTATGTGGTCACGGAGGCCGAAGCCCATGAGGGGCATGTCTTTGAGTTCAAGCTGTCACGCAGCTGGATGGCACGTCGCGAGGACTATTCGGCACTGACCCTTCATATCGCTGTGATCTTTGATGGCACCGCCCCCAAGCCGCCGGTACCGGTCGACCCGATCTACGAAACCCAACTGCCCGAAAACGCCCACGAGTTTCATCCGCGTACGACGGTGCTGCTGTTGGTTGATAAGTCCCTGCACTTGCCTGCTCCGATCCTGGTCGAGGCTGATGGCTCGGGCCAGGTCGATCCACTCAAGTTGTTGGCGGGGGCCACAGTCCGTGTCTGTTACGACGATATGCAGAGCACGGACCTGATCACCCTGCGTTGGGAGTCCACCTTTGGTGATGACGCGCCCATTGCACCCCAGTATGGCGTGGAAGACGGGTGTGTCGATTTCCATGTTCCGCCGTTGTACGTAGGGATGCGCCTGGATAACTTTGCACTTTTTTCCTACACCGTGACTCGGGAGGACGAGGTTTTTGCGTCGCTTGAAGGTGTGGTGAGAATCCCGCTCCCCTCCAACTTGCCTGCACCCCAGGTTCTCCAGGCATATGACAAGATCCTGGATCTTTCCCGGTTGTGCTGTAAAGACCCGATTCTTTATGTCGCACCCTGGGCTTTTATTGATCCGACGCAACGTGTCGATGTGTATATCGGGGGCACTTATGCCGATGGCTCAAAAGCCAGGTGGAACTTTTTTACCGACTCACCGGTAACCGAGGAAGATGTTCGCAATGGCTGGAGCAGGGCCCTGTCACGGGAGAAGCTGGCCAGGCTCAAGCATGACAGTGAGTTGTATATCGTCTTCTATGTGGAGTTCCTTCCGCGTAAAACGGGGCGCCCGGTTTACCGCATGTTCCCTTCGCTTTTACTGACGCTGCAGACCGAGCCTCATCTGGAGCTGACAGCCCCTCATCTCGTCGAATCGGTTGACGACGGTACCCACGGTTGGGTGGTTAACCCGATCAATACCGTGGAGGGCGCACATCTTCAGGTGGCCTACGAGCATATGTGCCCAGGGGATCGGGTGTGCCCAACGTTTAGCGGCACGCCGGGGCCGGGTTCGCCAGCGTTGGAATGTCAGCAGGTGGCGGATGAGGCCAGTCTTGAGTTTTGGGTGCCGCCTTCTGCCATCAGTGCCAATTTCAACCAGCCCATCCTGCTGGCCTACCGCGTGATGCGCTGCGATGGCAGTGAGTGGCAATCGCCTGCGAGGGAGGTCGAGGTTTTAGGTCTCAGTGGCTTGCCGACGCCAAGGGTGGAGCAATCAACCGGTAATGTTTTGGACCTCAATACGTTTAGCGGCGATGCCACTGCCTTGGTGGTGGTATGGGACTATATGGCCTTGGGGCAAGCGTGCTGGTTGTGGGTAACGGGCGAGCAGGAAGATGGCAGCCCCTACCGCTTTGAGGTGTTGGAAGGTGAACCGGTCACCGAAGAGTGGCTGGACAGTGGCGTCAGTGCGCAGCTGCCGCGCCTGGCGTTGCAGGCACTGGCCGATTGCAGTGATCTCCAGGTGCATTTTGCGGTGAATTTCAACGGTGAGTTGGACAGGGACAGCGCGAAGACATTCCCCGTGTTGAGCCTGGAGGTTGTCCAGGAAGACTGGGTACTCACAGCCCCAACGGTGCGCGAGGCGGTGGGTTCCCAACTGACGGTGTACAACGGTCGGGAGGGTGTGACGGTACGGGTAGCGTATGAGCGCATGAGTGCCAGCCATGAGATCAGCGTGTGCTGGAAACGCTCGGACGGTACGTGCTTGCCGCTGATGTCGAAGCCAGGCAATAACGACCCGCAATACGTGGACTTCCATATACCTCGGGAAGCGGTGATCCATGGGAGCGGCAAGACGGTAAAGATCCACTACACCGTCACCAGCCTGTGCAAAGTGGCGACTTCTGCGGACCTTGATTTGCAGATCAGTGTGCCGGTGCGTTTGCCGACGCCGGTGGTGCCACAGGCGACCAATGGCATCCTGGATTTGCGCACCTTTACCGGGGATGCGGACATCAGGGTTGAGCCCTGGTGGTTTATCTTGCCGAACCAGAAAATATGGCTTAGGGGCGTCGGAACTCAAACGAATAGCCGCCCTTATACGATCAACGTTTACTTGGGCGAGGGGGTGACGGCAGGGGAAGTGGGGGCGGGTTTGAAAAAGGCGTTGAAGCGTTTTGATCTTGAACTCTTGAAGGATCTCAGCTCCCTGATCTTTACCTGTAAGGTGACTGCCGATGGCAGTACCCGTGAAAGTGAAGCGGTGGTATTTCCGATACTGGAATTGAGTATTCGGGCCAATTACAAAAGCGACTTTGACGATTTTGAGCATTATCCAGACCAGGAGTATCTGGGGCCAGGCAGTGTCATCAAGACTCGTCTATTGGATTTTGAATTGCCTGCATCGTCTCCCCAAGGCATTGGGCTTCACCCGGTCAGAACTGACGGAGAATTGATGCCAGGAATGATCGAGGGCAAGGCATTGGCATTGCAATGCGGTGGAACCACTAATGTAATGCAGTTATCACGACTGAAGTTTAAATTCAGATGTGCGCGGGTGAGATTTGGTTATTCAAATATCGGACCCCGTACGGCTACGTTCAGGTTCTACGGTGAGAGTAATCAGTTACTTGGAACCCGTGAAGCACTGACAAGAACATGGGTGGATTTCCAGGCCGAAAACGGAGCGAAAATAGTACGTATTGATGCTTTGAGCCTTGGGCATGGAGCGATTGATTCGCTAACGATCTGGCATGGTGGCGAAACTTATCGTCATTGAGCTGATACTCGCCCTACAGAAAAGGGGTGAGCGAAAGCTGGGAATCGACCACTCTATATTGGCTCGACGAGACACAAGAGTGCCCGCTTTGTGCGGGCATTCTTGTGGGTTGCCTGTGGTTAGCCCGAGTCATTTGCTGCCAAGGATTTTCCCCAACTTATCCGGCGACGGCGCCCCTTGCTGTTGCTGCAACTGACCCTTGTCATCCAGATAGAAAATCGCCGGGGTGGCCGACAACTCCAGCTCCTCCATCAGCTTCATATTGGCATCGAGCTTGGCCTGGATCTGGGCGGGGATCTTGTTCAGTGCCTTGAGCTTGCTGGCTTTACCCGCCGACTCATGTTCTTCCAGGGCCTTGGCCGTATCGTTGCTGGCCAGCAGCGCCGCCGATTTGCCCGGGCTGTCCTCGCGGATAATCCCCACCATGATGTGGCGCAATTGCACCTTGCCGGCCTTGACCCAAGGCCGCGCCTGTTCCCAGAACATGTTGCAGTAGGGGCAGTTGGGGTCGCTGAACAGGTAGACGGTGCGCGGCGCATTTTTATCGCCGTCCTGGATCCAGCTGCTCTGCTCCATCTTGGCCCAGATTTCCTTGGCCATGGGGGCGTAGACCAGCTTTTCCAGGGGCGCGGTGCTCAGGTCATTGCCCTTGGCGTCGTACAGGTTGCCGGCCAGCACGTGCTGGCCGTCGGCGGTCAGGTACAGCGCCATGCCGCGGTTCTGGTATTGCGCGGCATAGCCCTTGAGCCCGCCCGGTGCATCGAAGCTACCGATGATCTTGGCACCCTTGGCTTCGATCTGTTTGATCGGTGCCGGCCATTCTTCGGCATGGGCGAGGCTGGCGGCGAGGGTCAGGGGCAGTAGGGTCAGCAGGTGGCGGAGGTGGGGCATAAGGGTTTCCTTGCAGGGGCCGTCTTGGCGGCAGTCGAGTCCGTGGGGGCGAAAGATTCCATGGCGCGGGCCAGGCTGGCCTGGGACAACTCGCCCAGGTGGCTGTTGATCAGCCGGCCATCGGCTTGATAGAAGAGGGTGGTGGGCAGGGCCATGGAGCCCACGGCCTGGCCCAGGCGGCCGCTGGCGTCGAACAGCACGTTGTCCAGGTTCAGGCCCTGGGTGGCCAGGTAGGTGCTGACGCTTTGCATGCTTTCGGCCTGGTTGACGAACAGGAAGGTCACATCCGGCCGTTGTTTCTGGGCGTTTTCCAGCACCGGCATTTCCCGTCGGCAGGGCGGGCACCAGGTGGCCCACAGGTTGATCACCAGCGGGCCGCCCTGGTAGTCGGCCAGTTGCACGGTTTCGCCATCGGCATTGCGCAGGGCGATATCCGGCAGGCGCGTGCCTTTTTCGTAGATATTCAACGAGAAACTGGCCAGCGCCCAGAAGGCCAGGCCGCTGACCACACCGGCCGTGAGCGGTTTGCGCAGGGCCGGGCGGCGCCAGCTCCACAGCAGGGTGGCGATGATCAGCACGATCACCCCAGGCCAGGCCAGGAAACCGCCGTCGCGCAGGTCGACGATCTGCAGCGGGTCGTCGCGGTAGTACGACCAGTACATCAGCACAAAACCGATACGCGCACTGAGCATGCCCAGCAGGAACAGGCTGAACAGCACGGATTCGGGGTTTTCACCGCCTCGCTTGGCCACGCGCCAGCCCACCAGGGTGGCGAGGATCAGCGCACTGATCAGCAGCAGGTGGTTCAAGGCGATGGCGAAGGTGCCGATGGTCAAGGTCAGCATCAGCGGGCGTCCCGGGTCTGGGTCCAGCGTTGCAGGAAGGCGGCGGCATCCACTTCGCCAGTGATGCGTTGGGCGCGGCGCTCTTCACCGTCCGGGCCGATCCACACAAAGCTCGGTGGGCCGGGGACTTTGTAGCGGCCCAGCAGTTCGCGGCTGGCGGCGTTGTCGGCGGTGACGTCCAGGCGCAGCAGGCGCACGTTCTTCAGGGCGTCCAGCACTTCGGCTTTGCCGAACACCTGTTTTTCCATGATCTTGCACGATACGCACCAGTCGGCGTAGTAGTCCAGCAGCACCCATTGGCCCTGGGCCTTGGCGCTGTCGAGCTGGGCTTGCAGGGCTATCGGATCGTTGACGGTGATAAAGCTGTCATGGGCGCTCGGCGCGCCAGCGACCGGCGAGCCGCCGAAAACCTTGAGCGGCTGATAGAGATCATCGCTACCACCGGCGGCGCCGATCACCAGGATCGCGCCCCACAACCCCAGGACCAGGGAACCGGCACCCAGGGCCCTGGCGACCAGCCCGTACTCGCGGGCCAGGCTCCAGCCGCAGTAGGCCATGACCAGGGCCAGTACGCCCCACAGGCCGAGCCACAGGCTTTCGTCGACGACCGGGCGAATCATCAACACGGCGGTCGCGAGGAACAGGAAGCCAAACACGCCCTTGAGCACATTCATCCAGTTGCCCGGTTTGGGCAGGAAGCGATTGCCCACCGTCACCAGCAACAGCAGGGGCACACCGATACCGATGCCCATGGCAAACAGGATCAGGCCGCCGTGCAGGGCATTGCCGCTTTGTGCGATATACAGCAGGGCGCCGGCCAGGGGGGCGGTCATGCACGGGCCCACCAGCAGGCCGGACAAGGCGCCGAGCACCCCGGCGCCGACCAGGCTGCCGCCACGTTGCTGGCGGGTGGCGTTGTCCAGGCGATCGCGCAGGAAAGCCGGCAATTGCAGTTCAAAGAAACCGAACATCGGCAGGGAGAGAATCACAAACAAGGCGGCAAAGCTGCCGAGGATCCACGGGGTTTGCAGCAGCGCGGCCAGGTTGCTGCCGGCCAGCGCGGCCAGCACGCCGAGGGCGGCATACACCAGGGCCATGCACACCACATAACTGGTGGCCATGGCAAAACCACGGCGTGGGCTGGCACCGCTGCCCACCACCAGGCCAGCCAGGATCGGCAGCATCGGCAGCGAACAGGGGGCAAACGCCAGCAACAGGCCCAGGCCAAAGAACACCAGCAGGCTCCAGCCCAGGCTGCGTTGTTGCAGGCCGCTGGCCAGGCTTTCATCCTGGGCTTCGGCGGTGGCGGCCACGGAGGGGTTGCCGCCCAGGTCCACGGTGAGCGATTGCGGCGGGTAGCACAGGCCGGCATCGGCACAGCCCTGCCAGCCCAGTTTCACCTGGCCGGTGGCGCCGGCCGGGAGCTTCACTTCCAGGCCCTGGCGATACACCTGTTGCTCACCAAAGAACTCGTCGCTATGGGCCTCGCCCTGGGGCAACACCGGTTGCTCGGCCAGGCCCTCGAACTTCATGCGTTGCTGGTACAGGTAATAACCATCGGCAATCTGCCAATACAGCTGGGTTTCACCGGAAGCCAGGCGCTCGGAGGTGAAGGTGAAGGCCTTGCCCACCGGGAGGAATTCGGTTTTGGTCTCGAACGGATTGCTGCCAGGCGCGGCCTGGGCCAATCCAGTGAAAAATACCAGCAGGAAGATAAACAGATGCCGCATGGTCAAGCCTTAGTTCGATGCAAGTGGAGCACACAATGTGGGGTGCTGATTAACCGATGATTAACCGGGCTATATTCTAGAGTGTAGGGATTTTCGGAGCGCGGATCTTTTGCCTGCATAATGCACGCTTAATCCGCCCACCTTTCAATCAGCATTTTTGCAAAGGGTTCAGCATGCACGTACTGGTCTGTGAAGACGATGACCTGATCGCCAGTGGCATCGTTGCCGGTCTCGGCGCCCAGGGCTTTACGGTCGAGCGCGTAGCCACGGCCGCCGCCGCGCGGGCGATGCTCAAGGCGGCGGAGTTCGACATCATGGTGCTCGACCTCGGCCTGCCGGATGAAGACGGCCTGAAACTGCTGCAGCAACAGCGTAGCGCGGGCCTGGAGATTCCGGTGTTGATCCTCACCGCGCGGGATTCGGTGACCAACCGTGTCGATGGCCTGCAAGCCGGTGCCGATGACTACCTGCTCAAGCCCTTCGACCTGCGCGAACTGGCCGCGCGCCTGCAAACCCTGTTGCGCCGGGTGGCCGGGCGCAGCGTCAACCTGATCGAACATGGCCGGCTGAGCTACAACCCCAGCAGCCGCGAAACCCTGCTGGGTGGCCAGCCCGTGGACCTGTCGCGTCGCGAACAGGCCCTGTTGCAGGCCCTGCTGCACAACCGTGGCCGGGTGCTGTCCAGCGAGCAGCTCAAGGACAGCGTCTATGGCTTCAACGATGAATTGGAAAGCAACGCCTTGAACGTGCATATCCACCACCTGCGCCGCAAGTTGGGCAACGGCATTGTCGAAACCGTGCGCGGCCTGGGCTATCGCCTGGGCCCGGCGGGCGGTGGAGAGGACGCCTCGTGATGAGCCTGCGTCTGCGCCTGACCTTCAAGTTGGGCGCTGCTTTTGTGCTGATCTGGGTGCTGGCGGCGGCCTGGATGCTCAACGACCTGCGCAATCAGATGATGTTTTCCCTGGACCAGCGCCTGGTGGCTTCGGCGCGCATGGTGGCCGGGCTGATGGAGCAGATGCCGGGCCTGGCCAGCGTGGGCGAGGGCAAGCGTTTTGGCGCCGAGCAACTGAATGTGCCGGGTGGCATGGCGTGCCAGGTCAGCTCATTGCGTGGCGAAATCCTGGCCCGTAACCACAACACCCCGGACCAGGGCCTGGAATCCCGGCAAAGTGGCTTTCGCGACCAGATCATCGACGGTGCCGCCTGGCGCAGCTTTACCCTGGCCCGTGGCGATTTGTTCATCACCACGGCGGATCGCCAGGTAGAGCGCGAGGCGTTGAACCTGTCGATCCTGCTGGCGGCCTCGGTGCCGGTGGGCGTGGCCCTGCTCGGCTGCCTGTGCCTGTTGTGGCTGGGGATCGGCCAGAGCCTGGTGCCGCTCAACCGCATGCGCGACGCCTTGATGCGCCGCAGCGCCGACTCCCTTGAGCCCTTGCAGATTCACCCGTTGCCCAGCGAACTCAAGCCGTTGCTCGACACCCAGAACCAACTGTTGCAACGCATCGCCAAGACCATCGAACGCGAGCGCCGGCTGACCGGCGATGCCGCCCACGAGCTGCGCAGCCCGCTCACGGCGATCAAGACCCACCTGCAAGTGGCGCGCATGACCGACGGCGCCGCCCGTGACCAATCCCTGGCCCATGCCGAGGAGGGCGCCGACCGCCTGCATCGCACCCTGGAGCAATTGCTGCTGCTGGCGCGGGTCGAGGGCAGCTTGTCGTTTGACGACGGTTTGCAGTCCAGCGCCGAGCAAGTGGCGCGCCTGGCGATCCAGGACGCCCATGCCGGCGACAACCGGCGTATCGACCTGGTCCTGCCGGACAACCTGCCCGATAACCCGGTGGAAATGCCCGTGGGCCTGGCAGTTGCCGCCTTGCGCAACCTGTTGGATAACGCCCTGCGCCATACCCCGGCCGAGACGCGGGTGCAATTGAGCGTGTTTACCCAGGGCCATCAAGTGGTGTTCCGCGTGCGCGACCATGGCGCGCCGATCTCCAGCGAAGACCTGCAGCACCTGACCGAGCGTTTCTGGCGCAATGGCAACAGCGGCGGTTGTGGCCTGGGCCTGGCCATTGTGCAGGCGATTGTCCAGCGCTGTTCCTGTTCCCTGGTCTTCGACAGTCAGCCCGACGGCCTGCGGGTCGATCTGGGGATGCCGTTGCGCCGCTGATCCTTGCTTGCACACACATAACTACCGCCATCCTCAGGCCCGACGCTTCAGGATGGCGTTAATTTTTGTGTTTGCAGGTTTGCCGGCTGAATGACTCAGCCTGTATTGAAAAGGACAGCGCTTATGTTGGTCATCGATTCCACTTATCCCGCCAAGGATTTTAATGCGCGCAATGGCGAAGCCGTGCGCCAGTTGGTGGTGCATTACACCGCCGCGCCCTTTGCCTCCTCCCTGCGCACCCTGACGCAGCTGGGTGTCAGCGCCCATTACCTGTTGCCCGATCCCCGTGAGGCCAGCTACCGAAACGCCGGCTACGACGAACTGCGGGTGTTCCAGTTGGTGGACGAGCGCCAGCGGGCCTGGCATGCGGGCGCCAGCCATTGGGCGGGCCGCGATAACGTCAACAGTCGTTCCATCGGCATCGAGATCGTCAATCTGGCCCGCGATGAGGGCGGTGTATTGACCTTTCCGGCCTATGACCTGGAGCAGATCGCCGTGCTGATCGCCCTGATCCGCGATATTTGCGCCCGTCATCCGCAGATCGGCGCCAGGGATATCGTCGGCCATGCGGATGTGGCGTTCTGGCGCAAAAGTGACCCGGGGCCACGCTTGCCCTGGCACGATTTGTTCGAGGCCGGCATTGGCGCCTGGTTCGATGAAGAGGTCAAAAATGCCTATGTGCGGCGCTTTCGCCTGGGGTTGCCCCAGGAGGTGGAGGTCGAACGGGCCTTCCAGCGCTATGGCTACGCCCCGGCAAAAAACCGCCAGGCGTTCGAGCAGCGGGTGCGGGCCTTCCAGATGCACTTCCGGCCCGCCGACTATCGTGGGCAGCTCGATATCGAGACCTGCGCGATTCTTTATGCGTTGAATGAAAAGTACACCAGCGCCGGCGAGTGACCGGCTATTTGCCGGTTTTTCGCAGGCGCTGGTGTAAATCCCCGCGCCGCTGAAGCGTTTCCAGAACAGGAAACCCGTGTGCACGCCACATCAACGGGTTGGCAGTTTGGTCACCATCATTCGCGTATTGAGGGATCTAGAGATGTCAGTCGCTACCAGTCGCATTGAAGAGTTGCAGGTGTCGGCCAGCCCGACTCCGGTGGAAACGCTGTACCAGTTCGATGAATCACCGCTGCTGGCCCGCCAGCGCCTGCAGGAGTCCAATGCCCGCAGCTACCCGCGGCGCATCCCCCTGGCGCTCAAGCGGGCCAAGGGCATTTATGTCGAGGACGTTGAGGGTCGCAGCTTTATCGACTGCCTGGCCGGGGCCGGAACATTGGCCCTGGGGCATAACCATCCGGTGGTGATCGAGGCGATCCAGCAGGTGCTGCTGGACGAATTGCCCCTGCATACCCTGGACTTGACCACACCGGTCAAGGACCAGTTTGTGCAGGACCTGTTCAGCCTGTTGCCCGTGGAACTGGCGCGGGAGGCAAAGATCCAGTTTTGCGGCCCCACCGGCACCGATGCGGTGGAAGCGGCGCTGAAACTGGTGCGCACCGCCACGGGGCGCAGCACGGTGCTGTCGTTCCAGGGCGGTTACCACGGCATGAGCCAGGGCGCGTTGAGCCTGATGGGCAGCCTGGGGCCGAAAAAGCCGTTGGGGGCCTTGCTGGCCAATGGCGTGCAATTCTTGCCATTCCCTTACGACTACCGGTGCCCGTTCGGCCTGGGTGGGGCCGAGGGGGTCAAGGTCAACCTGCATTACCTGGAAAACCTGCTCAATGACCCGGAGGCCGGGGTGTTGCTGCCGGCGGCGGTGATCGTTGAAGTGGTGCAGGGCGAAGGCGGCGTGATCCCGGCCGACCTCGACTGGCTGCGCGGCCTGCGGCGGATTACCGAGCAGGCCGGGGTGGCGTTGATCGTCGACGAGATCCAGAGCGGTTTCGGGCGCACCGGCAAGATGTTTGCCTTTGAACATGCTGGCATTGTGCCTGATGTGGTGGTGCTGTCCAAAGCCATTGGCGGCAGCTTGCCGCTGGCGGTGGTGGTGTATCGCCAGTGGCTCGACACCTGGCTGCCGGGCGCCCATGCCGGGACCTTCCGTGGCAATCAGATGGCCATGGCGGCGGGCTCGGCGGTGATGCGCTACCTCAAGGAGCACAAGGTGGCTGACCACGCGGCGGCCATGGGTGAGCGCCTGGCTGAACACCTGCGCCTCCTGCAACGGGACTTCCCGCACCTGGGGGATATCCGCGGGCGCGGCCTGATGCTGGGTGTGGAACTGGTGAACCCGAGCGGCACGCCCGATGTCCAGGGCCACCCGCCGGTCCATCGGCAACTGGCGCCGTTGGTACAGCGCGAATGCCTCAAGCGCGGGTTGATCCTGGAGCTGGGTGGGCGCCATGGCAGTGTGGTGCGTTTCCTGCCGCCGTTGGTCATCACCGCCGCAGAAATCGACCGCGTGGCAGAACTCTTCGGGCGGGCGGTGGCGGCGGCGGTGGCCAGCCTCTAATTTTCCTGCGCCGTTGTACGTTCCTACATACATCAGCCACGCGCAGTGCGTGGCAGCCTTTAAGTGACGGAGAACCGCAATGACCTCAGTATTTGACCGCGAAGACATCCTGTTCCAGGTAGTGGTCAACCATGAAGAACAGTATTCCATCTGGCCCGACTACAAGGCCGTGCCAGAAGGCTGGCGCACCGTGGGTAAAAGTGGGATGAAGAAAGAGTGCCTGGCCTATATCGAAGAAGTGTGGACCGATATGCGCCCGCTGAGCCTGCGCCAGAAGATGGACGCCCAGGTTGTTGCTGGCTGAACACAAACAAATGTGGGAGCGGGCTTGTGTGGGAGCGGGCAAGCCCTAATGCCGATCAGTTAAGCGAACGCAATGCTCAAAGCAGCGCAGATCAAATGTGGGAGCGGGGGGGGGGGGGGGGGGGGGGGGG
Organism: Pseudomonas sp. GW821-FHT01D09; assembly: GCF_059422465.1. NCBI lineage: Bacteria > Pseudomonadati > Pseudomonadota > Gammaproteobacteria > Pseudomonadales > Pseudomonadaceae > Pseudomonas > Pseudomonas sp. GW821-FHT01D09. The sequence goes on from NZ_JBWKWY010000008.1 coordinate 167,366, forward strand.
GGGGGGGGGAGGGGGGGGGGGGGGGGGGGGGGGGGGGGGGGGGGGG
>NZ_JBWKWY010000009.1:0-150103 GCF_059422465.1 Pseudomonas sp. GW821-FHT01D09
GATCGTTTTGGAGGGGCATGAAACGAACTCATAAAAACAGAGCCCGTTTCTATTATTGCTTGGCGGAGAAGTCAATTTCTTAACTGACTGGCATTAGGGCAAGCCCGCTCCCACAGTTGATTTGTGTTGTCGCTGGAATCGAGGCATGCCCAAATCCCGGGCATAAAAAAAGCACCCCTCGGGGTGCTTTTTTGTGCTCGCTCGCTTAACGCTTCAGCGAAGCCGGCAGGTGCGGCTGGATCGCCGTCAGGACTGCCTTGAAGCATTTGGTGTTGCCTGCAACCACGTGACCCTTCTCCAGGAAGTCGTGACCGCCGGTGAAGTCGCTCACCAGGCCGCCGGCTTCTTGAATCAGCAGGGCGCCTGCGGCCATGTCCCACTCGGACAGGCCCGACTCCCAGAACGCATCAAAACGACCAGCGGCCACATACGCCAGGTCCAGGCTGGCGGCACCGGCGCGGCGGATGCCGGCGGTCTGGCCAACCAGGGCGCGGAACATGCCCAGGTAGTTTTCCAGGTTATCCATCTGGTCGTCACGGAACGGGAAGCCGGTGCCCAGCAGGGCGCCGTCCAGGCTGGTGCGGCCGCTGACGCGCAGGCGGCGACCGTTCAGCTGGGCGCCACGGCCACGGCTGGCGGTGAATTCTTCCTGGCGAACCGGGTCCAGGACCACGGCGTGTTCCAGGCGACCACGGTATTTGCAGGCAATGCTCACGGCAAAGTGCGGGATGCCGCGCAGGAAGTTGGTGGTGCCATCCAGTGGGTCGATGATCCACAGGTAGTCTTCGCCTTCGCCGCTGCCTTTGTGCAGGCCGGTTTCTTCGCCGAGGATGCCGTGGGTAGGGTAGGCCTTGCGCAGAGCGTCGATGATTTTCTGTTCGGCGGCGCGATCCACCTCGGATACATAATCCTTGGCGTCTTTTTCGTCGACCTTGATGGTATCCAGGCGCTCGATGGAGCGGAAGATCAATTCACTGGCGCTGCGGGCGGCGCGCAGCGCGATATTCAGCATGGGCTGCATGGATGTGTCACCTAAGGTTGTTAAAGAAAGCCGAGCATTCTAGCAGAAACTTTCTTCAGGTGAAGGATGGCGTTCGCTTTCATGGCATAACCTTAGGCTGTTCTGTAAGATTTGCTCCCCTTTCCCGTGTCCGCGAGCGCCTCCCTTGCTGCAAAACATTCGTGTCGTCCTCGTTAATACCAGTCACCCCGGCAATATCGGCGGGGTGGCGCGGGCCATGAAAAACATGGGGCTGACGCGCCTGGTGCTGGTGGAACCGCGGGTGTTCCCGCACCACGAAGCCGATGCGCGCGCCTCTGGCGCCAATGACATCCTGGAAAAAGCCCAGGTCGTCGCCACTCTGGAAGACGCTCTGGTGGGCTGCAACCTGGTGCTCGGCACCAGCGCCCGCGACCGGCGCATCCCCTGGCCGCTGCTCGATCCCCGTGAATGTGGAGCCAAAGTGGTCGAAGAGGCGGCCGGCGGCGCTGAAATCGCCTTGGTATTTGGCCGTGAAGACTCCGGCCTGACCAATGACGAGTTGCAGCGCTGTCATTTTCACGTGCACATCCCATCCGACCCCGAATTCAGCTCGCTGAACCTCGGGGCGGCGGTGCAGGTGCTGAGCTATGAAGTGCGCATGGCCTGGCTGGCAGCGCAAGGCCAGCCGAGCAAGATGGAGAAGGACGAGGTCGCGTCCACCAAAAGTGGCGAGTTGGCCACGATGGATGAGCTGGAGCGGTTCTATGAGCACCTGGAGCAAACCCTGGTCGCCATCGAGTTCCTTGACCCGGAAAAACCACGGCACTTGATGGCGCGCCTGCGAAGGCTTTACGGGCGCAGCTCGGTCAGCCGGGCAGAGATGAATATATTGCGTGGCATCCTCACGGAAACCCAGAAAGCGGCCCGTGGCGAGCTTCTTGAGCGGAAGGATTAAAAATGTTCGAGCGTTTGCGAGAAGATATCCAAAGCGTTTTCCACCGTGACCCGGCGGCGCGCAACGCCTTTGAAGTGCTGACCTGCTACCCGGGCATGCACGCGATCTGGATTCACCGCCTGTCCGGCGCCTTGTGGGGCATGGGCTGGAAATGGCTGGCGCGCCTGGTGTCGAACTTTGGTCGCTGGCTGACCGGGATCGAGATTCATCCGGGGGCCAAGGTCGGTCGTCGCTTCTTTATCGATCACGGCATGGGCATCGTGATTGGCGAAACCGCCGAAATTGGCGATGACGTGACCCTCTATCAGGGGGTGACGCTGGGCGGCACCACCTGGAACAAGGGCAAGCGCCATCCGACCCTTGAAGATGGCGTGGTAGTCGGCGCCGGCGCCAAGGTTTTGGGGCCGTTCACCGTCGGTGCGGGGGCCAAGGTCGGCTCCAATGCTGTAGTCACCAAGGCGGTGCCGCCGGGTGCAACTGTAGTGGGTATTCCTGGGCGCATCATCGTCAAGCCGCAAGTCAGCGATGAGCAGGAGGCCAAGCGCAAGGCCATGGCCGAGAAAATCGGCTTTGATGCCTATGGCGTCAGCGAAGACATGCCGGACCCGGTGGCCCGCGCCATCGGCCAGTTGCTCGACCACCTGCAGGCGGTGGATGGCAAGCTGGATGGCATGTGTGGCGCGCTGAAGGATCTGGGTAGCCCTTATTGTGCGACGGATCTGCCTGAGTTGCGCGAAGAAGACTTTGCCGAGATCAAGGACGAAAGCGCCACCACCAAGGCTGGCTAGATTTTAAGGCCGATAAAATCCCCTGTGGGAGCTGGCTTGCCTGCGATAGCGGTCTGCCAGTCACCCTTTGGGCTGCTGATCCGCCGCCATCGCAGGCAAGCCAGCTCCCACATTTGACCTCCATTGGTCTTGAGGTTGAGCCCCGACCCTGTTCTTGCTGTTCGATCCCACCCCATCCTGCTATGATTCGCGCGCCCTTTTTACGGGTATTCCTGACTAAAGTACTAGGTCTTATAGTTGACTTAAATACTCGGGAATCGCATACTTGCTCCCATTCTGAAACACCTTGGTACTTGTCCATGAGACTGACTACAAAAGGCCGATATGCGGTGACCGCCATGCTCGACCTGGCCTTGCACGCGCAAAACGGGCCGGTGTCCCTGGCCGATATCTCCGAGCGCCAAGGCATTTCCCTGTCTTACCTTGAGCAACTGTTCGCCAAATTACGCCGCAGCAACCTGGTTTCCAGTGTGCGTGGCCCAGGCGGTGGTTATCAGTTGTCCCGTGACATGCAGGGCATCCAGGTCGCCCAGGTGATCGACGCGGTCAATGAATCCGTCGATGCCACCAAGTGCCAGGGCCTGGGTGATTGCCATGCCGGCGACACCTGCCTGACGCACCACTTGTGGTGTGACCTGAGCCTGCAGATCCATGAGTTTTTGAGTGGTATCAGCTTGGCTGATCTTGTGACTCGCCGTGAGGTGCAGGAAGTAGCCCAGCGTCAGGACCAGCGCCGATGCAATACCAAGGTGCCGCGTCTGGACAAGATTGAAGCGTCCGCCGTCGAGTGACAGCCGAAGAGCTAACGGCACGCCAGCCAGCCTGATTTAGGAGAAAGTCCATGAAATTGCCGATTTACCTTGATTACTCAGCGACCACCCCGGTTGATCCGCGTGTCGCGCAAAAGATGAGCGAATGCCTGCTGGTTGACGGAAACTTCGGCAACCCGGCCTCCCGTTCCCACGTTTTCGGCTGGAAAGCCGAGGAGTCGGTGGAGAATGCTCGTCGCCAGGTCGCCGACCTGGTCAATGCCGACCCGCGTGAAATCGTCTGGACCTCCGGTGCCACCGAGTCCGACAACCTGGCAATCAAGGGTGCCGCGCATTTCTACGCGACCAAGGGCAAGCACCTGATCACCACCAAGATCGAGCACAAGGCTGTCCTCGACACCATGCGCCAACTGGAGCGTGAAGGTTTTGAGGTCACTTACCTTGAGCCCACCACCGACGGTATCGTCACCCCGGCCATGATCGAAGCGGCGATGCGTGAAGACACCATCCTGGTTTCCGTGATCCACGTGAACAACGAAATCGGCACCATCAACGACATCGCCGCCATCGGCGAGCTGACCCGCTCCAAAGGCGTGTTGCTGCATGTCGATGCTGCCCAGTCCACCGGCAAGGTCGAGATCGACCTGTCCAAGCTGAAAGTCGACCTGATGTCGTTCTCGGCCCACAAGACCTACGGCCCCAAAGGCATTGGCGCGCTGTACGTCAGCCGCAAGCCGCGCGTGCGCATCGAAGCCACCATGCACGGCGGCGGTCACGAGCGCGGCATGCGTTCGGGCACCCTGGCGACCCACCAGATCGTTGGCATGGGCGAAGCCTTCCGCGTAGCCAAGGAAGACATGGCTGCCGAAAACGTGCGCATCAAGGCCCTCAGCGATCGTTTCTACAAGCAGGTCGAGAACCTTGAAGAGCTGTACATCAACGGCAGCATGACCGCCCGTGTACCGCACAACCTGAATTTGAGCTTCAACTACGTCGAAGGCGAGTCGCTGATCATGGCGCTCAAGGACCTGGCGGTTTCGTCCGGTTCGGCCTGCACCTCGGCCTCCCTTGAGCCGTCCTACGTCCTGCGCGCCCTGGGCCGCAACGACGAGTTGGCGCACAGCTCGATCCGCTTTACGTTCGGCCGTTTCACCACCGAAGAAGAAGTCGACTACGCAGCGCAGAAAGTCTGCGAAGCGGTCACCAAGCTGCGCACCTTGTCGCCGCTGTGGGATATGTACAAAGACGGTGTCGATATTTCCAAGATCGAGTGGGCGGCACACTAACTATAGAAGCCGCCACCCAAGCTCTGTAGGAACGTGGCGGAAAACGCAGGCGTTTCTACAGGGTTCCAGAGCGGCCCTGATGAGTGAGGATTCAGTACCATGGCTTACAGCGAAAAGGTCATCGACCACTACGAAAACCCGCGCAACGTCGGCAAGATGGATGCGCAAGATCCTGATGTGGGCACCGGCATGGTCGGCGCCCCGGCGTGCGGCGACGTTATGCGCCTGCAGATCAAGGTCAACGACGCTGGCGTTATCGAAGATGCCAAGTTCAAGACCTACGGCTGCGGTTCAGCCATCGCCTCCAGTTCCCTGGCGACCGAATGGATGAAAGGCAAGACCCTGGATGAGGCTGTCACTATCAGCAACACCCAGTTGGCCGAAGAACTGGCCCTGCCGCCGGTGAAAATTCACTGCTCGGTACTCGCAGAAGACGCCATCAAGGCGGCCGTTCGCGACTACAAGCAGAAGAAAGGCTTGATCTAAGCATTTGGCGACGAGTAAGGAGTCAACGATGGCTATCAGCATGACAGAAGCGGCTGCGCGGCACGTGCGACGCTCCCTGGATGGGCGCGGTAAAGGTGAGGGGATTCGTCTGGGTGTGCGCACCACGGGCTGTTCCGGCCTTGCCTATGTGCTGGAGTTCGTCGACGAGGTGGTTGCGGAAGATCAGGTGTTTGAAAGTCACGGCGAGAAAGTGATCATCGACCCGAAAAGCCTGACCTACCTGGACGGCACCGAGCTCGATTTCGTCAAGGAAGGGTTGAACGAAGGCTTCAAGTTCAACAACCCCAACGTACGCGGTGAATGTGGCTGCGGCGAAAGCTTCAACATCTGAGGCTATTTGTGGGTACTCCTTGTCATTTCGCTTTATTCGAGCTGCAGCCGAGCTTTCGCCTGGACCTCGATCAGCTTGCCACGCGCTACCGTGAACTGGCGCGTGGGGTGCATCCAGATCGCTTTGCCGACGCTTCCGAGCGTGAGCAACGCCTGGCGCTGGAGCAGTCAGCCAGCCTCAACGAAGCCTATCAGACGCTCAAAAGCCCTCCCAAGCGCGCGCGTTACCTGCTCGCCATGGGCGGTCGCGAGTTGCCGATGGAAGTCACGGTCCATGACCCTGATTTCCTGATGCAGCAGATGCAGTGGCGCGAAGAGCTCGAAGACTTGCAGGACGAGGCCGATCTGGCTGGCGTCGCGGTCTTCAAGCGGCGTCTGAAAGTGGCCCAGGATGAACTCAACGAAAGCTTCGCGGCCTGTTGGGACGATGCAGCGCAACGCGAGCAGGCCGAACGCCTGATGCGGCGCATGCAGTTCCTCGACAAGCTCACTTACGAAGTGCGCCAGTTAGAAGAGCGCCTCGACGATTAACCCAGTGCTGCACAGATTGCACGCCTGATAGACAGATAAGACCTGATTACCATGGCTCTACTGCAGATCGCCGAACCCGGCCAAAGTCCACAACCGCACCAGCGTCGCCTGGCGGTTGGCATCGACTTGGGTACTACCAATTCACTGGTCGCCGCACTGCGCAGCGGTCTCTCCGAGCCGTTGCCTGATGCTGATGGCCAGGTCATCCTGCCGTCCGCCGTGCGTTATCACGCCGATCGTACCGAAGTGGGCGAGTCCGCCCGCCTGGCGGCGTCTGCCGATCCGCTCAATACCGTGCTGTCGGTCAAGCGCTTGATGGGTCGTGGGTTGTCCGACGTCAAGCAATTGGGCGACCAGCTGCCGTACCGCTTTGTCGGCGGCGAATCCCATATGCCGTTCATCGATACCGTGCAGGGGCCGAAAAGCCCGGTGGAGGTGTCGGCCGATATCCTCAAGGTGCTGCGCCAGCGTGCAGAAACCACCTTGGGCGGTGAATTGGTTGGCGCGGTAATCACTGTTCCTGCCTATTTCGACGATGCTCAGCGCCAAGCCACCAAGGATGCAGCGAAACTCGCTGGCCTCAATGTGTTGCGCCTGCTCAACGAGCCGACTGCGGCCGCCGTGGCATACGGCCTGGACCAGCACGCTGAAGGCCTGGTTGCGATTTACGACCTGGGCGGCGGCACCTTTGATATTTCGATCCTGCGCCTGACCGGCGGTGTGTTTGAAGTGCTGGCCACCGGTGGCGACAGTGCCCTGGGCGGTGATGACTTCGACCATGCCATTGCTGGCTGGATGATCACCCGTGCCGGTTTGTCTGCCGACCTCGACCCGGGCGCGCAGCGTAAGCTGCTGCAAACCGCCTGCGCCGCCAAGGAAGCGCTGACTGACGCTGCATCTGTTGAAGTTTCCTACGGCTCCTGGTCGGCCCAACTGACCCGGGAAGCCTTCGATGCCCTGATCGAGCCGATGGTGGCCCGCAGCCTGAAAGCGTGCCGTCGCGCCGTGCGTGATTCCGGCATCGAGCTTGAAGATGTCGGCGCGGTGGTCATGGTTGGCGGTTCGACCCGTGTGCCACGGGTGCGCGAAGCTGTGGCCGAGGCCTTTGGTCGCCAGCCCTTGACCGAAATCGATCCAGATCAAGTGGTGGCCATCGGGGCTGCGATCCAGGCCGATACCCTGGCTGGCAACAAGCGCGACGGCGGCGAGCTGTTGCTGCTCGACGTGATTCCGTTGTCTCTGGGCCTGGAAACCATGGGTGGCCTGATGGAGAAGGTGATTCCGCGCAACACCACCATTCCCGTCGCCCGCGCCCAGGACTTCACCACGTATAAAGATGGCCAGACGGCCATGATGATTCATGTGCTGCAGGGCGAGCGTGAGCTGATCAGCGACTGCCGTTCCCTGGCACGCTTTGAATTGCGCGGTATCCCGGCCATGGTCGCGGGTGCGGCGAAGATCCGCGTGACCTTCCAGGTCGATGCCGACGGCCTGCTCAGCGTGGCAGCACGCGAGCTGGGCTCGGGCGTTGAGGCGAGCATTCAGGTCAAGCCGTCCTACGGCCTGACTGACGGTGAAATCGCCAAGATGCTCAAGGATTCGTTCCAGTATGCCAGTGACGACAAGGTCGCCCGCGTGTTGCGTGAGCAGCAAGTCGATGCCCAGCGCCTGCTTGAGGCGGTGCAGGGCGCCCTTGAGGCCGACGGCGAGCGCCTGCTGGACGCTGAAGAACGCCTGGTCATCGACCTGCAGATGCAGGAGCTGGCCCAATTGATGAAAGGCACCGATGGCTATGCCATCGAACAACAGACCAAGCGCCTTTCACACGTAACCGATGCCTTTGCCGCCCGTCGTATGAACCAGACGGTAAAAGCCGCCCTGGCGGGACGCAACCTGAATGAAATTGAGGAATAACTGATGCCACGGGTCATTTTTCTGCCACACGCCGAGCATTGCCCGGACGGTATGGTCGTGGAGGCTGAGACCGGCAAGTCCCTTCTCGACGTCGCCCATGACAACCACATCGAGATCGAAAGTGCCTGTGGTGGCGTCAATGCCTGTACCACCTGTCACTGCATTATCCGCGAAGGTTTCAACAGTCTCAAAGAGGCCGATGAACTGGAAGAGGACTATCTTGATCGGGCGTGGGGCCTGGAGCCCACATCGCGCCTGAGCTGTCAGGCCAAAGTTGGAACCGAAGACCTCACCGTCGAAATTCCGAAGTATTCGCTCAACCATGCGGCCGAAGCGCCGCACTGATTCAAGGAAGTGTCATGAGTCTTAAATGGGTTGATGTGTTGGAAATTGCGATCCAATTGGCTGAAACCAAGCCAGATGTGGATCCGCGCTATGTGCGCTTTGTCGATCTCCATAACTGGGTTGTAGCGTTGCCGGAATTTGATGACGATCATAGTCGTGGTGGCGAGAAGGTGCTTGAGGCCATTCAGGCCGCCTGGATCGAAGAAGCAGACTGAGTCCTTTTTACGCAGTTAGGCAATACCCAAGAACCCGCGTATAATTCGCGGGTTTAATTTTTCGCAAATTACCGTTTCTGGAGTTACACCATGGCTGTTCAACGTACTTTCTCCATCATCAAGCCTGACGCTGTTGCAAAAAACGTCATCGGCGAGATCACCACTCGTTTCGAAAAAGCCGGCCTGAAGGTTGTAGCTTCGAAACTCAAGCAACTGTCCAAGGCTGAAGCTGAAGGCTTCTACGCTGAGCACAGCGCTCGTGGCTTCTTCGGCGACCTGGTTGCCTTCATGATCTCCGGTCCTGTTGTTGTACAGGTTCTGGAAGGCGAAAACGCTATCGCTCTGAACCGTGAGCTGATGGGCGCTACCAACCCTAAAGAAGCAGCTGCCGGCACCATCCGTGCTGACTTCGCTGACTCCATCGACGCCAACGCTGTACACGGTTCGGACTCCGAAGCCGCTGCTGCTCGCGAAATCTCGTACTTCTTCGCAGCTACTGAAGTAACCACTCGCTAAGCATTGGCTTAAAGAGTGAAGGTGAATCCATGACTACATCGACTGTAAAAACCAACCTGCTGGGTCTGACTCAACAGGAAATGGAAAAATTCTTCGACTCAATCGGGGAGAAGCGTTTCCGTGCCGGTCAGGTAATGAAGTGGATTCACCACTTTGGCGTCGACGATTTCGACGCCATGACGAACGTCAGCAAGGCCCTGCGCGACAAGCTCAAGGCGATTGCCGAGGTTCGTGGTCCCGAGGTTGTCAGCGAGGACATCTCCAGCGACGGCACCCGTAAGTGGGTGGTGCGCGTGGCGTCCGGCAGTTGCGTCGAGACCGTCTACATTCCCCAGGGCAAACGCGGCACCTTGTGCGTTTCGTCCCAGGCAGGCTGTGCCCTGGACTGCAGTTTCTGCTCCACCGGCAAGCAAGGCTTCAATAGCAACCTCACCGCCGCCGAAGTCATCGGCCAGGTGTGGATTGCCAACAAATCCTTTGGCAGCGTACCGGCGACCGTCGACCGTGCCATCACCAACGTGGTGATGATGGGCATGGGTGAGCCGCTGCTGAACTTCGACAACGTGGTTGCGGCCATGCACCTGATGATGGACGACCTGGGCTACGGCATCTCCAAGCGCCGTGTGACCCTGTCGACCTCCGGCGTGGTGCCGATGATCGACGAGCTGTCCAAGCACATCGATGTCTCCCTGGCGTTGTCGCTGCACGCACCCAATGACGCATTGCGTAACCAATTGGTGCCGATCAACAAGAAGTATCCGCTTAAGATGCTCCTCGAATCTTGCCAGCGCTATATGTCGTCCCTGGGCGAAAAACGCGTGCTGACCATCGAGTACACCTTGCTCAAAGACATCAACGACAAGGTTGAGCACGCAGTCGAGATGATCGAGTTGCTCAAGAACACCCCGTGCAAGATCAACCTGATTCCGTTCAACCCGTTTCCCCATTCTGGCTACGAGCGGCCGAGCAACAACGCCATCCGTCGTTTCCAGGATCAACTGCACCAGGCAGGTTTCAATGTCACGGTCCGCACCACCCGTGGTGAAGACATCGACGCCGCTTGTGGCCAATTGGTAGGACAGGTGCTGGATCGCACCCGTCGTAGCGAGCGTTATATCGCCGTGCGCGAATTGAGCGCCGACAGCGATCTGGCGCAGAACGCCGCGACACGAACCTGAGAGAGGAACTCTATGCCCCTGCGCCTTGCGCTGCTGTTGCTTGTTGCCAGCCTGTCGGTTGGCTGTGTTTCATCGGGCTCTGATAGCCCGTTGCAAACCGGCAAGGGCCGTGACGAAGCGCGTGCTGCCTATGTGCAGCTGGGGCTGGGTTATCTGCGCCAGGGCTTGAGCGAGCAGGCCAAGGTGCCGCTGCAAAAGGCCCTGGCCCTCGACGGCCAGGATGCCGACGCCAATGCGGGGCTGGCCCTGGTGTTCCAGGCCCAGGCCGAGCCCGAGCTGGCCGACCAGTATTACCAGAAGGCCCTGGCGGTTCGCCCCCATGACCCGCGCCTGCTCAACAACTACGGCAGCTTCTTGTTCCAGCAGGAGCGTTATAAGCAAGCGTCCGCTTATTTCCAGCAAGCAGCCACTGATACCCTATATCCTGAACGTTCGCGGGTTTTCGAGAACCTGGGAGTGACGTCCGTGCGCCTCGGCCAGCGTGAAGACGCCCGTCGGCAGCTGGAAAAGGCCCTGCACCTGAACCAGCGCCAGCCACGGGCCTTGCTCGAAATGGCCCAGTTGTCGTTTGAAGACAGGCATTATGTGCCGGCACGTGACTATTACGAGCGTTTTAGCCTGCTCAGTGGGCAAAATGCACGTAGTCTATTGCTGGGTGTGCGCCTGGCCACGGTTCATGAAGAACGCGACAAGGCCGCACGTTTTGGCCAGCAATTAGAACGACTCTATCCCGGTACGCCGGAATATCAGCAATACCTGTCGGAGCAATGATGAAAGCCGCGCACCCGGAAGTTGTAGCCGCTAATCGCGTAAACCCAGGCGAGACCTTGCGTCAGGCCCGCGAAAGCAATGGTTGGTCGCTGGAAGACGTGGCCCTCAAGCTCAATTTGACCACCTCTTCCCTGGGCAACCTGGAAAACGGCGCGTTCGACAAACTGCCAGGGCATACCTTCGCCCGTGGCTATATCCGTGCCTATGCCAAGCTGCTGGGCATCGACCAGGCCATCCTGGTCCAGCAATTCGACCAGTTCACCGGCACCGACTCCCAGGGCAGCAACGTACACGGTCTTGGCCGTATTGAAGAACCTGTGCGGGTTTCCCACACTATTTTGCGAATTGTCAGCCTGCTGCTGCTGATTGCAGTGATCGGTGGTGGTTTTATCTGGTGGCAGGACCAGACCTCGCTGCGCAGCAAGGACCTGATCAGCAACGCCCTGGAGCACGTCGAAGTCGAAAGCGCCGACGGCACCACCCAGATTCATCCCCTGGACGAGCCGGAAGACCAGGCCGTCGCCCAGGGCCAGGCCGCTCCCGAAACCCCTCTTGACCTGCAGGCGGGCCAGCCACCGGCCGAGGCCGGCAGTGAAGCGGCGCCTGCCGCCGTAGCGCCGGCGCCAGCCGCACCCGTAACCCAGGCGCCGGTCACTGCGGCCCAGGTGCCTGTCATACCGGCTCCGGTCGCGCCAGCCGCGCCAACGGTTGCCGCCCCTGCCGCCCAGGCGCCTGCTGGTGTGGCGGGCGATGGCCGCCTCCTGATTACCTATGTCGCTGACTGCTGGACACAAGTCACCGACGGCAATGGCAAGGTCCTGTTCAGTGCTTTGAAGCGTAAGGGAGATACGCTTGAGCAGGTCGGCAAGCCTCCTTTGACGCTGCGTCTGGGCTTTGCCCGTGGCGCGCAAGTGGCCTACAACGGCCAGCCTGTAGACGTGGCGCCCTTCACCAGTGGCGAGACTGCTCGCCTGAAATTGGGACAATAGTCATGCACGGCGAATCTCCAATCAAACGTCGCGTATCGCGCAAAATCTGGGTCGGCTCCGTACCGGTGGGTGGCGATGCCCCCATCGCAGTGCAGAGCATGACCAACAGCGACACCAATGACGTAGCGGCCACCGTGGCCCAGATCAACCGCCTGGAAGCCGCAGGCGTCGATATCGTGCGGGTTTCCGTGCCGGATATGGACGCTGCCGAGGCCTTCGGTCGCATCAAGCAACTGGTCAAGGTGCCACTGGTCGCCGATATTCACTTCGACTACAAGATCGCGTTGCGCGTGGCCGAACTGGGTGTCGACTGCCTGCGGATCAACCCGGGCAACATCGGTCGCGAAGACCGGGTGCGTGCCGTGGTCGACGCTGCCCGTGATCGCGGGATCCCGATCCGCATCGGGGTCAACGCCGGTTCCCTGGAAAAAGACCTGCAAAAGAAATACGGCGAGCCCACCCCGGCCGCCCTGGTCGAGTCGGCACTGCGCCATGTCGAGCACCTTGAACGCCTGAATTTCCAGGACTTCAAGGTCAGCGTAAAGGCCTCCGACGTGTTCATGGCGGTAGAAGCCTACCGCCTGCTGGCCAAGGAAATCGTGCAGCCGTTGCACCTGGGCATCACCGAAGCCGGTGGTTTGCGCTCAGGCACAGTGAAATCTGCGGTGGGTCTCGGTATGCTGCTGGCCGACGGGATTGGCGATACCATTCGCATCTCCCTGGCGGCGGACCCGGTAGAGGAAGTGAAAGTCGGCTACGACATTCTCAAATCCCTGCATCTACGTTCCCGTGGTATCAATTTTATTGCCTGCCCGAGTTGCTCGCGGCAGAACTTCGACGTGGTGAAAACCATGAACGAGTTGGAAGTACGCCTGGAAGACCTGCTGGTGCCGCTGGATGTCGCGGTGATCGGTTGCGTGGTCAACGGGCCGGGTGAGGCCAAGGAGGCCCATGTGGGCCTGACCGGCGGTACCCCGAACCTGATTTACATCGACGGCAAGCCGTCGCAAAAATTGACGAATGATAATCTGGTGGATCAGTTGGAACGGCTGATCCGCGAGAAAGCGGCCGAGAAGGTCGCCTCTGACGCAGCGCTGATCGCTCGCGGCTGATCGAATGAATTTAAGGATTTGATGTGAGCAAGTCTCTGCAAGCCATTCGTGGCATGAACGACATCCTGCCCGAACAGACGCCCCTGTGGCGCTATTTCGAGAGCACGGTCGCGCGCCTGTTGGATAACTACGGTTACAAGCAGATCCGCATGCCAATCGTCGAGTTCACCGAGCTGTTCAAGCGCTCCATTGGTGAAGTGACCGACATCGTCGAAAAAGAGATGTACACCTTTGAAGACCGCAACGGCGACTCCCTGACCCTGCGCCCCGAAGGTACCGCTGCGTGCGTGCGCGCCGTGCTCGAACATGGCATCACCGGTGGTGGCCAGACCCAGAAGCTGTGGTACATCGGCCCGATGTTCCGCCACGAGCGTCCGCAAAAAGGCCGTTATCGCCAGTTCCACCAGATCGGTTGCGAAGTCTTCAACCTCGATGGCCCGGACATCGATGCCGAGCTGATCGTGCTGACCTGGCGCCTGTGGGGCCAATTGGGCATCCGCGACGCGGTCAAGCTCGAGCTCAACAGCCTGGGCACCAGTGAATCCCGTGGTCGCTACCGTGAAGCGCTGGTCGAGTACCTGTCCGCCCACCTGGACAAGCTTGATGAAGACAGCCAGCGTCGCCTGAAGACCAACCCGTTGCGCGTCCTCGATACCAAGAACGCCGACACCCAGGCGGTGCTGGTCGATGCGCCGAAAATGGCCGACTACCTGGACGACGAATCCCGCACGCACTTCGAGGGTCTCAAGGCTCGCCTGGATGCGGCCGGGATTCCCTATGTGATCAACCCCAAGTTGGTGCGCGGCCTCGATTACTACAGCAAGACCGTGTTCGAGTGGGTCACCGACAAGCTCGGCGCCCAGGGCACCGTGTGTGCCGGTGGCCGTTACGACGGCCTGGTCGAGCAGATGGGCGGCAAGCCGACCACCGGCGTGGGTTTTGCCATGGGCATCGAGCGCCTGATCCTGCTGCTGGAAACCCTGGAGCAGATCCCTGAAGAAATTTCCCGTCAGGTGGATGTGTACCTGTGCGCCTTTGGCGAGGCGGCCGAACTGGCAGGCCTGGCCTTGAGCGAACAGTTGCGCGACCAACTGCCGAGCCTGCGCCTGCTGGTCAATGCCGGCGCGGGCAGCTTCAAGAGCCAATTCAAGAAAGCCGACAAGAGCGGTGCGTTGTACGCGCTGATCCTGGGCGACGATGAACTGGCCCAGCAAGTGGTAAGTGTCAAACCCCTGCGTGGCCAGGGCGAACAACAAAGCATTGCCTTTGATGCGCTTGCTGCGCACTTGGCCACCTGCATCGTGCAGGGTTGAAGCTGTCAAACAGCCGAATTTAGCGATTAAGGAGTATTGGGGTGTCGAGTACTGAAGATGATCAACTGGCCGAGTTCAAAGACTGGTGGCAGCGTAACGGCAAACCCCTGGTAACTGGCGGCCTGCTGGCGCTGGTGGTGGTGTTCGGTTGGCAGGCGTTCCAGAAGTATCAGGGCAATCAGTCGCAAGGCGCCTCGATGCTCTATCAGCAACTGCTGGAAACCACGCTGACGCCCACTGGCAAGCCTGACCCTGCCCAAGTGGCGGACCTGGCCGGCAAGCTGAAAAACGAATTTGGCGGTAGCACCTACGCCCAATACGGCAGCCTGTTCGTCGCGAAAGTCGCGGTCGATACCGGCAAGCTGGATGACGCAGCCTCCGAGCTCAAAGCCATCGCCGACAAGCCGAGCAACCCGACCCTGGGTGAAATCGCGCGTCAGCGCCTGGCCCAGGTCCTGGCCGCACAGAACAAGGCCGACGAAGCACTGAAACTGCTCGACGGCGATGCTGACAAGGCATTTGTAGCCACTCGCGAAGAGCTCAAGGGTGACCTGCTGGTCCAATTGGGTCGTACCGACGAAGCCAATGCTGCGTACCAAAAAGCCAAGGCTGCGCTGTCTGATGAAGCAGCGGTCGGTGGCTTACAAATCAAGCTGGACGACTTGGCCAAAGGGGATGCGTGACGTGATCCGTTGGAAACATGCAGCATTGCTGGCTCTGGCCGTTTTGGCCGCGGGTTGCAGCAGCAACAGCAAAAAAGAACTGCCTCCGGCCGAGCTGACCAGCTTCAAGGAAGAAGTGGTCCTGCAAAAGCAGTGGAGCCGCTCCATCGGTGACGGCCAGGGCGACACCTACAACATGTTGGTACCGGCAATCGACGGTGACAACATTGTGGCCGCTGACGTGACGGGCGTGGTGATCTCCATGGATCGCATGAACGGCGACGTCAAGTGGAAGAAAGACCTCGAACTCCCGGTTTCCGGCGCCGTCGGCGTGGGTTACGGCATGGTGATGATCGGCACGCTCAAAGGCGAAGTCGTGGCCCTGGATTCGAGCAGCGGTGAAGAGAAATGGCGCGCTCGCGTGACCAGTGAAGTTCTCGCACCGCCTGCCACCAACGGCGATATCGTCGTGGTACAGACCCAGGATGACCGTGTCATCGGCCTCGACGCCAGCACCGGTGAGCAGCGCTGGCTGTACGACAGCACCCCTGCGGTGCTGACGTTGCGCGGTACCAGTGGTCCGGTTGTGACCAATAACCTGGCACTGGCAGGTCTGTCGACCGGTAAAGTGGTCGCCCTGGATACCCAGAACGGCGTGCCGGCCTGGGAATCGCGGGTCGCCATTCCACAAGGTCGTTCCGAGCTGGACCGGGTCGTGGACATCGATGGCGGCTTGCTGCTGTCGGGTGAAACCCTGTACGTCGCTACTTACCAGGGCCGTGTCGCGGCGCTGGACCTGCAAAGCGGTCGCGTCCTCTGGCAGCGTGATGCTTCCAGCTACGCCGGTGTTGCCCAGGGTTTTGGCAGCGTCTACGTGAGCCTGGCATCCGGCACCGTTGAAAGTGTCGACGAGCGTTCCACCACCGCCCTGTGGAGCAACGACTCGCTGGCTCGCCGTCAACTGTCGGCGCCGGAAGTGTTCTCCAGCTATGTAGCGGTAGGCGACCTGGAAGGTTACCTGCACCTGCTGAGCCAGGTGGATGGTCGCTTTGTCGGCCGTGAGCGTATCGACAGCGACGGCCTGCGCGCGCGTCCGCTGGTAGTAGGCAACATGCTTTATGTGTTTGGTAACAGCGGCAAGCTGGAAGCCCTGACCATCAAGTAAGAACTATGCTTGGGGTAACCCCCAGGCGGCCCTGCTTCGGCAGGGCATGCGGCACCTTCGGGTGTTGCCCCGAGCACCAGCCGCTGCCTTGCAGCGGCTTTTGTATTTTCTGAAATAACGCAGTGGAGAGCCGCATGGTTCCCGTAATCGCCCTGGTGGGCCGACCTAACGTCGGCAAGTCCACCTTGTTCAACCGCCTGACCAGGACTCGCGACGCCATCGTCGGCGACTTGTCCGGTCTGACCCGTGATCGCCAATACGGTGAGGCAAAGTGGCAAGGGCGCTCCTACATTATTGTCGACACCGGTGGTATCTCCGGTGACGAGCATGGCATGGACGAAAAGATGGCCGAGCAGTCGCTGCTGGCCATCGAAGAAGCCGATGTCGTGTTGTTCCTGGTGGATGCCCGTGCGGGCTACACCGCTGCCGACCAGATGATCGGCGAGCACCTGCGCAAGCGTAACAAGCGCTCCTATCTGATCGCCAACAAGATCGACAACATCGATCCTGAGGCGGCCCGAGCCGAATTCAGCCCGATGGGCCTGGGTGACGCGATTCCGGTCGCCGGTGCCCACGGTCGCGGCATCACCCAGATGTTGGAAATCGCCCTGCGCGACTTCCCCAAGGATGACGCCGAAGAAGTCGAAGGTGAGGAAGAGATCGTCGCCGAAGGCGAGGAAGCCAAGCGCATTCCTGGCCCAAGCGAAAAAGACGGTATCAAGATCGCCATCATCGGCCGCCCGAACGTGGGCAAGTCGACCCTGGTCAACCGCATGCTCGGTGAAGACCGGGTAATCGTCTATGACCAGCCCGGCACCACCCGCGATAGCATCTACATCCCGTTCGAGCGTAACGACGAGAAGTACACGCTGATCGACACCGCCGGTGTGCGCAAGCGCGGCAAGATCCACGAGGAAGTCGAAAAGTTCTCGGTGGTCAAGACCCTGCAGGCGATCAAAGACGCCAACGTCGTGATCTTCGTCATGGACGCCCGCGAAGGCGTGGTCGACCACGACCTCAACCTGCTGGGCTTTGCCCTGGAGGCCGGTCGGGCACTGGTGATCGCGATCAACAAGTGGGACGGCATGACCCCGAGCGAGCGTGACTTCGTCAAGGTCGAGCTGCAACGTCGGTTGTTCTTCGTCGACTTCGCCGATATCCACTTTATCTCGGCGTTGCACGGCACTGGCGTGGGCAACCTCTACGCCTCGGTGCAGAACTCGTTCAAGTCCGCGGTTACCCGCTGGCCGACCAACCGCCTGACCCAGATCCTCGAAGACGCCGTGGGCGAACACGCGCCACCGATGGTCAATAACCGCCGGATCAAGCTGCGTTACGCCCACTTGGGGGGTGCCAACCCGCCGATTATCGTGATCCACGGTAACCAGATCGAGAAGGTGCCCAAGTCCTACGTGCGTTACCTGGAAAACACCTACCGCCGCGTCTTGAAGCTGGTCGGCACGCCGATCCGCATCGAGTTCAAAGGTGGCGAGAACCCGTACGAAGGTAACAAGAACAGCCTGACTGACCGCCAAGTGAACAAGAAGCGTCGCTTGATGAGCCACAACAAGAAGGCTGACAAAAAGCGTAAAGACCGCCGCTGATAGTGGAGCGCGCTTGTGTGGGAGCGGGCTTGCCCGCGATAGCGACAGGTCAGACACCGATGTGCTGACTGACCCACCGTCATCCCAGGCAAGCCAGCTCTTATGTAAGTTAGGCGTTACCCAAGAAGGGGCTCTGAACGAGCCCTTTTTTGTGCCTCACGATTGACCCTTCGGCGCTTGCAGCTTACAACTTGTAACTCACCGCCAGGGGCCCACCGAATGATCACCAGCAAGTTGCCAAATGTCGGCACCACCATTTTCACCACCATGTCGCAACTCGCTGCCGAAACCGGCGCGCTGAACCTGTCCCAGGGCTTCCCCGACTTCAACGGCCCCCAGGCCTTGCTCGACGCGGTGGGTAAACACGTTGCCAGTGGCCATAACCAATACGCACCGATGACCGGCCTGCCGGCCCTGCGCCAGCAAGTGGCGGCCAAGATCGCCCGCAGCTATGGCGTGCAGGTTTGTCCCGACAGCGAAGTCACCATCACCCCCGGCGCCACCCAGGCGATCTTCTGTGCGATCCAGGCGGTGATCCGCAGCGGTGATGAAGTGATGGTCTTCGACCCGTGCTACGACAGCTACGAGCCGGCGGTGGAGCTGGCCGGTGGGCGGTGCGTGCATGTGCCATTGGCGCCGGGGGACTTCAGCCTGGATTTCGAGCAGATCAGGGCCGCGCTGTCCCCGCGTACGCGCATGATCATCCTCAACACCCCGCACAACCCCAGCGGTGCCCTGATCAGCCGTGCCGAGCTGGACCAACTGGCCGAACTGATCCGTGACCGTGATCTCTACCTGGTCAGCGATGAGGTCTACGAGCACCTGGTATTCGATGGCGTGCCCCATGTCAGCGTCCTGGCCCACGAAGAGCTGTATCCGCGCGCGTTCGTGGTCAGCTCCTTTGGCAAGACCTATCACGTCACCGGCTGGAAAACCGGCTACGTGGTGGCGCCCGCGGCCTTGAGTGCCGAGCTGCGCAAGGTACATCAATACGTCAGCTTCTGCGGTGTAACGCCGTTGCAGTACGCCCTGGCCGACTTTATGGCCGAGCACCCGGAACATGTCGAAGAACTGCCGGCCTTCTACCAGGCCAAGCGCGACCTGTTCTGCGATCTGCTGACTCCCTCGCGTTTTAGTTTTGCGCGGGTGCCCGGTACTTACTTTCAACTGGTGGATTACTCACAGATTCGCCCGGACCTGGATGACGTGGCCATGTCGCTGTGGATGACCCGCGAGCATGGGGTGGCGACGATTCCGGTCTCGGTGTTCTACCAGAACCCACCCCAAGGCCAGCGCCTGGTGCGCCTGTGCTTTGCCAAACGCGAGGAGACGCTGCGCCAAGCAGCTGAGAAACTATGCGTGATCTAAGTGCTTTACCCGACCTGAACATCGCCCTGGTACAGACCACCCTGGCCTGGCATGACCGCCAGGCCAACCTGGAGCATTTTGAACTGTTGCTGGAGCAGGCCAGGGGCGCCGACCTGATCGTGCTGCCGGAAATGTTCACCACCGGCTTCTCCATGGCGTCCGAAGCGCTGGCCGAAGCGGAGCAGGGGCCGACCCATAAGTGGCTCAAGGCCCAGGCGCAGAAGTACAACGCGGTGATTACCGGCAGCGTGATCATCCAGGCGGCCGATGGCAGCCACCGCAACCGCCTGTTGTGGGCGCGGCCCGATGGTGAGGTGCTGCACTACGACAAGCGCCATCTGTTTCGCATGGCCGGCGAGCATAATCACTACACCCCCGGCGAGCGCCAGGTGCAGTTCGAGCTCAAGGGCTGGCGGATTCGCCCGCTGATCTGCTACGACCTGCGCTTCCCGGTGTGGAGTCGCGACGCCCAGGATACCGACCTGCTGCTGTACACCGCCAACTGGCCGGGTGCGCGGCGCCAGCACTGGAACCGCCTGTTGCCGGCCCGGGCCATCGAAAACCTGTGTTATGTGGCGGCGGTGAACCGGGTGGGCACGGACGGCAAGGGCTTTGCCTACACCGGGGACAGCCAGGTCCTGGACTTCCAGGGCGAAAGCCTGCTGAGCGCGGGGGAGGCGGACGGGGTGTTCCAGGTGTGCCTGGAGGCGGCGCAGTTGGCGGAGTATCGTCAAAAATTCCCAGCAAACCTGGATGCCGATGCCTTCACATTCCTGTGACTGATCGTTCCCACGCTCCGCGTGGGAACGCCTCCAGTGACGCTCCGCGTCGTGCCTTTAAGAGCGGACGCAGAGCGTCCTGAGGTGCATTCCCACGCGGAGCGTGGGAACGATCAGGGCAGCGTTACGCCGCTTTCGCTTCCAGCTGGCTCAACGAACGGTTCAGCGCGCTGAACACTGCCTTGAAGCTGGCCGTGGTGATGTTTTCATCGATACCCACGCCATGCACCGGACGCTCGCCGTTCACGCGCAATTCGATGTAGGCCGCCGCCTTGGCGTTAGTGCCCGCGCCAATCGCGTGCTCGTTGTAGTCCATGATCTCGACCCCAATCGGCAGGCCGGCCACCAGCGCTTCCAGCGCACCATTGCCCTTGCCGTGCCAGCGCAGGTTGGTTTCGCCCTGGCCCTTGCCGGAGACTTCAACTTCTACCGAGCTGTTGCCGTTTTCTTCCTGCAGGCGATGGCTGACCAAGGCGTACGGGGTGTTGGCTTGCAGGTATTCGCGCTGCAATAACGCGTGGATCTGCGCGGCGGTCATTTCCAGGCCCACGCGGTCGGTCTCGGCCTGTACCACCTGGCTGAACTCGATCTGCATGCGGCGTGGCAAGCTGATGCCGTATTCCTGCTCCAGCAGGTAGGCGATGCCGCCCTTGCCCGACTGGCTGTTGACGCGGATCACCGCTTCGTAGCTGCGGCCAATATCGGCCGGGTCGATCGGCAAGTACGGCACTTCCCACAAGGCATCCGGTTTCTGCTGGGCGAAGCCCTTGCGGATCGCATCCTGGTGCGAGCCGGAGAACGCGGTGTGGACCAGGTCGCCGACATACGGGTGACGTGGGTGCACCGGGATCTGGTTGCACTCTTCGACCACTTTGCGTACGCCGTCGATGTCGGAAAAGTCCAGCTCAGGGTTCACGCCCTGGGTGTAGAGGTTCAATGCCACGGTGACCAGGTCGACGTTACCGGTACGCTCGCCATTGCCGAACAGGCAGCCTTCGACACGGTCGGCGCCGGCCATCAGGCCCAGCTCGGTGGCCGCGACGCCAGTGCCACGGTCGTTGTGGGTGTGCAGGCTGATGATCACGCTGTCACGACGGTTGATATGGCGACCGAACCACTCGATCTGGTCGGCATAGATATTGGGCGTGGCGCATTCCACGGTGGCCGGCAGGTTGAGGATCATCTTGTGCTCGGGTGTCGGGTTCCACACCTCGATCACCGCGTCGCACACTTCCTTGGCGAATTCCAGTTCAGTAGCGCTGAAGGTCTCCGGGGAATACTCGAAGGTCCACTGGGTTTCCGGCTGCTGGGCGGCGTATTTGACGAACAGCTTGGCGGCATCGACCGCGATGGCCTTGATCCCGTCCTTGTCCTGGTTGAACACAATACGGCGGAAGGACGGCGAGGTGGCGTTGTACAAGTGCACGATGGCTTTCTTGGCGCCGCGCAGGGATTCAAAAGTCCGTGCGATCAAGTCTTCACGGCCCTGGGTCAGCACCTGGATGGTGGTGTCCTCGGGGATATGGTTGTCTTCGATCAGGGTGCGTACAAAGTCGAAGTCGGTCTGCGACGCGGCCGGGAACGATGCCTCGATTTCTTTCACGCCCACGGCGACCAGGGTTTTCCAGAAGCGCAGTTTCTTCACCGCATCCATCGGCTCGATCAGCGACTGGTTGCCGTCGCGCAAGTCGGAGCTGCACCAGATCGGCGCGCTGGTGATGGTTTTCGATGGCCAGGTGCGGTCCGGGATATCAATGGTCGGGAACGCGCGGTATTTAGACGACGGGTCTTTGAGCATGCTCATCAGAAGAATCCTTGTTGTAGGGCCGAGAAGAGGCGGCCTGCCAGAAAGCGTTTATTGGATAAAACCGGGGGGCGAGGCAGATCGATTCAGCCTGGCAGTCGTGCGCTGACGAGGCACAGGCTGCGGTGCTGGCGGAGCTGAATGAGGGTGTGAGAGGTTTTCATAAGCTCAACCCTAACCGCCGGGGTGAAAGATGGCAAGCAGTCGAAAAAAATTGAGAGAAGTTCTGCTATTGCTGTAGGAAACGAGATTTTATTGTGCTGAAGTTCTAGAGGCTTTGTTTTGTTTGCGTAAGGCTTTCAAGATGCGCAATCAGCGGCGACAGGGCTGGCGCCGTCGCATGCAAGCCCGCGATGGCGCCAGTGTGCCCAGCGATCACATCAAGGCTGGAACGCGCCAATAAAGATCGCCGGGTCCACCCGTGCATCATTCAAGCTGACATTCCAATGCATATGCGGCCCGGTCGCCCGGCCCGTCGAACCGACCTTGCCGACCACCGCCCCACGCACCAATTGCTGGCCTACCTTCACGTCAATTTTCGACATATGGCAGAACATGCTGATAAAGCCCTGGCCATGGTCGACAAACACGGTGTTGCCATTGAAGAAGTAATTACCCACCAGGATCACCTTGCCATTGGCCGGCGTCTTGATCGGCGTGCCGGCGGGTACCGCGAAGTCCAGGCCCGAATGCGGGTTGCGCTCTTCACCGTTGAAGAAGCGGCGCACGCCGAACTTGCTCGACAGCGGACCGTTCACCGGCTTGTCCAGCACCAGGTTGCTCGGCAGGTTCGGGCTGAAGCTGCGGTAAGCCTTGAGCTGTACGGCCAACTCGCCTTCGATGCGCTTGAGTTGCGCCGGGGCGGGGTTGACCTGGCTTTTGTTCTTCAGGGTGATGCGCTGTTCCGGGTACTTTTTGTAGCCGACGATAAACGGCAGGGTGCGCCCGCCACTGCTGATGCGCTCGTTACCGGGCTTGACCGTCAACGGGATGCCGACAATCGCCAGCCAGTTGTCCTGTTCCTTGACCACCAGCACCGGCTTGCCCTGATAGGTGGCTTTTGGCGCGATGGCCCCAGGGCCCAGGTCGACCACGGCCACGCCACCGGGCACCGGCTTGTTCAGGGTGCGGGTGATGTAGCTGTCGGCATGGGCATTGAAGGCGAGGCACAGCAACATCAACAGGCTAAATAGACGAGGCATCAATCAATCCAGTAATGAAAGGGTGACGGGGGTCAGGTGGTTATCTTCGACCCGCACTTGCAATTGGCCTTCACCGAGGCGCGCGGTCAGGCGCTGGCCGGTGTGGGTTTGCGCGGCAGTGCGAATGGCCTGGCCGCGCTCGTCCAGCAGGATGCTGTAGCCACGGCCCAGGGTCGCCAGCGGGCTGACCACCTGCAACGTCTGCACCTGGCTTTGCAGTTGCAGGCGCCGCGCCTTGAGGCCTTCGCGCATGGCCCGGGGCAGGCGTTCGGCGAGGCTGTCCAGGCGTTGGCGCAGCAGGGCCAGTTGCCGCCCCGGATGCTGGCCGGCCAGGCGCGTTTCCAGGCGGATCAGGCGCTCGCGCCGGGTATTGAGGCTGCGCTCGAACGCACGGCGCAGGCGCATGTCCAGGTCATCCAGGCGCTGGGCCTGCTGGCGCAGGCGCTCACCGGGGTGGCGCAGGCGCCGGGCCATGCCTTCCAGGCGCAGGCGGTCGTGGGTCAGGCGGTTGCGCATCAGCATCACCAGGCGCCGGTGCAGGCTTTCGACCTGGCGCACCAGGTTGCTGGCGTCCGGCGCCAGCAACTCCGCAGCCGCCGACGGCGTGGGCGCGCGTACGTCGGCCACGAAGTCGCTGATGGACACATCGGTCTCATGGCCGACCGCACTGACGATAGGCGTGACACAGGCATCGATGGCCCGCGCCACGGCTTCTTCGTTGAAGCACCAGAGGTCTTCCAGGGAGCCACCACCCCGGGCCAGGATCAGCGCATCGAAACCACGGGCATCCGCCAGCTTGAGGGCGCGGACAATCTGCGCCACGGCTTCGCGGCCCTGCACGGCGGTGGGGATCAGGGTCAGTTGCACGTTCGGTGCGCGGCGGCCGAACACACTGATGATGTCGCGGATCACCGCGCCCGTGGGCGAGCTGATAATCCCGATGCGCCGCGGGTGGGCCGGCAGTGGCACCTTGCGCTCGGCACTGAACAGCCCTTCGGCGCTGAGTTTTTCCTTCAGGGCATCGAAGGCCAGGCGCAACGCACCATCACCGGCGGGCTCCACGGTGTCGAGGATCAACTGATAGTCGCCACGCCCCTCGAACAGCGAGACCTTGCCGCGCACCTTGACCGCCAGGCCATCCTTCAGCGCCTGGCGCACCCGCGCAGCGTTATTGCGAAACAGCGCACAACGCACCTGCGCGCCGCTGTCCTTGAGGGTGAAATACACATGGCCGGAGGCCGGGCGGGCGAGGTTGGAGATCTCGCCCTCGACCCAGATATTGCTGAACACGTCCTCCAGCAACACCCGCGCGCGGCCGTTGAGCTGGCTGACCGTCAGGACTTCGCGGTCCAGGCCCAGGCGGGCAAACGGGTCTTTAATCATGGCAAGAGATCTTTAGTCATGGGCGGCAGTTTATAGGCATTCGCCCAAGGTTTGACAGAACTGCGCCACCAACGCGCTCGGCGCCTGCGCGCAGGCCAGGGCCACGGTGCTATGAGCATCGGGGTCGGCCAGGGGCAGGAAGTGAATATTGGCCGGGGCAATGTCGCGCATCGACTCGGGTAGCAGGGCAATGCCAAACCCGGCCTGGATCAACTGCAATTGGGTGGTCTTGCGCGACATCACCCGGGCGGCCTTGGGGAAAAATCCGGCACGCATGCACAACTCGGCTGACAGGTAACTCAGGCCGCCGCGTTGCGGGTGGGGGATCGAGATAAAGGCTTCGTCTTTCAATTGCGCCAGTTCAATGGCCGATGTGTGCCCGGCCAAACGGTGGGCCGGCGGGACGGCCAGCAACAGTGGCTCCTTATATAGAGGCGCGATGCGCACCCCTTCGCGCTGACGCAGCACCGGCAGGCGGAGGAGGCCGACCTCCAGGCGACCCTCGGCAATCTCCTCCAACTGCGCTTCGGAGGACAGTTTGGCGATATCCAGCGACACCCCGGGGCACTGCTCCAGCCAGGTGCTGATCCCGCGCAGCATCCGCCCACTCATCGGCACCGTACTGGAATGGCTCAGGCGCAGGGTGCCGAGCTGGCCGTGGCCGACCTGGGTCGCCAGTTCACTGGCCTTGTGCAACTCGCCCAGCAGGTTGCGTGCCCGTGGATAAAACGCTTCGCCGGCTGCTGTGAGTCTGGGTTGGCGGGCGGTGCGCTCGAACAGCGGCGTTTGCAGGAAGTTTTCCAGCTCCTTGATCTGCCGGCTAAGGGCCGATTGCGCGACAAACAGGCGCTCGGCGGCGGCGCTGAAGCTGCCGCTCTCGGCGATTTCAACGAAGTAACGCAGTTGCCGGGTGGAAATCACGAGTTATGCCTTTTCGAGATGGGTAGAGGGCCTGGAAGATATTAGTCGCAACTCATCCGCTTGGCTAAAGTGAGGGCCATCACTGACAAGGAATATTGCATGAGCCTGGTTGAATTGATGGGGCAGTGGTCGCTCGGGACGGTGGACTGGCTGGTGATCGGCCTGGGGATTGCCCTGGCCTATATCGTGTTTGGCATCGCCGGCTTTGGCACGGCACTGGTGGCTGGGCCGATCCTGATTATGTTTATGCCGTTGTCGAAGATTATCCCGCTATTGGTGCTGCTGGATTTTGTTGCAGCGTTTGGCAACCTGCTGCAATCGCGGCGGGATGTGGTTAGGCCGGAGCTGCTGCGATTACTGCCGTGCATGGCCATTGGCTGCACCCTCGGCGTGGTCTTCTTGCTCAACCTGCAGTCGGACCTGCTTGTGCTGTTGATGGGCCTGTTTATCAGCGCCTATGCCATCTACAGCCTGGCGGTCAGGGCCAAGCCCACGGCCCTGGCTGCCGGCTGGGCGGTGCCGATGGGCGTGGTGGGTGGGTTGTTTGGTGCGTTGTTTGGCAGTGGCGGCTTTTTATATGCGATTTATCTGAACAGCCGCCTGCCCAAGGACGGGGCGCGGGCGACCCAAAGTGCGCTGATCAGTGCGAGCACGGTGGTGCGCCTGAGTCTGTTTTTGATCGCCGGGGTGTATGCCGAGTTGCCACTGCTGCTGTTGGCGGTGTGCCTGCTACCGGCGATGGCCCTGGGGCTATGGGCGGGGCGGCGGTTGACCTTGCGCATGTCCCGTGAGGCGTTTGTGCGGTTGGTGACGTGGTTGGTACTGGCCAGTGGCATTGCCTTGATTGGGCGGTATTTGAGTACTTGACCTGTGTGTATCAGGGATTAAGCTGCCGGGCTCTAGGGCCTCATCGCGGGCAAGCCCGCTCCCACATTGAAATGCAATCGAATGGGGGAGCGGGCTTGCCCGCGATGGCGTCAGACGCCACACCGCAGGACTCCCATGAATTCCCAAAGCATCCTTGTCCCGAAAATCTCCACCTTGCCTGTCCACGAACCCCGCGCCCGGGCCATCGTGCGTTGGCTGGTGCGCAAGAACATCATCAAGGAAGAACTGACCACCTGTGGCCGCACCGGCAACCGCATGGGCTACGCCCTGGCCGACGGCGCCCGCGCCGTGGTGCTGCACCCCGAGGCGCTGCCGTTCAACGAGCCGGTCAACGGCCTGGAAATCATCTACAAACGCTGCATCTATACCCCGGCCAAGGGCTTTCTCGAAGAAGCCGGCTGCCCGGAATGCCGCAAGGAAGTCGGCGAGGCGCTGTTCGATAGCCTGGAAGACTGGATGCCCGGCCACACCGACAACTTCACTTGCCCGCTGTGTGGGCATGAAGATGACATCAATGGCTTCCTGTTCCTGCAGGAATGCGGGTTTTCCAACCTGGGCTTTATCTTCAACAACTGGGCGGAAGCGGGGTTCAAGCAGAGCTTTATCGACGAGTTTGCCGATTGGCTGGACCAGAAAATCAGCTGGGTCAAAGTCGAACTCTAGCAGCACCCTGATCGTTCCCTCGCAGAGTGTCCTGATCGTTCCCACGCTCTGCGTGGGAATGCATCCCCAGACGCTCCGCGTCGCCCTTGGCCCCGGACGCGGAGCGTCCAAGGAGGCATTCCCACGCGGAGCATGGGAACGATCGGGGTCTGGAAATTCCCCATCTATCAGTATTACCAAGTTTGTCAGAGTTTTACGTTGAGGCCCGAGGGGTGTCTGAGTATAATGACGCGCTTCCATTTTCCCGCTCGGGAGCCCCCGCGATGCTGCGTATCAGCCAAGAAGCTCTGACATTCGACGACATTCTCCTAGTGCCCGGTTATTCCGAGGTGCTTCCTAACGAAGTCAGTCTCAAGACCCGCCTAACCCGTGGCATCGAGCTGAATATTCCCCTGGTTTCCGCTGCCATGGACACCGTCACCGAAGCCCGTCTGGCCATTGCCATGGCCCAGGAAGGCGGCATCGGTATCATCCACAAGAACATGACCATCGAGCAGCAAGCTGCCGAAGTGCGCAAGGTCAAGCGTTACGAAGCCGGCGTGGTGAAAGATCCGATCACCATCGAAGCCGACGCCACCGTGCGCGACCTGTTCGACCTGACCCGCCTGCACAACATCTCCGGTGTTCCCGTGCTGCACAATGGCGACCTGGTCGGCATTGTCACTTCCCGTGACGTGCGCTTTGAAAACCGTCTTGAAGTCACCGTCCGCGAAGTGATGACGCCTAAAGAGCGCCTCGTCACCGTCAAGGAAGGCGCCGACAAGAACGATGTGCGTGAACTGCTGCACAAGCACCGCATCGAGCGCGTGCTGATCGTCGACGACAAATTCGCCCTCAAAGGCATGATGACCGTCAACGACATCGAAAAAGCCAAGGCTTACCCGCTGGCCAGCAAGGATGACCAAGGTCGTCTGCGCGTTGGCGCCGCCGTTGGTACCGGTAAAGACACCGGCGACCGCGTTGCGGCCCTGGTCGCTGCCGGGGTTGACGTGGTGGTGGTCGACACCGCCCACGGTCACTCCAAAGGCGTGATCGACCGCGTACGCTGGGTCAAGCAGAACTTCCCCGATGTACAGGTGATCGGCGGCAACATCGCCACCGGCGCTGCCGCCAAGGCCCTGGCCGAAGCCGGCGCTGATGCGGTCAAGGTCGGTATCGGCCCTGGCTCGATCTGCACCACGCGGATCGTCGCCGGTGTGGGCGTGCCGCAAATCAGCGCCATCGCCAATGTTGCCGCTGCCCTCGAAGGCACTGGCGTACCGTTGATCGCCGACGGCGGCATCCGTTTCTCCGGTGACCTGTCCAAGGCCATCGTGGCCGGTGCTTCCTGCGTGATGATGGGCTCGATGTTCGCCGGTACTGAAGAAGCGCCGGGCGAGATCGAACTGTTCCAGGGCCGTTCGTACAAGGCTTACCGCGGCATGGGTTCGCTGGGCGCCATGTCCCAGGCGCAAGGCTCTTCGGACCGTTACTTCCAGGACTCCTCGGCAGGCGCCGAGAAGCTCGTCCCGGAAGGCATCGAAGGCCGTGTGCCGTACAAGGGCACCCTGAGCGCCATCATCCATCAACTGATGGGCGGCCTGCGTTCCTCGATGGGCTACACCGGCAGCGCCGACATCGAAGAAATGCGCACCAAGCCAGAGTTCGTACGGATCACCGGCGCCGGCATGGCTGAATCCCATGTCCACGACGTACAGATCACCAAGGAAGCGCCAAACTACCGCGTAGGTTGAGGCTTCCAGCAAAACGTTAAGTAACCGGGGCTGTTCTTCAGCCCCGAGTTGTTTCTGATTCATTAGACGAGACTGACTTCATGGCCCTCGACATTCACGCCCACCGCATCCTGATCCTCGACTTCGGTTCCCAGTACACCCAGCTGATCGCCCGCCGCGTGCGTGAAATCGGCGTGTACTGCGAACTGCACCCGTTCGACATGGATGACGAAGCGATCCGCGAATTCGCCCCTAAAGGCGTCATCCTGGCCGGTGGCCCCGAGTCTGTGCACGAAGCCAACAGCCCGCGTTGCCCGCAAGCGGTGTTCGACCTGGGCGTGCCGGTCTTCGGTATCTGCTACGGCATGCAGACCATGGCCGAGCAACTGGGCGGCAAGGTTGAAGGTTCCGAACTGCGTGAATTCGGTTATGCCCGTGTCGATGTGGTCGGCAAGAGCCGTCTGCTGGACGGTATCGAAGACCACATCGACGCCGACGGCCTGTTCGGCCTCGACGTCTGGATGAGCCACGGTGACAAAGTCACCCGGATGCCGGAAGACTTCCACATCCTGGCCAGCACCCCAAGCTGCCCGATCGCCGGCATGTTCAGCGACGAGCGTCGTTACTACGGTGTGCAGTTCCACCCGGAAGTGACCCACACCAAGCAAGGCGGGCGCATCCTGTCGCGCTTCATCCTCGACATCTGCGAGTGTGAAGCCCTGTGGACCCCGTCGAAAATCGCGGAAGACGCCATTGCCAACGTGCGTGCCCAGGTCGGCACCGACAACGTGCTGCTCGGCCTGTCCGGCGGCGTTGACTCCTCCGTGGTTGCCGCGCTGCTGCACAAGGCCATCGGCGACCAGTTGACCTGCGTGTTCGTCGACAACGGCCTGCTGCGCCTGCACGAAGGCGAGCAAGTGATGGCCATGTTCGCCGAAAACATGGGCGTCAAGGTGATCCGCGCCAACGCCGAAGATCAGTTCCTGAACAACCTGGCCGGCGAGTCCGACCCGGAGAAGAAGCGCAAGATCATCGGCCGTACCTTCATCGACGTGTTCGATGCCCAGTCCAACAAACTGGACAACATCAAGTACCTGGCCCAGGGCACCATCTACCCCGACGTGATCGAGTCGGCCGGCGCCAAGAGCGGCAAGGCCCACGTGATCAAGTCCCACCACAACGTGGGTGGCCTGCCTGAGGAAATGAACCTCAAGCTGGTAGAACCGCTGCGCGAGCTGTTCAAGGACGAAGTCCGCCGCCTGGGCCTGGAACTGGGCCTGCCGTACGACATGGTCTACCGCCACCCCTTCCCGGGCCCGGGCCTGGGCGTGCGCATCCTCGGTGAAGTGAAAAAGGAATACGCCGACCTGCTGCGTCGTGCCGATCACATCTTCATCGAAGAACTGCGCAAGGCCGACTGGTACCACAAAGTCAGCCAGGCCTTCGTCGTGTTCCAGCCGGTGAAATCGGTTGGCGTGGTTGGCGATGGCCGTCGCTACGCCTGGGTCGTGGCCCTGCGTGCCGTCGAAACCATCGACTTCATGACCGCCCGCTGGGCACACCTGCCGTACGAACTGCTGGAGACGGTCAGCGGCCGTATCATCAATGAAATCGAAGGTATTTCGCGGGTGACTTACGACGTGTCGAGCAAGCCGCCGGCGACGATTGAGTGGGAATGATGGGGCGTGGGGCCTTGCCCGGCACCCACTAGCAAGAAATGTCCTGGAGCCCGCGTAATTGCGGGCTTTTGGCTTTTTGGGGTTGGCGTGCTCTGACCGCTTTGTGCCTTGTCAAAGGGTGTCCCGTTGAGGGGCTCTCTCTAAAATCTGAAAGCAACGCCTGCGTTCATACCATGGCTGTTCTCGCTGCCAGACACGATCCCGCTGTAGTTGAGAGAAATCGAAGTGTCTTTGGATAACGCAATTTCGGCGCTGGCCTTCAGCAGGGCTCCATCGCGGGACACAGGTACACTGTTGATCGTAAAGGCTGTATCACTGCCGGCAAACTTCAACGAAGTATCACGATCCCGATTGCCGAATTGATGCTGCCAGCCTAATTCACCACGCAAGGTCACCGCTCTGACCGACTCGATGGGCACATGCATTTGCCCGCGAACCCCCAACGTGGAGAATGTCGCGCTCTGGGTCTGTGTGCTGGAATGCAGGGAGGTTTTCCCCCCATGTTCGTTAAAACTGTCACTCTTGAAGTTGACTTGATTCAAGTTGACAAACGGCTCCACATTTTCCCATCGGTTGTAATTGGCCTCGGCGAATACTTGGTCGGTGCGGGAGGTATATTGCGCCTTCTGACGCTCTGATATTTGAGCGTACACAACGCTGCGCGATGTCGCCTGATCATGCCAGGTAGACGCCGCCCCTATACGCAATGACAGGCTATCGAAGCGTTTGCCGCCATATAACGACAGATGATAATTGTCACTTTCACCAGAAGCAGAAGACGCGCCATTCAACGTTGTGCGGGTATAGCCGGTTGCGCCTCCTAAACGCCAGCCATCCATTACTTCAGTATCCAGGCCGAGCAGTACACCGTTGGTGGAGGCGCTATAGCCTCTGGCAATGTTGCTCCCTTCTATCTGGCTGCGTCCGCCCAGTAGCTGAACCCAACCACCTTCACCGGCATCCGCTATGTGCGCGTCAGTACGCTGTTGCTGGACGTGTTGCAAACGACTGTTCAAGGCTTCGCGAAGGTAGCGACTGTCCGCCATCTGTGCCGCAGCAAGATCAGCGTGAATTTGCCCGGTAAGTTGGCTGAAGGCCTGTTGAGCCTCGGTATTCGAGCGGGATAGCAAAAGACTTTCGTAAACCGGGTTATTGGCTTTTAACGTGTCGGCTGCTGTCGCTACCGAGCGTTCGTTTGGGTTTTGTGTAACATCCGCAAAACGAGTGGTGTTTCGATCAATACTCAGTATCACCTGTTGGGGCTGGTAATTCAGGCTTGCCCCTAGAAAGAGATAATCAGGAGTCACCGAGGCAAACTTGCCACTGATACCGGCACTGGCACTCAGGATATTGAACTGTTGCCCGAGCAAACTGCGGGTCTCGTCCGAGCTCAATGGGGCAGTAGCATTTTCCAGGGAGACCACCACATCGCCGCCAGCGATAACGGCCTGGCCTGTTGCTTGGATACGATCGCTACGCCCGTCAGGCGCCACCTCTACGGCATAAAGTGAACCAGGGTTAAACGTGATGTCACCGGCGTTTAACGTTCCAATAGAGTTACCTGGAGCGGCTTGCCCACCGTTATTGAACGTCAGTTGCTGGACAATGCCTCTGCCAGACAGGCGGGCTACTGCCCCTTGAGCAGTACTGCCCAGCGTGGCCTGACCAACCTGGGCCCCATCGTTAACTTGCAACAGGCCGCCGTTATTGACAGTAACACCCGCCACCACACCGTTGACTGTCAGCATGGCGTTGCGATCAACAATAGCTTGCGAGGCAATAGAGCCGTTGACAGTTAGTTGCCCCTCATCGATGAAGGTTCTGCCGGTGTATGTATTGGCGGCGTTAAGCGTTACCTGGCCAGCGCCCAGCTTTATCAGATCACCTGTGCCGCTGATCACCCCATCGACTTTGACATTGTTGCGTGCATCATCAACTTGAAGAGCCCCGCCTGCGCCATTCAAATGCACGGTTCCTGCCAGGCTGTTCATCTGGGTCCCGACAATCTTCAACAGGCCATCGTTCAACACCAGTCGCTTGGCGTCTGCCCCCAGGGCTTGATCCTCTTCCACGATCAGGGTTTTACCGTCCTGGATCACCGACTCGCTAAAACGCGAATGATCATCCATGCAATAACTACTGATGGCTTTGCTTAAACCTGCGTCTTTACTTGAGCAATCAAGCCGCGATTTTTTCTGCGCCAGGGTTAAGCCCTGCAAGGTTGGAATACCGTTCTCGTCAGCGACCTGTCCAAGGTATACATCGGTACGCTGATTGTTACGTGTGAGGAAAAACGTCTTGGCGTTGCCAGCGTAGGCCGCAGCATCCGCTCCCCAAATCAAGCGTAGCTTTTCCGTCTCCTTGCCCATTTCCATGGCTCGATACGTCTCCAGCTGTGGCCCAGCCCAATGCACCGTAACCGCAGCGGGCTCGTGGTCCGAAAGCGATTGAAGCTTGCCACCCGACTGAAACTGGGATTGTTGAGTCAGTACCCCGGTATTTTCTGCCGCCTCATCCACCACCATCCATTTGGCAAAAGGCCGCGAAGCAAAAACATGATCAATTTTGACCTTCCCCCAGCTTGGCCAGACACTTTGGCTTGCCACCTCATTCAGGCTGGGCCACGTGGTTCTTCCATCCCCTGCCTGCAGTGGCTCAAACAACTCTTTACTGTTTGCATTCTCCAACATCTGATTCTGTTGTTTCAGAATGTTCAGTGAAACCGGCAAATTGTTTTTCACGGGATACTTTTCGTCGGCAAACCAACTATCAAGTATTTTTTGGGTGCTGTCTCCGGCCTGGATATAGCGTTGAACCGCCTCGGCTGCTTCTGGGTCAAGGGGGTATTCCTTGAGTAAGTTCAGATAAAGTTCCGATCGATTCTTCGGGTTTGATGCAGTCAGTTTCTGGAGTAAATATTTTTGCTCTTCGACACTCAAAAGCCCGCGTTCAGAAACATCTCCAGCATTAAAGTCTCCCATGGTGATCATGGGCAACAACGCCTGCTTTACACGTTGGTTATATTTCTGGTTATCGGCCACCCGACGTGTGGATTCATCGTAATAGTTAGAGTGTTCATTATGAACAATAACGCTTGGAAACCCGTTGCCCGGACGGAGCACCACGTCTCCATCAGGCAGGACTTCGGTGGCGTTGGCCCGAACGGTTGTGGCTACACCTTCGGCGTTGGCCGTCCCCAGAAAAGCAGGCGCAAAATAGCTGTTATTGTTTTTATTGGCGATCTCCAACTGCTTTTTCATGCTTTCTATAAAAAGCGCTTTTTGCGGGCGGTTATTGTCCAGCTCAGGAAACACCGCCACATCAGGCTTGACTGTATTGATCAGATTTTTCATCGGGTCAGAGAACCCGGTCAGCTTACCCTGCGCATCTTTGCTCCAAATACTTGAATTCGTCTGCTTGTTCCAGATGTTGAACACCATGAACTTCAGCGCATAATCTTCTTTCTGAAGAGGTTGCTCATCGGCATGTGCAAGGCTCGAAAAAAATGATGCGACGGCCAAGCCTCGAAGCAGATGCTTCTTGGTTTGCAAATGCCATTCAGGCAGGAGGATCAAACGTGAGGGGGATAAAAAATTATTTAATCTGTGAGTGTAATTGTTCTCAGGCCCTAAAGAGCGATACCTATCATCGTACGATGGTTTTTTAGATGATCTGCCCACGCTGGAATTACCTGGTTTCCTTTGGCTCATGCCTACTCCTTATTCGCATCGAACCAGCTGCTTTCCATACGAGACACTCAGGAGGCTGTGCAGATGGCTGAAAATTTAATGGGTGTGTGGGTGGATTTATATTCAGAAATCAATATGGAAAAACGTTATCCAGATTAAAGATCTGGTGCACTGTACGCTCTAAAAACGACAGTAATATTTCAATCGTGAACAGCGAGTGGACCATAGGGCTCCACCTGCTTCGGCGAGTTACTCGAATATCAAAAAAATTGCAAGGTTATTACAATTTTGCAATCTGTGAGTTTGGTCGTGTTTTTTTAATACAGTGCCCTTGGCCTATGCGCTGGCTTTTATAACGTTAAAAACCAAGGGGCAAAATAATGAAGAAGGTGTATGTCTTTGTATCATTTGGATTTTTGCTCGGTTTTGCGGGCTCGGGAAGTGCAGAAGAGAACTCAGAAAAAACTGAAGGGTTTCTAGAACAAAGCACGCTCGATTTGCTCTTGAGAAATATGTATTTCAATCGTGATGTCAAAAATGGTGGTCTTGATCCCAGGGGCTGGGGGCAATCATTTCGCCTGGACTACACATCGGGATTTACTCAGGGCTTGGTGGGTTTAGGTATTGATGCTTCTGCTTACTCCGTATTGAAGCTCGATGGTGGGCCGAGGGGCTCGGGGCTGTTTCCTCTGGACGGAGATAAACCCAGGGATGAATCCAGTTCTGCAGGCGCGGCAGTAAAAGTGCGTGTGTCTAAAACAGTCCTCAAATATGGCGACCTTCGCCCTGATGCTCCCATATTTGCCATGCCCGACTCCAGGCTGGTTCCTATAACCACCAGGGGCTGGCATATAGCCAGTGATGAGATAGACAATGTTTCATTGGATGCCGGGTATTTCACGTCAAGCAAGGGCTATGTCAGCACTCGCCATGATGGCGGGTTCAGCGCTGGTTATGCTGGGGTTGAAGGTGGAAATGTCAGTTATGTAGGGTTGAAGTACCGCTATGATAAAAATACCAAGCTCATGGTGTATGCCTCCCGTGTGGAAGATATATGGCGACAGTATTACGCAAACGCCAATCATAACGTTCAAATAAACTCGAAAGAGCAATTGAATTTTGATTTTAATATCTATAGGACATTGAACGAAGGTGCGTCGCTTGCGGGACCTATAAATGTTACGGCTTGGTCGCTGGCCTCTACCTATACATATGACACCCATAAAATCACCTTGGCTTATCAGAAGATCAGTGGCGATCAGCCATTTGATTATCTTAAAACCTCGGACGGTGGCTATACCAACGGGATATATTTGGCGAACTCATCCCAGTACGGTGATTTCAACTCGCCAAATGAGCAATCTTGGGGGCTTACCTATAATTACGATATGAGAGGGCTTGGTATCCCGGGGCTTTCTGTCGGCGCGCGTTATGTTTATGGCTACGATATTGACGGCAAACACCTGGATGCCAATGGCCGTTATGGGTATCTGGCCAATGCCTCCACTCAGAGCGAGAAGGATTTTCGGGCTAAATATGTAGTTCAGGCGGGCCAGTTCAAGGACCTTTCAATGCAGGTCCGTTATGCGATGCATCGCTTCAGTGGCGATGGTGCACCTAACCTCAATGAGGTCAGGGTTATTACAGAGTATCCCATCAATATATTTTGATGGAGCATTGCGCCACGCTGCTCTTCCTGTCTTCGCCGCAGCTTTTGTCAACCGTCGATTAAACAACGTTAGGCCTGGGCCTGTCATGGTTAGCCAGTGAGCGGCAGGCGTTTTATGGCCTGCCGCGCCGTGGCGTCAAACGGGCAGCCGGCACTGCAGGCTCAAGCCCATGTTGGTGAGCGCGCTGGACAGCTTTTCCAGGGTGGCGAAGTGCACGTTATGCACGGCAGTCCAGGCCGGCCGCTCGATATAAAAGCTGCCATCGGCCAGTCGGTTGATGGGAGTGCTGAGGATCCCCATGGCCCGGCTGTGATGCAGCAGGGTGTAGCGGCCCTGGCTTTCATCGATCAGGTACATGCCCTTGCGAAACAGCAGTCGCCGGTTTTGCTCCAGCGTCCTGTGCAGCAGCGGGGCCTCCACTTGCACCCGCAGGTCAGCATGCAAGGTGTCGAAGCTGTCGCCCACGTCTGCATGGGCCGGTGCGCTGTCGCGATCAATGTCGATGCCGGGGTCGATGCGTATATCGTTGCCTTGCCCGGCAAGCACTTCCTCGACGCGCAGCCCGATACCGCCTTCCAGTTCACTGATGCCGGCAAAACCATTGAAGGTATTGATGTTTCTCGCGCCAGTCAGCAGCAACCATTTGCCGCCGCCATTCAAGGCCTGGTCGGCCTGGATAACGGTATGGGCGAGGTAGTTGCTTATCGCTTGCTCTGCAAGGTCGGGGGTGGGGGTGGGGGACTTGTAATGGGCGGCGCAGTCGATGGCCTGCACGCGTATGCCGTTGGCCCTGGCGGTCTTGACCAGTTCCAGTTCGTTGTACTGGCCGGCCGGGTCGGTGCCCAGCCGGCCCAGGTAGCTTTCCAGGTCTTCGGACATCTCACCGGTGCGCCAATAGAGGTTCAAGTCATCCTGGGCAAAGTCGTTGAGCAGGCGGCTCGAATACAGGGTTTTCACGCCCTTGCGTGCGAAGTGGGGCATGTTTTCGAGTACCAGGCGGGTGCTGGTGACGCGGTCCAGGGTTTCCCCGATGACGTATCCCGGTATGTCGTCGGGCAGGCGTTCGAGCACTTTATCCAAGGGCGTAGCGGGCTCGAAGGCGGGGATGTCCGGGCGCGCCGGAAGCCGGGTCCAGGGCAGTTCGTTGAAGAAGTCTTTTGCCGATTGCAGCAGTTTTTCGTGGCTGACGCCAAAGTAGAAAGTGAAGCGGTCAATGCGCCCGAAGCGGCTGTGAACGTGGGTTTCAGGCAGGCCCATTGCCCACCGTTTTATTTCCGGGCGAGTCGAGGGCGGGGTATCGAACGGCGTGGTGACCCTGCGCAGTGGGTTGGACGCTGGAGTCATCGGTTCCGCGCTATGGGAAGGCACGGTTCTGCGTGACGCCTTGCTGGAATTGCCGCCACCGCCCTTCAGGCCTTTGCTGGCAGACACCCGTTCCCATTCGCCGAGTTCGTTCAGGCGCACCGGCAGCGAGCCGGAAAAACCATGGGGGTGGTTGGGGTCGACGATCGCCCAGTAACCACGGCCGTTGGGATCGGCTTCGTAGCGCACGTAATACGCCTCATCGTTGAGCAGGATAGCGTGCTGCGGCAGACCGCCGGAGGTTCTGAGGGTATAGACCTGGTGATACTTACCGGGCGCGGTGTTGAGGGTTTCGCCTTCCAGGAGCAGGTTGGTCTGGTAGGTGGCGGGTACGCTGGGTTCTGGCCGCGCGGATGTCACGGTGGGCCGAGTGGGTTCAATCACCAGGGTCTGGGGTGTTTCGGCGATTTCCGGTACGACGCCATCGGCTTTGAGCAACGCCAGGTTGAACAGGGTGTCGATGGCGCTGAGTATCGCCCCCAGCGCCCCGGCGCGGCGTTCGGCCGGGGTTTTGCCATTGAGCGCCTGGTCGATATTCAGGCCCAGATTGGCCACGCTGGCGCCCACCACTACCAGGGCTACCGGCCAGCCCGCCACGGCCATGGGGCCAAAGGTTCGGCCAAAGGCATTCAGGTAGCCGATCCACAGTTTCTTGCGCAGGTCGCCATTGCTGTGCAGGGAGAAATCCGCATCGTTGCGCATGCGCGCCTGGCTCGATTGCGCCAGCCAGGTGAACGCATCACCTTCAATCGTCTGGTCGGCCTGATTGATCAAGTGGTGATCCCAGGTGCCCCAGTCGATAAACAACTGGTCGAGCTGGTGGGACAGGCCCTTGTCCAGCCAGTCTGGCGGCAGGGTGCCAGCCAGGGCCTGGACGGTGCGATAGATCAGCACGGGGGTCAGTAGCATCTGCTTCCAGGTCACGGCGTCGGTGTCGTCCTGCTGGACCTGGGCCGACAGTGGGAAGTGAGTCATGAAGCGTGCGCGGTTGTCCGGCTGGTTGGTTTGGTTCAGCAGCCAGAAATGCAGGTCGGCGGGTGTCTCGAAACAGTGGAAGGCCTGGGCCTCGCCCGGCACATAGAGGATTTGCCGGCCATCGCCGTCGACAATGCGCAGGAGATCCGTGGCGATATGCCCGCCGATATCCAGCGCCGCCACGCGCAGCCCGTGGGCAGCGGGGGCCGTGGACTGCAGGTCGGTTAGGGTTGGCGGCCAGGGCAGGTTGCTGGCGAGGGCCTGGATCACCGTCTGCAACTGTGCCGCGCTGAGGTGTCCGGCCTGTCGCGCTTGCAGGGCCTGGGCCAGGCAGTTGACCTTGGCCAGGGTGCGGAAGTCGTCGAAGTGGGCGCTCCAGAATGTGTCCAGGCGGCGGGTGTAGCGATCGCTGAAATTGATTGCCCAAAAATCCTTGAGCACCGCACTGGCGGACAGCCGCACTTCGTTGTGCTGGTCGAATAACCGCGCCTGGGGCCCCTCGCGGTAGAAGCCGCCATCGCCGTCGAGCAGGTCGGCATTATCCTGGTCATGCACCTCGAAGCGGTGAATCACCAACTGCGTCAGGGTCATCGATTGCTGGGGTTTTTCAGTGTGGCTCCAGCCGGTAAAGGTCGCGGGGTCGCTGACGCTGCCGTTGAAGCGATGCCAGTACACATGGTCGGGATCCAGGTCCGCCAGGCCATGCCTGGCGAGAATCTCACGGGCGGCCTCGATGGCCATCGCCTGCATGTTCGGGCAGGCATCCAGCACCAAGGGGGCCAGGGCCTGGAGTTGTTGCTGGGCGGCGGGGGAGGTGTCGGTAAGTGGCATGTTGCTCTCCTTGAGGGGGGAGAGGCGAGCATGCCAAGCGCTTCAGCGTGGGGGTGGGTAGATAATTAACGCCGGGCGATATCGGAGAAGTAGAACTTATCCAGGGTATGGCGCGACTCGGTGTACTCGAACTGCCGCCCGTCCTGCAAAAACGTCTGGTTGCTCACCACGATCACATGGCTCTGGCCGTCGAGGTCCAGGTGCGTCTGGTCGTCCTTGCTGCGGGGCAGGGCTTCGATGGTGCGCTGGGCGTAGCTGATTTGCAGCTGCAATGTCTGCTCGATAAACGCGTAGATCGATTGCTCGGCAATCGCCTGGTCCAGGCCCGGGATCAGGTCGGCGACGAAGTGGTTGATATCGAGGATCACCCGTTTGCCATCAATGCGCCGCACCCGTTTGATACGGGTAATCAGGGTGCCGGGCTCGGCCTCGATATGTTGCAGCAGCGAGCCTTCCAGCGGCAGTTGGGTGAATTCGACCACTTCGGTGCGGACGTCATCGCCCAGGTCGGCGTGGGTTTCGTGGAAGCTGACGATGCCGCCCAGTTGAAATTCGATCGGGTTGGGCGACAGCACGAAGGTGCCCTTGCCATGGATCTTTTGCGCGAACCCACGCTCCTGCAATTGCTCGATGGCCCGGCGCACGGTGCCGCGGCTGGCCTGGTAGGTGTCCATCAATTCGGTTTCGGAAGGCAGGCGCGTGCCGCGTTGCAGGCGTTCGGTGGTGATGCTGGCAAGCAGATCGGTGTAGATCTGGTTGTATTTACTCATGGAGAAGGCTCTGTGCCGCGTTTGCGTTCAAGGCAGGAACCTTAGTGGCAGCGGCGGGCTTTGTCCATTGGCCTTGGAAAGCGCTGGGCGACTATTTTTGCAACTCGTACAGACGAGTTATTGCTTTAACTCGTCTGTACGAGTACTTTTGCCCTCGGCATGCTGCCAATAACAAGAATCTAAAGTGGAAGACCAAGCATGAGCCACGATTACCCCAACATCGCCCGCGAGATTCTCCAAAGCCTCGGCGGCAGCGACAACCTTGAACAAGCGGCCCACTGCGTGACCCGCCTGCGCCTGGCCCTCAAGGACCCGAGCCTGGTCAACAGTGCGGTGCTCAACCAGGTCGATCTGGTCAAGGGCTCGTTCTTTACCGGCGGTCTGTTCCAGATCGTCATCGGCCCCGGCGAGGTAGAAAAGGTCTACGCCGCCCTACGCGAACAGACCGGCCTTGCCGCCTCGACCATTGCCGACGTGAAGAAAGCCGGTGGCGACAAGACCAACCCCATGCAACGCCTGGTCCGCGTGTTTTCCGACGTGTTCATGCCGATCCTGCCGGCGCTGATCATTGCCGGCCTGCTGATGGGCATCAACAACCTGATGGGCGCCAAGGGCATGTTCATCGAGGGCCAGACGCTGCTGGAGGCCTATCCGAAGCTGGATGGCCTGTGGAGCCTGATCAACCTGATGGCCAACACCTCGTTTGTGTTCCTGCCGGCGCTGGTGGGCTGGTCGGCGGCCAAGCGCTTTGGCGGCAGTGAAATCCTCGGCATTGTGCTCGGCCTGATGCTGGTGCACCCGGACCTGCTCAATGCCTGGAACTACGGCAAGGCGGTGGCTGGGCTCGACGGTCAGAGCCTGCCGTACTTCGATATTCTGGGCTGGTTCCAGATCGAGAAGGTCGGCTACCAGGGCCAGATCCTGCCGATCCTGATGGCCGCCTACGTCATGAGCGTGATTGAAAAATGGCTGCGGGCGCGGGTGCCGAACGCCATTCAATTGC
This sequence comes from Pseudomonas sp. GW821-FHT01D09, assembly GCF_059422465.1. Taxonomy (NCBI): domain Bacteria; kingdom Pseudomonadati; phylum Pseudomonadota; class Gammaproteobacteria; order Pseudomonadales; family Pseudomonadaceae; genus Pseudomonas; species Pseudomonas sp. GW821-FHT01D09. The sequence continues at coordinate 40,633 of NZ_JBWKWY010000009.1, forward strand.
TGGTTGTGCCGATCACCACCATTGTCGTCACCGGCGTGCTGGCCCTGGCGATCATCGGCCCGGTGACCCGGCACCTCGGCATCCTGATCACCGAAGGCGTGGTCACCCTGTTTGACCTGGCGCCAATGGTGGGCGGGGCGATTTTCGGCCTGCTGTATGCGCCGCTGGTGATCACCGGCATGCACCACATGTTCCTGGCCGTGGACCTGCAACTGATCTCGACCCAGGGCGGCACGTTTATCTGGCCGATGATTGTCATGTCCAACCTGGCCCAGGGCAGCGCGGCCCTCGGCGTGTTCTACATGAGCCGCAATGCGCGAGACAAAAGCATGGCCTCGACTTCGGCGATTTCTGCTTACTTCGGCATCACGGAACCGGCCATGTTTGGCGTCAATCTGCGCTTCAAGTTTCCGTTCTATGCCGCGTTGCTGGGTTCGGCTCTGGGCAGCATTTTCCTCTCGCTGAACAAGGTCCAGGCCTCGGCCATCGGGGTTGGCGGCTTGCCTGGTTTTATCTCGATCATCCCGCAGTACATCCCAAGCTTTGTGATCGGCATGGCCGTCGCGATTGTGGTGCCGTTTGTTCTGACCTGTGGGTTGAGCATGAAAATTGTGCGGCCGGGTTATCGCGTCGCCTGATAGATCGCTATCGCAGGCAAGCCAGCTCCCACAGAGGAATGCATTTCAACTGTGGGAGCCGGGCTTGCCCGCGATGAGGCCCGCAAGGCCGCTACAACACTCAATTGAAGGAACCCATCATGCAAAACTGGCAACACTCGGTGATCTACCAGATCTACCCCAAAAGCTTCCACAGCCATGCGGGTAACGCCACCGGTGACCTGCTGGGCATCGTGGACAAACTCGACTACCTCCAGTGGCTGGGCGTCGATTGCCTGTGGATCACCCCGTTCCTGCGCTCGCCCCAGCGCGACAATGGCTATGACATCAGCGACTACTACGCCATCGATCCCAGCTACGGGACCATGGCCGACTGCGACCTGCTGATCAGCGAAGCGGCCAAGCGCGGCATCAAGCTGATGCTCGATATCGTGGTCAACCACACCTCCATCGAACACCCCTGGTTCCAGCAGGCGCGCAGCAGCCTCGACAACCCGTACCGCGACTTCTATATCTGGCGCGACCAGCCGAATAACTGGCAATCCAAGTTCGGCGGTTCGGCCTGGGAATACGAGGCGCAGACCGGCCAGTACTTCCTGCACCTGTTCGACCACACCCAGGCCGACCTCAACTGGGACAACCCCAAGGTGCGCGCCGAGGTCTACACACTCATGCGCTTCTGGCGTGACAAGGGCGTGGGGGGCTTTCGCCTGGACGTGATCAACCTGATCTCCAAACCGGCGGATTTTCCCGAAGACAACAGCGACGGCCGGCGTTTCTACACCGACGGCCCGAACGTGCACGAGTACCTGCAGGAAATGCACCGCGAAGTGTTCGAGGGCCACGCGCTGATCAACGTCGGCGAGATGTCCTCCACCAGCCTGGAGCATTGCATTCGCTACTCGCGGCCAGAGTCGAAAGAGCTGTCGATGACCTTCAATTTTCATCACCTGAAAGTCGATTACCCCAACCTGCAAAAGTGGGTGCGCGCCGACTTCGATTTCCAGCAACTCAAGCAGATTCTGTCCGACTGGCAACTGGGCATGCAGGCCGGTGGCGGCTGGAACGCGCTGTTCTGGTGCAACCACGACCAGCCACGGGTGGTCTCGCGGTTTGGCGATGACGGCGAGTACCGCGTGGTCTCGGCCAAGATGCTCGCCACGGCCTTGCACTTGCTCCAGGGCACGCCGTTTGTGTACCAGGGCGAAGAGCTGGGCATGACCAATCCGGGCTTCGACACCATCTCGCAGTACCGCGATGTGGAGACCCTGAATATCTACCGCCTCAAGCGCGATGCCGGTGAATCCGAGGCCTCGAGCATGGCCGCGATCATGCAGAAATCCCGCGACAACGGCCGCACGCCGATGCAGTGGAACAGCCAGGCCCATGCCGGTTTCAGCCGCGCAGAACCGTGGATCGGCATCCCGGCCAATGCGGCGCAGATCAATGTCCAGAGCCAGCTGGATGACCCGGATTCGGTGCTGCATCACTACCGTGCGCTGATCGCCTTGCGGCGCGTTGAGCCGCTGATTCAAGAAGGTGTCTACCGCCAACTGCTGCAAGACCACGACAAGGTCTGGGCGTACCTGCGTGAAGGCCATGGTGAGCGCCTGTTGGTGCTGAACAACTTCTACGGCCAGCCCTGCGAAATCCAGCTGCCTCATAACGTGATTAGCTCGGCGAGCGCGCAACGCCTGCTGATCAGCAACTACCCCGACTGCCCGGTGCGCACCGACACGGTCATCTTGCGTCCTTACGAGTCTTTTGTGCTGCACCTGACCGACTGAAACACCCCCCTGTTCAGGCGCCGGCTTACCGGCTCCGACAGGGAAAAAATAAGAAAAAATAATGGAGCGCTGTATGAAAACAACAATAAAGCTGGGCCTCGTTGCATCCTGCCTGACCCTGCCCCTGGCGGCCCATGCCCTGGAATTTGCCGGCTACCTGCGCAGCGGCGCCGGCACCTCAACCGGCAGCGGCCCGCAGCAATGTTTCCAACTGCCGGGCGCGCCATCCAAATACCGCCTGGGCAACGAATGCGAACAATATGCCGAGCTGGAATTGCGCCAGGACCTGTTCACCCTCGACGACGGCTCGGTGCTGAGCGTGGATGCCATGGCCTCGCTGTACAACCAGTACGACCGCGAGCTGAAGTTCCAGGGCGAGAACAACGGCTCGGCGCGCATGCCGCAGATGTATGCGCAGTGGTCGAACATGCCCAGCCTCAACGGCGGCTCGTTGTGGGCCGGTCGGCGCTACTACAAACGTAATGACATCCATATTTCCGACTTCTACTACTGGAACCAGAGCGCCACCGGCGGCGGTATCGAGGACGTGCTGATCGGCGATCTGAAATACAGCTACGCCCTGTCGCGCAAGGACAACCTGTACCAGAAGGAATATGCCACCCGTCACGACTTCAACGTCGCTGGCTTCAAGACCAACCCCGGCGGCGAGCTGGAGCTGGGCCTGAGCTACATTGAACCGGCGGGCGGGCGCGACACCCACAGTGGCTGGGCCCTGACCGCCCAGCATGTGCAAAAGCCGTTTCTGGGGGGCAGGAACAAGTTCGCCCTGCAGTACGGCGAAGGACCGGGCACCGGCCTGGGTTACACCGGCAATACCGCCCTGGAGCGCAGCAGCAAAAGCTACCGCGCGGTGGAGTTTTTCGACTGGCAGGTGACCCCGCGTTTTGGCGGCCAGGTCGAGGCGGTGTACCAGAAAGACGTGCGCCCCGGCAGCCAGGACCAGACCTGGATGTCCCTCGGTGTACGCCCGGCCTATGCCATCAGCGAGCAGTTCAAGCTGGTCGCCGAACTGGGCCATGATCAGGTCGACGCCAGCGGTGGCACGCGCAAACTCAGCAAATTCACCTTCGCCCCGACCTGGTCGCCCAAGGGCCCGGATTTCTGGGCGCGGCCGGAGGTGCGTTTGTACTACACCTATGCCACCTGGAACGAAGCGGCCAAGCGCGCGGCCAATGAACTGGCGGCGGGCTCGACGTTGTCCGACAGCGGCTCCTACGGCACCGCGCGGCACGGCTCCAATTTCGGTGTGCAGGTCGAATACTGGTGGAAATAGGCCCTTGGCTATAGGTGAGCTAAATGTGGGAGCGGGCTTGCTCGCGATAGCGGTGTATCAGCCACCGAATGCATCAGCTGGCATGCCGCCATCGCGAGCAAGCCCGCTCCCACATTTGGAACTAAGTCAGCCCCATGTTTTTTACAGAACCCAACAGCAGGTGATGTCATGACCACAACTCAACCCCTGGAACTGCTGGCGCCCCTGGCGGGTGTGCTGTTGCCCCTGGACCAGGTGCCGGATCCGGTGTTCTCCAGCCGCCTGATTGGCGACGGCGTGTGTATCGATCCCACTTCGCAGACTCTCTGCGCGCCGCTGGCCGGGGTGATCAGCACTATCCAGGACAGTGGGCATGCGGTCAGCGTCACCGACGACCATGGCGTGCAGGTACTGATGCATATCGGCCTGGATACCGTGAACCTGGCGGGCAAGGGCTTCACCCGGCTGGTCGAGGAAGGCCAGCGGGTCGAGGCGGGGCAGCCGTTGATCGAATTTGATGGCGACTTTATCGCGCTCAATGCCCGCAGCCTGTTGACCCTGATGCTGGTGGTCAGCGGCGAGCCATTTGTGCTGCTGGCGACGGACGCCGGCCTGGTGGAAACCGGGCAACCGTTGCTGCGTGTGGCACCGCTAGTCCGCGCCGCCAATGACGAGGAGGAGGGCGATGCCCTGTTCTCCAAGCCCCTGACGCTGCCCAATGCCAACGGTTTGCATGCGCGTCCGGCGGCGGTGCTGGCCCAGGCGGCCAAGGGGTTTAAGGCGAGCATCTGCCTGCACAAGCAAACCCAGAGCGCCAACGCCAAGTCCCTGGTGGCGATCATGGGCTTGCAAACGGTGCGAGGCGATACCTTGCAAGTCAGTGCGGCGGGGCCGGATGCGGCGGCGGCGATCCAGGCGTTGGTCGCGTTGTTGGTGGCGGGCTGTGGCGAAACCGTTGCGGGGATGGCCGAGGGGGTTGCAGCGGTCGCGCCGCTGTCGTCGGCGACGGTATTGCGTGGCGTATGTGCATCGCCCGGTTCGGCATTTGGCCAGGTGGTGCAGGTGGCGGAGCCCGCGTTGACTATTCCCGAAACCGGCGGCGCAGAGGCGCTCGAGCGTGCCGCCCTGGACCGCGGCCTGCTGGCGGCCACCCAGGCGCTGCAAACCCTGCAAGCCAAAGCGCAGGGCAGTGCCCAGGCCGAGATCTTCCGCGCCCATCAAGAGTTGCTCGAAGACCCGACCCTGCTGGAGCACGCCCATGACCTGCTCGCCACAGGCAAGAGTGCCGCCTTTGCCTGGAACCGCGCCACACTGGCCACTGCCGCAATGCTCCAGGGCCTGGGCAATGCCTTGCTCGCCGAGCGTGCGGCGGACCTGGCCGATGTCGGCCAGCGCGTACTCAAACTGATCCTGGGGATCCCGGAGCACGCTTGGGACCTGCCCGAACGCGCGATCCTGATTGCCGAACAATTGACCCCTTCGCAAACCGCCAGCCTGGATCCCCAAAAGGTGCTGGGGTTTGTCACCGTCGGCGGCGGTGCCACCAGCCATGTGGCGATCCTCGCCCGTGCCCTGGGCCTGCCGGCCCTGTGTGGGGCGCCGGCGCAGGTGCTGACGCTGGTCAACGGCAAGCAGGTGCTGCTCGATGCCGACAAAGGCGAGCTGCACCTGGCGCCGAACCTGGCCGCGATCGAACAGTTGGAGGCGGCGCGTCAACAGCAGATGCTGCGACGTCAGCGTGAAGTGGCCCAGGCTGCCTTGCCAGCGGTCACCCGTGACGGTCATCACGTTGAAGTCACCGCCAACGTCGCCTCATTGCAGGAGGTCGAGCAATCCCTAAGCCTTGGCGGCGAAGGCGTTGGCCTGCTGCGTTCAGAGTTCCTCTATCTGGACCGCAACCGCGCGCCCAGCCCCGAGGAGCAGGCCGGCACTTACAGTGCCATTGCCCGTGCCCTGGGCCCTGAGCGCAATCTGGTGGTGCGCACCCTCGACGTCGGTGGCGACAAACCCCTGGCCTATGTGCCGATGGCGGCCGAGACCAACCCATTCCTTGGCCTGCGTGGGATTCGCCTGTGCCTGGAGCGTCCTGAACTGTTGCGCGAGCAGTTGCGCGCAATCCTTGCCAGCGCGGGCTTGGCGCGGCTGCATATCATGTTGCCGATGGTCAGCCTGTTGTCGGAGCTGCGCCAGGCGCGCCAGATCCTGGAAGAGGAAGCGACGGCCCTGGGGCTTGCCAAGCTGCCGAAGCTGGGGATCATGATCGAGGTGCCGTCGGCGGCCTTGATGGCGGATGTGTTTGCGCCCCATGTGGATTTTTTCTCGATCGGCACCAATGACCTGACCCAATACACCCTGGCCATGGACCGTGACCACCCGCGCCTGGCCAGCCAGGCCGACAGCTTTCACCCGGCGGTGTTGCGCCTGATCGCCACCACGGTCAAGGCCGCCCATGCCCATGGCAAGTGGGTGGGGGTGTGTGGCGCGCTGGCGTCCGAAACGCTGGCGGTGCCGATGCTGATCGGGCTGGGGGTGGATGAGCTGTCCGTCAGCGTGCCGTTGATCCCGAGCATCAAGGCCACGGTGCGTGACCTGAACCTGGCGGATTGCCAACTGATCGCTCGCCAGGTGTTGAACCTGGAAGAGGCCGCCCAGGTGCGCGAAGCCTTGAACCAATACCACGCGGCGACTGTGGAAACCTCATGGGTTGTGGAGAACTGAATATGTTGGAGAAATTGCAGCGGGCATTCTGGAAAGCCCTGACCCCGGACCTGGTGGCGGAAACGGCGATTGTCGAGCCGCCGGCTGACGCGATGCTGGCGCCGGCGGTGCTGAGTGCGTTGGGTGGGGCGAGTAATCTCAAGTCACAGCAGCGGGTGGCCTTGACCCGCATCCGCGTGCAACTACAGGACCCGACACGGGTGGATGAGGTGGCGTTGAAGGCGGCGGGGATTGCGGCGGTGATGGTGCTGGCGGGCGGGGTGGTGCATCTGCTGACCGGCCTCTGATCGTACCCACGCTCTGCGTGGGTACGCCGCCGTGGACGCTCTGCGTCCGCTCCGGTGACGCGGAGCGTCACTGGATGCATTCCCACGCGGAGCGTGGGAACGATCATCACAACTGCGGGGCTTCCGGCGGCTTGGTCTTGTCCACCCCCGGCACATGCAGGTTGCCTTCCACCACCTGGTTGCCTTCCAACTGCGGCTGGGTTACCCAGGTCAGGATGTCGTAGTAACGGCGGATGTTGGCCACGAAGTGCACCGGCTCGCCGCCCCGGGCGTAACCGTAGCGGGTCTTGCTGTACCACTGCTTCTGCGACAGGCGCGGCAGCATTTTCTTCACATCCAGCCATTTGTTCGGGTTCAGGCCTTCCTTTTGCGCCAGCTTGCGTGCGTCATCCAGGTGGCCCCCGCCGACGTTGTAGGCCGCCAGGGCAAACCAGGTGCGATCAGGTTCGAGAATCTTGTCGTCCAATTCGCTCTTGATCATCGCCAGGTACTTGGCGCCCCCCTTGATACTCTGCCGCGCGTCCAGGCGATTGGACACGCCCATGGCCTGGGCGGTGTTCTGGGTCAGCATCATCAGGCCGCGCACGCCGGTCTTGGAGGTGACCGCCGGTTGCCACAGCGACTCCTGGTAACCAATGGCTGCCAAGAGCCGCCAATCGACCTTTTCTTCCTTGGCCGAGGTCTTGAAGAACTTCTCGTACTTGGGCAGGCGCTGCTGCAAGTGCTGGGCAAAGGTGTAGGCGCCGACATAGCCCAGTACATCGACATGCCCGTAATAACGATCCTTGAGGCGCTGCAGGGTGCCGTTCTTCTCGACCTTGTCGAGGTAGCTGTTGACCTCGTTGAGCAGGCTGTTGTCTTCGCCCGCGGCCACGGCCCAGCTCTGGTTGCTGGCGTCGCCCAGGTCGAAGGCCACCCGCACGTTGGGGAAGTACACCTGGTTCATCGCCACTTCATTGGAGTCGACCAGGGTCAGGTCGATCTGCCCTTCGTCGACCATGCGCAGCAGGTCGACCACTTCAACGGCGTCGGACTCTTCGTATTCAATCGCAGGATTCTGCTTTTTCAGCGCGGCCAATTGTTCGGCATGGGTGCTGCCCTTGAGCACCATGATCTTCTTGCCCACCAGGTCGGCCGCGTTGGTGGGGCGAGACTGGCCGTTGCGGTAGATGATCTGCGGGGTGACTTCCAGGTACGGATGGGAAAACCGCACCTGCTGTTTGCGCTGTTCGCTGCTGACCAGGCCGGCGGCCGCCAGTACCGGGCCGTTGGGTTTGCCCAACTGGCCGAACAGGTCGTCGAGGTTGTCGGCGGTCTCGATTTCAAGCTTGACCCCCAGGTCGTCGGCAAAGCGCTTGACCAGTTCGTATTCAAAACCGGTTTCGCCGTTGCGGTCCTGGAAATAGGTGGCCGGGCTGTTTCGGGTAATCACCCGCAATACGCCATCCTCCTTGATTCGCTCGAGCGTGCTGGGCTTATCAACACAGGCGCTGAGCAGCAGGAAGAGTCCGGTGGCGATGAGCCATTTGGCGCATCGCGGGCGCAAAGCAGTTGGGGAGAACATCTGCGCAGTATACGCAAACGGCCCACGGCGCCATATCTCGACAGCATGGGCGTTGTCTGCTAGCGCTGGCGAAACTGTGCTGTAGCCCGCAGAAACGTGGCCTGGGGCGCGATTGTGCGGGCTAAAATAACTGCGCCGGATCGTCCTGCTACCGAGCAATCTGTGCCAACTGACGTTCGGCAGCGGCCAGTGGCACCGTTTCGGGTGCCGTTGGCGCAGGTTTACGCTAGAATGCACGGCCTCAAAGCACACCCCCTTCCCGAGGCTGTCCCGAAGATGTTGATCCTGCGCGGCGCTCCTGCCCTTTCTGCCTTTCGCCACAGCAAACTCCTTGAGCAACTGAGCCAGAAGGTTCCAGCTGTCACTGGCCTGTATGCTGAATTTGCTCACTTCGCCGACATTAACGGCGTTTTGACCGCCGACGAACAGCAAGTGCTGGCACGCCTTCTGAAGTACGGCCCCAGCGTTCCCGTTCAAGAGCCGAGCGGCCGCTTGTTCCTGGTCCTGCCACGGTTCGGCACCATCTCGCCCTGGTCGAGCAAGGCCAGCGATATCGCCCGTAACTGTGGCCTGGAAAAAATCCAGCGCCTGGAACGCGGGATTGCCTTCTACGTGGCTGGCCAGTTCAGCGACGCCGAGGCCGAGCTGATCGCCAGCAGCCTGCACGACCGCATGACCCAGATCATCGTCGGCCAGCTGGAACAGGCCGCCGGTCTGTTCAGCCACGCCGAACCCAAGCCGTTGACCGCGATTGACGTGCTTGGCGGTGGCCGCGCCGCCCTCGAGAAGGCCAACACCGAACTGGGCCTGGCCCTGGCCGAAGACGAGATTGACTACCTGGTCAACGCCTTCAACGGCTTGCAGCGCAACCCCCACGACATCGAACTGATGATGTTCGCCCAGGCCAACTCCGAGCACTGCCGCCACAAGATCTTCAACGCCAGTTGGGATATCGACGGCCAGAGCCAGGAAAAAAGCCTGTTCGGCATGATCAAGAACACCTACGTGATGCACAGCGAAGGCGTTCTGTCGGCTTATAAGGACAACGCCTCGGTCATCGTCGGCAGCGTCGCCGGCCGTTTCTTCCCGGACCCGGAAACCCGCCAGTACGGCGCGGTGCAGGAGCCGGTGCATATCCTGATGAAGGTCGAGACCCACAACCACCCGACCGCGATTGCCCCGTTCCCGGGCGCCGCCACCGGCTCGGGCGGCGAGATCCGCGACGAAGGTGCAACCGGCCGTGGCGCCAAGCCCAAGGCGGGCCTGACCGGCTTCACCGTGTCCAACCTGCAGATCCCGGGCTTTGAACAGCCGTGGGAAGTGCCATACGGCAAGCCTGAGCGCATCGTGACTGCGCTGGACATCATGATCGAAGGCCCGCTGGGCGGCGCCGCGTTCAACAACGAATTCGGGCGTCCGGCGCTGACCGGCTACTTCCGTACGTTCGAGCAGTCCATCACCACCCCCCATGGCGATGAAGTGCGCGGTTACCACAAGCCGATCATGTTGGCCGGCGGCATGGGCAACATCCGTGAAGAGCATGTGCAGAAGGGCGAGATCCTGGTCGGCTCCAAGCTGATCGTGCTCGGCGGCCCGGCGATGTTGATCGGCCTGGGCGGCGGCGCAGCTTCCTCCATGGCCACCGGCACCAGCTCGGCCGACCTGGACTTTGCTTCGGTACAGCGTGAAAACCCGGAAATGGAACGCCGTTGCCAGGAAGTCATCGACCGTTGCTGGCAGTTGGGTGACAAGAACCCCATCAGCTTTATCCACGACGTCGGCGCCGGCGGCCTGTCCAACGCCTTCCCGGAACTGGTCAACGACGGCGACCGTGGTGGCCGTTTTGAACTGCGCAACATTCCAAACGACGAGCCAGGCATGGCCCCGCACGAAATCTGGAGCAACGAATCCCAGGAACGTTACGTACTGGCGGTCGGCCCTGAAGACTTCGCGCGCTTCCAGGCCATCTGCGAGCGCGAGCGTTGCCCGTTTGCCGTGGTCGGCGAAGCCACGGCCGAGCCGCAACTGACCGTGACCGACAGCCACTTCGGCAACAGCCCGGTGGACATGCCCCTCGAAGTGCTGCTGGGCAAGGCCCCGCGCATGCACCGTTCGGCGGTACGTGAAGCCGAATTGGGCGATGATTTCGACCCAAGCACTCTGGATCTGGCCGACAGCATCGAGCGCGTGCTGCACCACCCGGCCGTGGCGAGCAAAAGCTTTTTGATCACCATCGGCGACCGCACCATCACTGGCCTGGTGGCCCGTGACCAGATGGTCGGCCCATGGCAGGTGCCGGTGGCTGACGTTGCCGTGACCGCCACCAGCTTTGACGTGTACACCGGTGAAGCCATGGCCATGGGCGAGCGCACCCCGCTGGCCCTGCTGGACGCCCCGGCGTCGGGCCGCATGGCCATTGGCGAAACCATCACCAACATCGCCGCGTCGCGCATTGGCAAGCTGTCCGATATCAAGCTGTCGGCCAACTGGATGTCCGCTGCCGGCCACCCCGGTGAAGATGCGCGCCTGTACGACACCGTCAAGGCGGTCGGCATGGAGCTGTGCCCGGAACTGGGGATCACCATTCCGGTTGGCAAGGACTCCATGTCCATGGCCACCCGTTGGAACGATGCAGGCACCGACAAGAGCGTCACCTCGCCGCTGTCGCTGATCGTCACCGGCTTTGCGCCGGTCACCGATATCCGCCAGACCCTGACCCCGCAACTGCGCATGGACAAGGGCACCACCGACCTGATCCTGGTCGACCTGGGCCGTGGCCAGAACCGCATGGGCGCCTCGATCCTCGCCCAGACCCACGGCAAGCTCGGCAAGCAGGCCCCGGACGTCGACGACGCCGAAGACCTGAAAGCCTTCTTCGCCGTGATCCAGGGCCTGAATGCCGACGGCCACCTGTTGGCCTACCACGACCGTTCCGACGGTGGTTTGCTGACCAGCGTCGTGGAAATGGCCTTTGCCGGTCACTGCGGCCTGAGCCTGAACCTCGACGGCCTGGCGGAAACGTCTGCCGATATCGCCGCCATCCTGTTCAACGAAGAGTTGGGCGCGGTGATCCAGGTACGCCAGGACGCCACCCCAGACGTGCTTGCACAGTTCAGCGCCGCTGGCCTGGGCGACTGCGTGGCCGTGGTCGGCCAGCCGATCAACAACGGCGTGATCAACATCGTGTTCAACGGCGACACGGTGTTTGAAGGCCAGCGCCGCCTGCTGCAACGCCAGTGGGCCGAGACCAGCTACCAGATCCAGCGCCTGCGCGATAACGTCGACTGTGCCGAGCAGGAATTCGACGTGATCCTGGAAGAAGACAACCCGGGCCTGAGCACCAAGCTCAGCTTCGACGTCAACCAGGACATCGCCGCGCCGTACATCAAGAAAGGCATCCGCCCACAGGTTGCCGTGCTGCGTGAGCAGGGCGTCAATGGCCAGGTGGAAATGGCGGCGGCGTTCGACCGTGCCGGCTTCAATGCGATCGACGTGCATATGAGCGATATCCTCGCCGGCCGCGTCGACCTCAACGAGTTCAAGGGGCTGGTGGCCTGCGGTGGTTTCTCCTACGGCGACGTGCTGGGGGCCGGCGAAGGCTGGGCCAAGTCGGCCCTGTTCAACAGCCGTGCCCGCGATGCGTTCCAGGGCTTCTTCGAGCGCAACGACAGCTTCACCCTGGGTGTGTGCAACGGTTGCCAGATGATGTCCAACCTCAGCGAACTGATCCCGGGCAGCGAGTTCTGGCCGCACTTTGTGCGTAACCGTTCCGAGCAATTTGAAGCCCGTGTGGCCATGGTGCAGGTGCAGGAGTCGAACTCGATCTTCCTGCAAGGCATGGCCGGTTCGCGCATGCCAATCGCCATCGCCCACGGTGAAGGCCATGCCGAGTTCGAGAGCGAGGAAGCCCTGCTGGAAGCCGATCTGTCCGGCACCGTGGCCCTGCGTTTTGTCGACAACCACGGCAAGGTCACCGAAAGCTACCCGGCCAACCCGAATGGCTCGCCGCGCGGGATCACCGGGCTGACCAGCCGCGACGGTCGCGTGACCATCATGATGCCGCACCCGGAGCGTGTATTCCGTGCCGTGCAGAACTCGTGGCGCCCCGAAGAGTGGAACGAAGACGGCGCGTGGATGCGCATGTTCCGTAACGCTCGCGTGTGGGTGAACTAAGGCCGTGTACAAGCTTGCCTTCTTTGTGCCCGACAGCCATGTGGAGGCGGTGAAAACCGCCGTCCTCAACGCTGGCGGCGGGCGCATCGGCAACTACGACCGCTGCGCCTGGCAAGTGCTGGGCCAGGGTCAGTTCCGCGCGCTGGACGGCAGCCAGCCGTTTATCGGGCAGGTGGGCCAGGTTGAAGTGGTCGAGGAATGGAAGGTTGAGCTGGTGGTGGCCGATGAGTTGATTGTGGCCGTTGTGGCCGCGTTGAAGCGCAGCCACCCGTATGAAACACCAGCTTATGAAGTGTGGCAGTTGGCGGATTTCTGATCCGCAGGCGGTCAAGACAAGAAACCCGCTGGGCCAGTTTGGCCAGCGGGTTTTTTGTTGGCGCTCATGGCTTCGATATCAAAGCCTCAATGGTTCAAGGGGCGGGCATCAACCCCACTTCAGCCTTCAACGCATTGATCAACATGTTTTCGTAGCTGAACCGCTTGCCCTGCATCGGCTCCCAGCGCTCGACATAAAACAGGCCGTTGTTGTCGACCTTGATCGGTGTCGACACGATCTCCCCGCTGCGCGAGCGATGCAGCAAGTGGTTCTGCGAGGGCGACGGGCGTTCGATCAGGAACAGGCCGGGCCGGTTCAGACGTGCCCTGTCCACCGCGACGAAGGGCGCCGGGGCTTGGATCCCGGCAACGCCGGCGTCCAGGATGAAGTCGCTGCGCAAGGCCCTGGTGTAAGGGCTGATCCCTTCGGAAACCGTCTCCCAGGCACCCGCTCGAATATTCTGCGCCAGCGCCGGGGCGGTGTCCCGGACATGCAGGCTGACCGCCCCCTGCAGTTGCGCGAGGCCAGGCACGCTCAGGTGGGTGTTGGTGTGCGCGCTGCCCACGAAGGCAACCCACTTGTGCGGTCCGTGTGCGGCCTGGTCGGCCTCGATTACCTTGGAGGCGAAGTAACTGAACAGCTGGTTGCGTGAGACGTCCGCGTCCCCCAACCCCTTGATGTGGTAACTGGCGGTGCAGTCCAGGGCGCGGATGCGCATGCCGTGCCGTGCCGCGATCTGGATCACTTCGGTGTAGGTATCGCTGCCTTTGTAGCCCGGCATATGGCCTCGATCCAGTTGCGCGAGGTGACGTTTGAGGTTATCCGGCAGCCGTTGTGTCTGCACAAATAGATCCAGCTCTTGCTGGTGCATATCGGTCAGCAAGTGCTCCACATACAACGTCTTGAACTCCAGCTCCTTGAGTGTCCCCATGTAGTCGCGCAGCAAGCGTTTGCTCGATTGCGCACTGTGCCCTTCACCGATCACCAGTCCTGAAAACTCACTGTGACGGATTTTCTCCAGCAGCGCCTCCGGGGTTTTTGGCAGGCCGAGGACGGCTGGCTCGGGCCTGGCCGGTGGCACGTGGCTGTCCAGGTAAGTGCTGGCATCCGCACTCAGGCGGGCCCGGGTGCTCAGAAACGCTCTGAAGGCTTCCTGATGCTCCGGGTTCTGCGGGAAGTAGCGCGTGTCCAGGCCATGCCGTGCTCCGGTCTGACGAGCGATGCTGTCCCTGAGAGGAGGGGCGATGTCGTATTCGTCGTAATGTGTCACCACCGCAGCTGCTGCGCTGGACGATGCTGGCGGCTCGGGCGCTTTGTATGGGGTCTGCATTGCCCACTGGTAATCGCCCCTGGGCAGCGCATCCCCCGCCAGGGCGCTGGGGGTGTCGACCCACACGCCCACGGGTTGGTCCGCGCCCACATCCACCACGCGCAACGCGACTGCGTCCTCTAAGTCCGCCAGGCCAGGCGTCTGCTCGAAAGTACGCAGCCGGGAATGATCCACCAGGGCAACCCAGCGTTCATCCTGCTCGCCGAGGGCATCGGCCTGAATGGCCTTGTGGGAGTAATAGTTTCTGATGCTGTTGCCGCGTGGTGTCGTCGGTGGGGTGTCGCCCATTTGCAGGGCGTCGTCCAGCCAATAGGAGGTTGAGGCATCCAGGGCCTTGATCTTAAAGCCCTTTTCCTGAGCCTTGCGTACCAGGGCGACGTAGGAGTACTCGGCGTCCTCGGCCAAGCCAAAGGCTTTGTCGACGGTCTTCAGGTGCCGCTCGATGTGCTGCCAGGATTTTCCGCTGTTGAGCTTCTCCAGTTTTGGACGAAATACATCACCGGGCAGGTACTCGATATAAAGGTGCTTGAAACCTTTGCTGATCAACGCGTCCATTTGTGTGACCAGCAGCTGTTTGCTGGCGATGGAGCCGGGTACCGCGCCAATGACCAGGTTCTTGTTACCGCTGAAGGCATCGCTGGCGAGCAGTTGTGCAAACGGCGTGCTGACGTCCAGGGCCGCAAGCTCGGCGCGGGCCGGCAACGGGTCAAGAGCCTTGAAAAAGTCCTGGGCGTCGCTGGCCAGGCGTTCGACCTGTTGCAGGTAGGCGGTGCGCAGGGATTTGAGTTCAATGGCGGCGCTTCCCAGGATCACGTTTTGCGAGCCGAAATCCCACTCCGAGCGCCGAAGTAACTCGGTGCGCACATCCGGGTCGAGTACCAGTTCCAGTTTGTTGGCGTACTTTGCCGGCATCTCATAAGGCTTGAGCGGCTCCGGTGTGTCGGGCAATTTTTCATACTTGGGCGCGCCACCGGTGACGCCGGTGCGGCGCCACACCCCTTGCGCATCAGGTGCCGCCACGCGAGTGGTGGAGATCAGTTTGCCGGTAGGCGGATCGAGTCGGTACAGCAAATACCGTCCGATCGGGTCCGGGGAGTTTTTCGCCCAAAGCAACTCGCCATCGAACAGCACTGCCTGCATGTCTGCCGGCGCAAGTGTCTGGGGTTGCAGGGGATGCACCAGCTTCAGGACCTCGCTCGTCGCAGCGGCGCTCTTGGCGACCTCGCGCAGGGCTGGTCTTGCAAGCTGTCTAAGGGAAACCAATGCCGGACGCAGGTCGGTGAACGCCGCGCCGGCGCTGTTCAGCACATAACCGATCAGGTGTTCCACGGCGGCACTCGTATCGCCTTGTTGATAGGCGTTCAGGGCCAGCATGCCGTCCTTGAACGCCAGCAGCATGCCCAGGCTCAGGCTGAGGATGGGAAACGGCGCAGTAGCAATGGCGGTGACCCACTCCACGCAGTTCCACAGGATCCCGGTAATCATCTGAGTGCGATTGAGCGTGGTGCCTTCAACGTCATCGATCTTGCGCTGCAGCTTCATGTCATACAGTGCCCGACGCAGATCCAGCAGGGGCGGCTGTGCACGGGTTGTGTCATAGCGGGCCGGGCTGGCGTCGGTTTTGTTCAGGTCCTCGGGCAGTTGTGCCTTGGCCTCCTCAAGGAAGGCACGGACCCGGACCTGGGACGGCGCGCCGACCCGCAAGGTGAAGTAGGCCACCATGCCGGGGATTTTTTTCAGCAGGTAATTGAACAACCGTGCTTCACGGAAGTTGATGCCGTCCGGGGCGTTGGGGGTATAGAGCAAGGTAGGGAACCCGGAGTGACTGAAAAGGAAATTGCCCATCACCCACTCGCCGTCCACCAGCAGGCGATGGATGGCGTAGGTGGCGCGTGTTTCTGTGGCGGTACTGTCCATGCTGGCGATACTGCGCTGCAGCCATTCCCAGTCGGGCGTGGCGATATCCCCTTGCAGCCGGCACTCCAGCGCGGCGTTCTGCATCTGGCGCTGGGTGATGCTCAGGGTCGCATTGCGTCGCAGGTCATAGTCCGCGCTGCCGGTGTTCAGCAACCGGGCCCTGACCTCATTGATGTAGTGCTGGCCGACCCAGGTGCCGGTGACCGAACGGGCGACCTTTTCGGCGGTGAGTGGGCTCAGATCAACGCCTGGCGGGCCTTTGAAACGGGCGGCGCGTGAGAACTTCTCGTCGATAAAACCCACGCCGTCGGCGTAGCCGTCGCGGTACAGCTGGGTGTAGGTCAGGGGCTGTGCCGCCTGGCCGATCAGTGCCGGCGGCGAGAAGGCCCACACGGTGTCGGGATCGATATCGTTCTGGCTACGCCCCAGCAGCTGGTTCAGGCGTTTTTTGGCCTGTTCATGCAGGTAGTGGGTGAAGCTGGGGAATTGTGCATCAGACAATGGGAAGTCGTTATAGGTGTACAAGGCCCCTTCGCTGTCTTCGGTCAGTTTCATCAGGTTCTGACGGTTGTCGGCGCTGGTGGAGCGATACCAACTGGGGGTGCTGAACTCATAGTCGTCGATACGGGTCGCCAGCACATGGGCTGACATGGCCTTGAGGCAGTCGGCGTGGCTGCCGATATTGCCAAAGCGGATTTCTTTGTATTCCTCGTCGTGAAACTTGAAGCTCAGGCCGCTCAGGACCCGCTTCATGGCCTCGCGAAACCGCAAGGCGACCCGCTTGATCAGGTAGTCGGTGAGGGTGCCCGGAGGCTGTCGGGTGCCGTTGTCCAGGCTCCAGCCAAGGATGTGGCGTTGGCAGGCGATTTCACTGTCGAACACCTGGAATTGCTGCTCCCGTGGTGCCTCGGGTGTACACAGCAGCAAGCGGATGACCGCGCCGTGGGCATTGCTTTGGCGCAGTACCCACAGGTCTTGCAACTGGGCTTCATGCAGCGACAGGGTCGCGGCGCTCAGGCGGCTGTCGGTGCCTTGGCGCAGATGCTGCACCAATTGAAAGTCATCCTCACTGAGGTGCCCTTGCAGCAGTGCGGTGTAGGCCAGTGCGTTGATCCGCTGGTCGAGCATCCGTTCAATCGCGAGGCTGACAGCGGGCTTGGCGTGCATCTGCTGTTGCGCATCGGCAAAGTCGATACGCGGTTGCAGGGTGCCGATCAACTGTGCGAGCCAGGCAGGAGTCAGCTCCTCGTAGGCCTTGGGCAGCGGCGCGCCTTGATAGGTGAGCGTGGTTTTGTTCAGGAAGTCCGAGCCCGTCAGGGCATCGCCGGCTTGCAGTCCGCGCAGGGCCAGGTCGACCAGGGTGCGGACATGCTCGTACTCGCCGATGGGATCTACGTAGCGCCGGGTGTTGACCTCCAGATGCTCTGGTGCCAGGTCGTGGATATCCAGTTCATCGCTCAAGCGTTCGAGCAGTTGATAGCGGGCCAGGGTTTGCGGGGTGGTGACCGGGCCCAGCAGGTCCAGCAGGGCTTGGCGGGCGTCGTTATAGCCCGCCAGGTGTTCGGCCAGCAGGGCGCGGCGGGTTTCGCTGGCGCTGCGGTACCAGTCCGGCGCGCTGTGGCGCAGGTGGCGTTCCAGCAAGCGCTGGGCGCGCCATTGCAGGCGCGCGCTGATGTCGGGCAAGGCCGCCGCAATGGCATGGTCCAGGGCGTCGATCAACTGAGCGGCGTCCTGTCCGGGGTTGTCCACCAGGCTCAAGGCTCGCTCGATGTCCTGGGTACGTTTGTCGATCAGGGCATTGTAGGTGTGTTCAAACAGCGGTTTGTCGTGGATCGGGGCCAGCGCCAGCGGCCAGATTGCCCCAGGCGTTATGTCGCGATAACGCACAGGCAGCAGCTGCATGAAGGCCCGCCGCTGTGCGACCGCGTCCATGGCTTGCAGCAAATGCGTGTTCAGTTGTGCCAGGGAGCCGAAGGATTCGATCCCCCGCGCAGGGGTGAACAACATGACTTCACCCACCGGTGGGGCTGAGGTCAGGTCGCTAGCCCGTGGGCTGGCGTGTTCGGTCAGGACAAAGGCGCCGGCCAGTTCGACAGTCCGTTCCTGATAAACAAAGCTCAGGGCGTACAGGCCGGGGCGCAGCGTGCTGCCCTGGGGGACACGCTCAAGCATGGCCTGTTGTTGCGGGTGCAGCAGGCGGTCGTGGGCGCTGAGGGCGGTTTCATTGGCCAGGGCGGTGAAACCGGCTTCAAAGATCATGAAGGATTTGCGCGGCTTGCCGTCGATCTGCTCGTTGCGATCAAGCGCCAGCAGATAAGGATTGAGGGTGCTCTTGAGGGTCGCCACCCGGGCGGGCAGATCGCCCTGGGTTATCCCTTGATAAAGGGCCCGGCTCTTGCTCAGAAACTGCTGCCGGTAACGGCTCAGGATGCCGTTGAGTTTTTCCAGGTAAGCCAGTTCTGCAGCGGGTTTGTGTGCGGGCAATAGCGCTGCTTCGACCTGGAGCAGGTGATGCCCGATTTGGTTGAGATGGCCCTTGATACCTTCAAAGGCCTGGGGGGTGGTGCTCACAGGCACGCTCTCCATGCTGGGGATTAGAACCCACAGCATGGGCAGGCGTGTCTTTGGCCGGGCGGTAGATAAGTAGCGGTACGCCGATCGTTCCCACGCTCTGCGTGGGAATGCCGCTTTGGACGTTCTGCGTCCGCTCCTGACGCGGAGCGTCAGAGGATGCGTCCCCACGCAGAGCGTGGGGACGATCAGGCGTCGATCGGGCGGCTAACCAAGCGCTCCAGTGCTTGACCCATCCCCGCCGCCTTGTCGCCCATCAACAGGTGCCAGACACCGTTATCCAGCCGGCTCATGCCTTGGCAACCGAGCGCGGTCAGCTGGGCTTCAGACACCGCCGAGTCATCCCCCAGTTGCACACGCAACCGTGTTATCGCCACCGCTTCCAGCCGGTGGACATTCCCTCGGCCGCCCAAGGCACTCAGCCATTGCTCGGCTTCTTGCACATTCACCGTCACGGGCTTATCCACCGGCGCAACCGCCGCAGGCGCAGTGGCCACAAACGACGGCATGGCCAGGCGAATCTCATCGGCAATGCTGTCGGCCATCGGCCCCACCACCACCTGCAAGCTGCCGCCATTGCCGGGGCGGACCACGGCCATCGCCCCCAGGGCCTTGAGCTCGGCGTCCACGGCCTTGTTGCGGTCCACCATGTCCAGGCGCAGGCGCGTGGTGCAGGCGCCGATGCTGAGCAGGTTGTCGGCACCGCCCAGGGCCCGGATATAGGCGGCGGCGCGCTGGTTGTCGGTCAGGGCCTCGCTCTGCACCACCTGGATATCTTCACGCCCGGGGGTCTTGAGGTTGAAGCGCCGGATGCAGTAGTTGAACACGCTGTAGTAGATCACTGCGTAAGCCAGGCCCACCGGGAACACCAGCCAGCCATTGGTGGACTTGCCCCAGCCCAGCACCATGTCGATGAATCCCCCGGAGAAGGTAAAGCCCAAGTGGATATTCAGCAGGTTGGTGACCGCCATCGACAGGCCGGTGAGCAGCGCATGCAGCAGGTACAGGAATGGCGCGAGGAACATGAAGGCGAATTCGATCGGCTCGGTGACCCCGGTCAGGAACGAGGTCAGGGCCATCGACAGGAAGATCCCGCCCATGATCTTGCGCCGTTCCGGCAGGGCGTTGCGGTACATCGCCAGGCACGCGGCAGGCAGGCCGAACAGCATCACCGGGAACATGCCGGTCATGAACTGGCCGCCTTTGGGGTCGCCGGCAAAGTAGCGGGTCAGATCGCCGGTGACCACCGCGCCGGTGGCCGGGTCGGTGAAGCTGCCGAACACAAACCAGGCCATGTTGTTGAGGATATGGTGCAGGCCGGTGACGATCAGCAAGCGGTTGAACACGCCGAATACAAAGGCGCCGAGGCTGCCGCTTTCCATCAGCAGTACGCCGAAGCTATTGATACCGTGCTGCACCGGTGGCCAGACCAGCCCGAAGATCACCCCCAGGCCCACCGCCGAAAACCCGGTGACAATCGGCACAAAGCGTCGCCCGCCAAAAAACGCCAGGTACTCCGGCAGCTTGATGTCCTTGAAGCGGTTGTACAGCGCCCCGGCCATCAGGCCACTGACGATCCCGGCGAGCATGCCCATGTTGATGGTGCTGTCCATCACCTTGAGGGTGGAGACCATCACCAGGTAGCCAATGGCCCCGGCCAGCCCGGCCGTGCCGTTGTTGTCGCGGGCAAAACCCACGGCGATGCCGATGGCGAAGATCAGCGCCAGGTTGGCGAAGATCGCTTGCCCGGCGTCGTGCATGACGGCGATGTTCAGCAGGTCGGTGTCACCCAGGCGCAGCAGCAGGCCGGCAATCGGCAGGATGGCGATGGGCAGCATCAGCGCACGGCCCAGGCGTTGCAGGCCTTCGATAAACAGTTGGTACATGGCGAGTCTCCTTTTTCTTGTTGTTGTCAGCTCAACGGCCAGTGCTGTTGACAGGCTTGGCGCACGGCCCTGGCGCTGCTCAGGTTGAGCAGGCCCTGGCTCAGTTGTCGGCATTGCGCGGCGTCCAGGTGGCGCACGCGGTCTTTGATTTCGGCAATTTGCGGCGGGCTGACGGACAGCTCCAGCACCCCCAGGCCGACCAGTACGGGAGTAGCCAGCGGGTCAGAGGCCAGGGCGCCACACACGCCGACCCAGCGCCCGTGTTTGGCCGCCCCGGCGCAGGTCTGGGCGATCAGGCGCAGCAGCGCCGGGTGCAGGGCATCGACCCGCGCGGCCAGGCCGGCGTGGTCGCGGTCCATGGCCAGGGTGTACTGGGACAGGTCATTGGTGCCGATCGACAAAAAGTCCGCATGCTCGGCCAGTTGCTCGGCCAGCAGCGCAGCGGCCGGTACTTCGATCATCACTCCCAGTTCCGGGCGCTGGGTCAGTTCCAGTTCGGCGCACAGCTCATCGAGGCGCTGGCGGATATGCAGCAACTCGTCGACTTCACTGACCATCGGCAACAGGATCCGGCAGCGTTGCAACGGGCTGACCTGCAACAGGGCGCGCAGCTGCTGGTCGAGCAGTTCCGGGCGCACCTGGGCCAGGCGAATGCCGCGCAGGCCCAGCACCGGGTTGGCCTCGGCGGGCAGGGGCAGGTAGTCGAGCTGCTTGTCGCCGCCCACATCAATGGTGCGGATGATCACGGACTTATCGCCCATGGCATCCAGGACGGCTTGATAGGCCTGGCGCTGTTCCTGCTCATCGGGTGCGGTGCGGCGGTCGACAAACAGAAACTCGGTGCGCAACAGACCCACGCCATCGGCGCCGTTTGCAAAGGCAAGCTGCGCCTCGCTGCTGGAGGCGACATTCGCCGCCACTTCAATGCTCACGCCATCGAGGGTATTGGCGGCGGCCTGGGCCTGGGCCTGTTGCTGCTGGCGGCGCAGCCGTTGCGCGTCACGGAACTGATGGACCTGGGCGTGCCGTGCCTCATCCGGCATGAGTTCCAGGCGCCCATTGCTGGCGTCCAGCACCACCCGTTGGCCTTGGGGCACATCCAGGACTTCACTGCCCAGGGCGACCACACAGGGCAAGCCTTTGCCCCGCGCCAGGATTGCCACATGGGAGGTGGCGCCGCCTTCGGCCATGCAGATACCGGCCGCGTCTTGCGCGCTCAATTGCAGCAGGTCCGAGGGGGTCAGTTCATGGGCGACGACAATCGCGCCCGCAGGCAATTCAAACTGCCAGGCCTCACCCAGCAGGGCGCGCAGCACCCGTTGCTGCAAATCCCGCAGGTCGTTGGCGCGTTCGGCAAACAACGGCTTGCCCAAGCCCAGCAACACCGCGCATTGGGCCTGGATCGCATCGCGCCAGGCGTGGGTGGCGGCGCTGCCTTGCTCGATGGCGCCGGTGGCGGCTTCCAGCAGGGTCGGGTCTTCCAGCAGTGCCAGGTGGGCGGCGAAGATCTCTTCTTCCTCCACGGCCTTGCGCTGGCGGGCGTGGTCCAGGGTGTTGCGGATTTCGCCGCGTACCTGTTCCAACGCACTGTCCAGGCGCTGCAATTGCTCATCGCGCCCATGGTTGCCCGGGTCTTGCGGCAATTCGATGGTATTGAGGCGCAACAGCGGCCCGCAGACCAGCCCGGGAGCGGCACACACGCCCTGCAAGACGCCCGCTTCGCTATGGAGCGGGCGCGCAGCGGCGATCACCGGGGCCTGCACGTGTTCGCCGGGGGTGACCGACAGGGCCGCGACCAGTGCCTGCAACGCCGCGTCGCAATCTTTGCCCTGGCAGGTGACCTGTACCTCGTCCTGCTCACCAATGCCCAGCCCCATCAGGCCGATCAGGCTGGCGCACGACGCCGATTTACCGGCGAAATGCAGCTGCGACTGGCTGCTGAAACCCTGGGCGGTCTTGCGGATCAGGGCTGCGGGGCGCGCATGCAGGCCGCCGCGATGGGTGATGCGCACGCTGGCGCTGGCATGGGCCTGGGAGTGGTCGGACACAGGCTGCACGGCGGCAGGCTGACGCGCGACGATGCGCAACAGGGCTTCACCGACCTTGACCGTCTTGACGGCCACCGGGCGCAACTCGAACTGCTCGCCATTGGTGAGGATGATCAGGCTGACCAGGCTTTTGCACTGGCGAGCGATGCGGTCCAGGTCAAAGCGCACCAGGGGCTGCCCATTGCTGACCCGCGCACCTTGCTTGACTAGCAAGGCAAAGCCTTCGCCATTCAATTGGACGGTATCGATGCCCACATGCAGCAGCACCTCGGCGCCATTGTCGGCGCGGATCGTCAGGGCGTGGCCGGTACGGGCGACATGGATCACCACACCGGCGCACGGCGCATGCAGGCAGTCGTTGAGGGGGTCGATGGCAATCCCGTCGCCCATGGCGCCACTGGCGAACACCTCGTCAGGCACGTTGCCCAGGGTCAGCACCGGTCCGCTGAGGGGGGCGCTGAGGGTGAGGTCATTATTATTGTCGGGCATGGGCACGGTACTCATCAGGAAACGACAGAAATCAACTCAGTGGGTGCGGGTGACTTTGCTCAGGTGGCGGGGCTGGTCCGGGTCCATGCCCCGGGCCTGGGCCAGGCCTGCAGCCATCACATAGAAGCTCTGGATCGCCAGGATCGGGTCCAGGGCCGGGTGTTCGGCGCGGCTGAGGGTCAGGTCGCGTTCGGCAATATCGTCGGGCGCGGCCAGCAGCACCCGGGCCCCGCGTTGGCGCATCTCCGTGGCCAGGCTCAGCAGGCCCGGCTGCTCGGCGCCACGCGGGGCGAATACCAGCAACGGGTAGTTGTCATCGATCAGTGCCATCGGCCCGTGGCGCACTTCGGCGCTGCTGAAGGCTTCGGCCTGGATCGCCGAGGTTTCCTTGAGCTTGAGCGCGGCTTCCTGGGCGATGGCAAACCCGGCGCCACGGCCGATGACCATCAGGCGCTGGCAATCGCGCAGGGCGTCGATGGCCAGGTTCCAGTCCTGGGTCGCCGCTTCGCGCAGGCCGGCGGGCAGGGCGTGGCAGGCTTCGAGCAGGCCGTCTTCCTGGTTCCAGTGCCCGACCAACTGGGCGCTGGCGCTCAAGGTGGCGATAAAGCTCTTGGTCGCGGCCACGCTGCGTTCGGGGCCGGCGCACAGCGGCACATGGAATTCGCAGGCGGCTTCCAGGGGCGAATCTTCGGCATTGACCATCGACACACTCAAGGCCCCGCGCTTGCGCAGCAGGCGCAGGCTGTTGACCAGGTCCGGGCTTTGCCCCGACTGGGAGAAACCGAAGGCCACCTGGCCGCTGACTTTCAGCGGCGCCTGCGCCAGGGTCACCACCGACATCGGCAGCGACGCCACGGGCACGCCCACGTGCTGCATGGTCAGGTAGGCGAAATAGCTGGCGGCGTGGTCCGAACTGCCACGGGCCACGGTCATCGCCACTTGCGGCGGCTGGCGGCGCAGGCGCCCGGCGACCTCGGCCAGCAGCGGGCCAAGGCATTGCAATTGGGCCGCGACGGCCTCACAGGAGGACAGGGCCTCTTCAAGCATTTTTGAAGTCAATGGTTTCTCCTTCGACCATTACGTCGGTGAGGTGCAGGGAGCGGTCCAGGCGCACGCAGTCGGCAAAGCTGCCGGGGTGCAGGCGGCCGCGTTGTTCCAGGCCCAGGTAATCCGCAGGAAATTGCGACAGGCGCTGTGAGGCTTCGCTGATGGGCAGGCCGATTTTCACCAGGTTGCGCAGCGCCTGATCCATGGTCAGGGTGCTGCCGGCCAGGGTGCCGTCGGCCAGGCGTACGCCGCCCAGGCATTTGGTCACGGTGTGGCTGCCCAGCTTGTATTCGCCATCGGGCATGCCGGCGGCGGCGGTGGAGTCGGTGACGCAGTACAGGCAGGGAATCGAACGCAAGGCCACGCGCATGGCACCGGGGTGCACGTGCAGCAGGTCCGGGATCAGTTCCGCGTAGGTCGCGTGGGCCAGCGCGGCACCGACGATGCCCGGTTCGCGGTGATGCAGCGGGCTCATGGCGTTGTACAAGTGGGTAAAGCTGGTGGCGCCGGCCGCCAGGGCGGCGACGCCTTCCTCATAGCTGCCCAGGGTGTGGCCGATCTGCATGCGCACACCGCGTTGGCTGAGGGCGCGGATCAGGCCGTCATGCCCGGCGATTTCCGGGGCAATGGTGATCACCCGGATCGGCGCCAGGCCCAGGTATTGCTCGACCTCGGCCATCAAGGCGGTGTGGGCGAAGTTGGGCTGTGCGCCGAGTTTTCCCGGATTGATGTAGGGCCCTTCCAGATGCACCCCCAGTACCCGGGCGCTGCCGGCCGGGCGCTGTTCGCAGAACTGGCCGAGTTCGCCGAGTACGCGGGAGATTTCCTCGACCGGCGCAGTCATGGTGGTGGCCAGCAGTGAGGTGGTGCCGAAGCGCACATGGGTGCGGGTGATGGTCTCGAAGGCGCTGCTGCCTTCCATGATGTCCTTGCCGCCGCCGCCGTGCACATGCAGGTCGATAAAACCCGGCAGCAGGTAGGGCAGGTCGTTGTCGGCTGGGTCGCAAGGCACGCCTTCGATGGCCGTCACCTTGCCTTTGTGGTGCACCAGGCGGCCGCGGATCCAGCCGTGGGGCGTGAGGATATTGTCTTCGGACATGGCAGTTCTCTAAGGCCGCAGTTCGGCGGCAAAGTCATAGCGACGCAGCTCTGCGACAAAGTCGTAGTAGTCGTTGCGGCAGTAGGTGTCGGTGATCTCGATCGGCGTGTTGTCGGCGGTGTAGCCGACCCGGGTCATCAGCAGCATGGCGGTGCCAGGGGCGATACCCACCAGGGCGGCGAATTCGTCCGAGGCGTTGATGGCCTGGATGTGTTGCAGGGCCCGCACCACCGGTTTGCCGATGCCTTCGAGGTATTCGTAGAGCGAGCTGCCGATGGCCTGGGGGTTGGGAATGATCGAGGCGGGCAGGGTGCTCATTTCAATGGCCATCACGGTGTCATCTGCCTTGCGCAGACGCTTGAGCCGCGCCACTTTGGCGGTGGGCGACAGGCACAGGCGGATCAACTCCTCATGGGTCGGCGGGGTGATTTCCCGCTCCAGCCATTGGGAGCTGGGCACAAAGCCTTTGAGCCGCAGCATCTCGCTGAACCCCGAAAGGCGCGACAACGGCTGCTCCAGGCGCGGCGTGATAAAGGTGCCGGAGCCCTGGTTGCGACGAATCAGGCCTTGGGCGAACAACACTTCCAGCGCTTTACGGGCCGTCACCCGGGAAATGCTCAACTGCTCGCTGAGCGCGCGTTCGGAGGGCAGGGCCTGCTCGGATTTCCACTGGCCGGCATGGATCGCCGCTTCCAGGCTGCGGGCCAATTGCAGGTACAGCGGGGTGGATTGCTTGTCGTCGGGGCGCAGGGCCTGGATAGGATTCATCTGTGGGTTTCCGATGCGGTTATTGGAGTGTTGTCGCCCGGTAATGGCTGGAAATTAATACCACTTAAATACCATGT
Organism: Pseudomonas sp. GW821-FHT01D09; assembly: GCF_059422465.1. NCBI lineage: Bacteria > Pseudomonadati > Pseudomonadota > Gammaproteobacteria > Pseudomonadales > Pseudomonadaceae > Pseudomonas > Pseudomonas sp. GW821-FHT01D09. Next base: position 66,600 of record NZ_JBWKWY010000009.1, read on the forward strand.
CAATGCCGCCAAAAGCGTGCAAAGCCGGGTTTTATGGGGCTTTTTCAGGGGGTGCTATCAAGTGGTATTAGAGAGGTCTGTGTCGGGCGCAGAAATGCACAGCCCCTGCCGATGAAATGGTATTCACCGGCAGGGGCTGGAGGGGGGGCAGGTTTTTTTTGAATTATTTTACGAACGGTCGCGGTTACGGGCGGATCTCGATCATCGTGCCGTCCTTGACCAGGTTCCACACTTCGCGCATGTCGACATTGCGCATGCCGATGCAGCCGTCGGTCCAGTCCAGGGTATGGAGCCACTGTTCCGGGTATTCCTCACTGTCTGGCGTGCCGTGGATCATGATCATGCTGCCGGGCTTGACCCCTTCGCGACGGGCGCGGGCAGCATCGCTGATATTGGGGTAGGAGATATGCATGGACAGGTTGAAGCGATCGCTGGTCTTGCGCCAGTCGATCCAGTAGAAGCCTTCCGGGGTGCGGCGGTCGCCTTCGATCAGTTTGTGGCCCTTGGGGTTCTTGCCCAGGGAGATGCGGTAGGTCTTCAGCGGTTTGCCATCGTTGATCAGTTGCAACTGATGGGCGGACTTGAGCACCAGGATCTTCTCGACGGTTTTACCGCCCAGGGTTTGCAGGGAGGTAGCGCACGACAGCGTGGCGAACGACAGGCAGAGCAGAGCAAGCAACCAACGCATTGCAGCGATATTCCTTTCGATTGTTATTGTGCCGGGTGAGTCAAGGGTGGCACCGATTCGCTGCGCACGGGAAACACCTGTTGCCGACGGTCGGCGAAAAAGCATTCTAAGGTACGCCTGACCGTGCGAAAAGCCAGCTCGGACCAAGGGATGTCCGCTTCATCGAATAGTCTGACTTCCAGGCTCTCGGGGCCGGCGGCAAAGTCCAGGTCGATCAGTTCGGCGCGGTAGAAGATATGCACCTGGCTGATGTGCGGGACGTCGATCAGCGTGTAGATCGTCAGGTTGCGCACCCTGGCGCAGGCTTCTTCCAGGGTTTCGCGCAGGGCGCCCTGTTCGACGGTCTCGCCGTTCTCCATAAAGCCCGCCGGCAGGGTCCAGTAGCCCAGGCGCGGCTCGATGGCACGCCGGCACAGCAGCACCTGGTTGCCCCAGACGGGCAGGGTGCCGGCGACGATATTGGGATTCTGGTAGTGAATGGTCTGACAGTGGTCACACACATAACGCAGGCGCGCGTCGCCTTCGGGAATGCGCTGGGTGACCGGTTTACCGCACTGGCTGCAGAAATTCATGCTTGGGTTCCTGGGGACTGCGCCTATCTTGGCGTGCAGGGCAGTGGCCTGCAAGTTGTCGTTTAGCGACACCGCCGGGGTTTTGGGGTTGGGCCCCCGTACGCTTTGGTGCATGATGCAAGGTAGCCAACAGATCGAGATGACTCATGCTGGACGAGCTACTTCGCCGGGTAAGCAATCACACGCCACGCACGCTGGAAACTGACGGCCGTTTCCCCGAGGCCGCCGTGCTGGTGCCGATTACCCGTAGTGACGAACCCGAGCTGATCCTGACCCTGCGTGCCAGTGGCCTGTCGACCCATGGCGGCGAAGTGGCGTTCCCGGGGGGGCGCCGCGACCCCGAAGACCCGGACCTGGTGTTCACCGCGCTGCGCGAGGCCGAAGAAGAAATCGGCCTGCCACCGGGCCTGGTGGAAGTGATCGGGCCTTTGAGCCCCCTGATTTCCCTGCACGGCATCCGCGTGACCCCGTATGTGGGGGTGATCCCCGATTATGTCGAATACCTGGCCAACGATGCCGAAATTGCCGCCGTATTCAGCGTGCCCCTGGAGTTTTTCCGCCAGGACCCGCGCGAGCATACCCACCGTATCGATTACCAGGGCCGCAGTTGGTATGTGCCCAGCTATCGCTTTGGTGAATACAAGATCTGGGGCCTGACGGCGATCATGATCGTCGAGTTGATCAATCTGCTCTATGACGATGCCGACATCAGCCTGCACCGTCCGCCGAAAAGCTTTATCAATACTTAAAGCCATCGTTTAAATGGCAAGCCGTGAGGGAAGACCATGAAATACCGCCTGGGCGATGCCCGCGTCGAGACCCATCCCCACAGCTGGGTGGCCCCCAATGCCACGCTGGTGGGCAAGGTCAAGCTGGAGGAGGGCGCCAACGTCTGGTTCAACGCGGTGTTGCGTGGCGACAACGAACTGATCCTGATCGGCAAGAACAGCAACGTGCAGGACGGCAGCGTGATGCACACCGACATGGGCTACCCGCTGACCCTGGGCACGGGGGTGACGGTGGGGCATAACGCCATGCTGCATGGCTGCACCGTCGGCGACTACAGCCTGGTTGGCATCAATGCGGTGATTCTCAACGGTGCAAAAATCGGCCGGCACTGCATCATCGGCGCCAACTCGTTGATCGGCGAGGGCAAGGAAATCCCCGATGGCTCGCTGGTGATGGGCTCGCCGGGTAAGGTGGTGCGGGAATTGACCGAGCAACAGAAAAGAATGCTGGAGGCCAGTGCGGCGCACTATGTGCATAACTCGCAGCGTTATGCCCGTGACCTGGCCGAGCAGTCGGAATGAACCCGGTTGAACGTCCCGTCGCCTCGCCCTGTGTGAGCATTTGTGCGCTGGACGACGACGATATCTGCACCGGTTGCCAGCGCACTGTCGATGAAATCACCCGTTGGAGCCGCATGGACAATGCCGAGCGCCGGGCGGTGCTGGGGTTGTGTCATGAGCGGGCGAAGGCCAGTGGGGTGTTGTGGATGATTCCTGGAAAATCCGGCGCCTGAACCACTGCTATCGCAGGCAAGCCAGCTCCCACCTTTGAAGTGCATTTCAACAGGTGGGAGCTGGCTTGCCTGCGATGAGGCCCCTCCAGACGACATCCCTTTAATTGTGTACCCTGTGCGCATTACCCACAGGTCCCTCGCCCCATGCTCTTCCTGATTGCCTATATCAGCAGCGTCGTGCTGATCAACTTCGCCTTTTCCACCGCCCCGCACCTGGATGTCATCTGGTCCGCCTGGGGTGGCCTGGTGTTTATCCTGCGGGACATGGTGCAAACGCGCTTCGGCCACGGGGCGATTATCGCCATGCTCGCGGCGCTGGTGCTGTCCTATCTCACCTCCGACCCGTCCATCGCCCTGGCCAGCGCCACGGCGTTCGCGGTCTCCGAGTGCATCGACTGGCTGGTCTTCAGCATCACCAAGCGCCCATTGCACGACCGGCTGTGGATCAGCTCGGCACTGAGCATTCCCCTGGATACCTTTATCTTTTTTGGCCTGATCGGCGCGTTGACGCCGGCCGTGGTCGGCACCGCCCTGGCCTCGAAATTTGCCGGGGTTACGGTGGTGTGGCTGGCCATGGCCTGGCGTTTGCGGCGCCAGCGTGTCGCCAACTGAGGCCAATGCGTGCCGTTCATGTAAAATGCCGGCCTTTCTCCCCCTGATCCGCTCCCCTGAGGACCTGAGATGACCCGAATCGGAACTCCATTGTCGCCAACCGCGACCCGCGTATTGATGTGTGGCTGCGGTGAGCTGGGCAAGGAAGTGGTAATCGAACTGCAACGCCTGGGCGTTGAAGTGATTGCCGTGGATCGCTACGCCAACGCGCCGGCCATGCAGGTGGCGCATCGCAGCCATGTGATCAACATGCTCGACGGCGCGGCCCTGCGTGCGGTGATCGAGGCGGAAAAACCGCACTTTATCGTCCCGGAAATCGAAGCCATCGCCACCGGCACCCTGGTGGAGCTGGAGGCCGAAGGCTTTACCGTGATCCCCACCGCCCGTGCGGCGCTGTTGACCATGAACCGTGAAGGCATCCGCCGCCTGGCCGCGGAAGAGCTGGACCTGCCGACCTCGCCGTACCACTTTGCCGACACCGTGGAAGACTACCGCAAGGCCGTCGAAGACCTGGGCTTCCCGTGCGTGGTCAAGCCGGTGATGAGCTCGTCGGGCAAGGGCCAGAGCCTATTGCGCAGCGTCGATGACGTGCAGAAAGCCTGGGACTACGCCCAGGAAGGCGGGCGTGCCGGCAAGGGCCGGGTGATCATCGAAGGGTTTATCGACTTTGACTACGAAATCACCCTGCTGACCGTGCGTCACGTGGGTGGCACCACCTTCTGCGCGCCTGTGGGCCATCGTCAGGAGAAGGGCGACTACCAGGAATCCTGGCAGCCCCAGGCCATGAGCCCGGCGGCCCTGGCTGAATCCGAGCGCGTGGCCAAGGCCGTGACCGAGGCCCTGGGTGGCCGTGGCCTGTTTGGTGTCGAGCTGTTTATCAAGGGCGACCAGGTGTGGTTCAGCGAAGTCTCGCCGCGCCCCCACGACACCGGACTGGTGACCTTGATTTCCCAGGACTTGTCGCAGTTTGCCCTGCACGCACGGGCGATTCTGGGCTTGCCGATCCCATTGATCCGTCAGTTCGGGCCTTCGGCTTCGGCGGTGATCCTGGTGGAAGGGCAGTCGACCCAGACCGCATTCGCCAACCTCGGCGCGGCCCTGAGCGAGCCGGACACGGCATTGCGTCTGTTCGGCAAGCCAGAAGTGAATGGCCAGCGCCGCATGGGCGTGGCGCTGGCGCGGGATGAGTCGATCGAGGCTGCCCGGGCCAAGGCGACCCGTGCTTCCCAGGCGGTGGTTGTAGAGCTGTAAAAGCATCGCGGGCAAGCCCGCTCCCACATTTGGAATGCGTTCCAATGTGGGAGCTGGCTTGCCTGCGATAGCGATCTATCAGGCGACACGATTCAAGTCGTTATCCCGCGTCTCTTTCAGGCACAGCACCGCAATCAAGCTGAGCAACGCTGCCGCCGACACATACCCGCCGACATAACTGAGCCCACCCATCGCCACCAGTTTGGTCGCGAAAAACGGTGCGGCCGAAGCGCCAACGATCCCGCCCAGGTTATACGCCGCCGACGCCCCGGTATAACGCACGCGCGTGGGAAACAGTTCCGGCAACAACGCCCCCATCGGCGCAAAGGTCACGCCCATCAGGAACAGTTCCAGGCACAGGAACAGTGCCACCGCCCAGGTCGAGCCGTGAGTCAGCAACGGTTCCATGGTGAAGCCCGAAAGAATCGCCAACACCGCACCGACGATCAGCACCGGCTTGCGCCCATAACGGTCACTGGCCAGGGCTGCCAGCGGCGTGGCCGCGCCCATGAACAGCACGGCAAAGCACAGCAGGGCGAGGAAGGTTTCGCGGCTGTAGCCCAGGGTGCTCACGCCGTAGCTCAGGGAAAACGCCGTGGTGATATAGAACAGCGCATAACACACCACCATCGCTGCCGCGCCGAGCAGTACCTGCAACCAATGCTGGCTGAACAGCTCCACCAGCGGCACTTTCACCGGTTTTTCCTTGGCCACGGCGTTGGCGAACACCGGGGTTTCATGCAGTTTGAGGCGCGCATACAGGCCCACCATCACCAGCGCGGCGCTGAGCAGGAACGGAATGCGCCAGCCCCAGCTGCGGAATTGCTCATCGTCCAGGTTCATCGCCAGGATCAGGAACAGCCCGTTGGCCGCCAAAAAGCCAATGGAAGGCCCCAATTGCGGGAACATGCCAAACCAGGCGCGCTTGCCCTTGGGCGCGTTCTCGGTGGCCAGCAGTGCGGCGCCGCCCCATTCCCCACCCAGGCCCAGGCCTTGGCCGAAACGCAGCACACACAGCAGGATCGGCGCCCAGGCACCAATGCTGTCGTAACCCGGCAACAGGCCGATCAGGGTGGTGCACACGCCCATCAGCAGCAATGAAGCCACCAGCGTCGACTTGCGCCCGATCCGGTCACCGAAATGGCCGAACAGCGCCGAGCCCAAGGGGCGAGCGATAAACGCGATACCGAAGGTCAGGAACGCCGCCAGCATCTGCGCGGTGCCGGAACTCTGGGGGAAGAACACCGGGCCGATCACTAGCGCGGCGGCCGTGGCGTAGATATAGAAGTCGTAGAACTCGATGGCGGTGCCGATGATGCTCGCGGTGGCGACGCGGCTGGTCGAGTTGGTCGGGGCGGCGGGAGCGGCCTCGTCATAGGTGGTGCTCATTGAGGTATCCCTGATGGTCATTGCGCCTTTGGCGCGGATTATTATTGGTCTTGCACCCATGGATCAGGGCAGTGCGCGGCGTCGGCTCGGGATGGGAGCGTACCGGTCAGACACGGTGTTGCAGTGCCTGGACACGCTCAGTGCGGATAGCACGCGGTCGGGCGGGGCTTGGGTAAGCGCGATTGATTATAGGAAGGGGTTTGCGCTGCAAACAAGGGCTGGAGCGCGGTCTTTGGGGCTGCAAAGATCAAATGTGGGAGCGGGCTTGCCCGCGATGACGGTGTGTCAGTCAGAGTTGCATTAACTGACCCGCCGCTATCGCGAGCAAGCCCGCTCCCACACAAGCCTGCTCTTACATTTAGGTAGCAATCGGTGCCGAGCCGACATGCCAGATCAACACCTTGCTTACCCGGTTGTCCTCGGTCTCGAGGATTTCCAGGCGATAACGGCCGATCTTCAGGCACACCGCGCAATCGGGAATGCTCTCCAGCGCTTCGGTCACCAGGCCGTTGAGGGTCTTGGGGCCGTCGCTGGGCAGGTGCCAGCCCAGGTTCTTGTTCAGTTCGCGGATCGACACGGCGCCGTCAATCACATAGCGCCCCTCTGGCTGGGGCTGGATCAGCGGGTTGTCCAGGCTCTGTTCGCTCTCGAATTCGCCGACGATCTCTTCCAGGATATCTTCCAGGGTGACGATACCCAGCACTTCGCCGTATTCGTCCACCACCATGCCCAGGCGGCGCTGCTGCTTGTGGAAGTTGAGCAATTGCAGTTGCAGCGGCGTGCTTTCCGGGACGAAGTACGGCTCGTGGCAGGCCGCGAGCAGGGCGTCCTTGGTCAGGCTGGCGTCGGGCAGCAGGTGCTGGATCTGCCGGGTGTTGAGCACCGCCTCGACCTGGTTGATATCACTGTGGAACACCGGCAGCCGCGTGCGCTGGGAGCTGCGCAGGTGTTCGATGATCTCCTCGATAGGGTCGTCGAGGTTGATGCCATCGACTTCGCTGCGCGGCACCAGGATGTCATTGACGGTGATGTTGTCCAGGGCGTGGATGCCCGGCATGCCCGGCATAGGGTCGTCATGCTCGTCCGTTGCCTGCTGGTCGGGGTGGTCGGGCTGTGGCTCGTCGCTTTTCTTCACGACCCCGGACTTGCGCGCGAACGGGCGCAGCAACAGCAGGCTGAGGCCATTGAGCAACCAGGCCAGGGGATAGAGGATCTTCAGCGGCACTCCCAGCAGCGTATTGCCAAACCCCAGCACCGCTTGCGGATAGCGGGTGGCGAGGGTGCGCGGCAGGTAGTCGGCCAGCACCAGCAACAGCCCGCTGGAGACCAGCCAGCCTAGCCAGGGACCGTTTTCGGCCCAGGCATAGATGGCCAGCAGGGTGCACAGAATCACTACCACTGCGCGGCACAGGGTGTTGCACAGGATCAGGCTGTTGCGCGGGAAGTTGAGGCGGGCGGCGGCCTTGTCGCCCTGACGTGTACCGGGGCGCAGGGCCAGCAAATGGTGCTGGGCCGCTTCGATGGCGGTAAACAGCGCCGACCACAACACTAGCAGCGCGACGACCGCGAGCATCGGCTCCAGGGGCAAATTGTCCATAATGGCTGCCCGTCAGATATGCAGGATGAATTCGCGAACCAGCTTGCTGCCGAAATACGCCAGCATCAGCAGGCAGAAACCGGCCAGGGTCCAGCGGATTGCCTTGTGCCCACGCCAGCCCAGGCGATTGCGGCCCCACAGCAGTACGCTGAACACCACCCAGGCCAGGCAGGCCAGCAGGGTCTTGTGTACCAGGTGCTGGGCGAACAGGTTCTCGACAAACAGCCAGCCGGAAATCAGCGACAGCGACAGCAGCGTCCAGCCGGCCCAGAGAAAGCCGAACAGCAGGCTTTCCATGGTCTGCAACGGCGGGAAGTTCTTGATCAGCCCGGAAGGGTGCTTGTGCTTGAGCTGATGGTCCTGCAACAGCAGCAGCAACGCCTGGAACACGGCGATGGTAAACATGCCGTAGGCCAGGATCGACAACAGGATATGGGCGAGGATGCCCGGCTCCTCGTCGATCACCTGCACCGTGCCGGTGGGGGCGAATTGCGCCAGCAGCACCGTGAGCATCCCCAGGGGGAAGAGCAGCAACAGCAGGTTCTCCACCGGGATCCGTGCGCAGGCCAGCAGCGTCAAGGCAATGACTGCGGCGGCAATCAGGCTGGCGGCGCTGAAAAAGTCCAGGCCCAGGCCCACCGGGGTCATCAGGTGGGTGAACAGGCTGGCAGCGTGGGCCAGCAGGGCGAGCACGCCGAGGCCGGCCAGCAGGCGTTTGTCCGCCCTGGCGCGCTGGGCCAGGCGGGTGCCCTGATAGAGGGTCGCAGCGGCATACAAGAGTGCGGCGGCGAGACTGGGTAGCAAACTGGGTGACAAAGGGAGCATAAATCCTGTTAGGCAAGCCCGAAAGCCGATGAGTTTGGCACACACCTGCGTTCCACGAAAGACCACCGGGCCAGACAGCGGGTGTGCACGGCGGCAGTCTTCGCTATAATCCGCGACCTGCCCACGCCGCAGGCTCGCCGAGCGCTGTTTTTAATAGCGATTTATCACAGCCTGGGCCGCCATTACCTCGGTCTACTAATGCATTTCGATGAATAGGGCCTGAAAGGATCGCGCATGTTTGAAAACTTGACTGACCGTCTCTCGCAGACGCTGCGCCATGTCACCGGCAAGGCCAAGCTGACCGAGGACAATATTAAAGACACCCTGCGCGAAGTGCGCATGGCGTTGCTCGAAGCCGACGTTGCCTTGCCTGTGGTCAAGGATTTCGTCAACTCGGTCAAGGAGCGTGCGGTTGGCACTGAAGTGTCCCGCAGCCTGACGCCGGGCCAGGCCTTTGTGAAGGTCGTGCAGGCCGAGCTCGAAAGCCTGATGGGTGCGGCCAACGAAGACCTGAACCTCAGCGCCGTGCCGCCGGCCGTAGTGCTGATGGCCGGTCTGCAGGGTGCGGGCAAGACCACCACCGCTGCCAAGCTGGCGCGCTTCCTTAAAGAGCGCAAGAAAAAATCCGTGATGGTGGTGTCGGCCGACGTGTACCGTCCGGCCGCGATCAAGCAGCTGGAAATGCTCGCCGGTGAAGTGGGGGTGACCTTCTTTCCGTCCGACCTGAGCCAGAAGCCGGTCGACATCGCCAACGCAGCCATTAAAGAAGCCAAGCTCAAGTTTATCGACGTGGTGATCGTCGATACCGCCGGTCGCCTGCACATCGATGAAGAGATGATGGGCGAGATCAAGGCGCTGCATGCCGCGATCAACCCGGTAGAGACCCTGTTCGTGGTCGACGCCATGACCGGCCAGGATGCGGCCAACACCGCCAAGGCCTTTGGTGATGCGCTGCCGTTGACCGGCGTGATCCTGACCAAGGTCGACGGCGATGCCCGTGGCGGTGCCGCACTGTCGGTGCGCGCAATCACCGGCAAGCCGATCAAGTTCATCGGCATGGGCGAGAAGACCGAAGCGCTCGAACCGTTCCACCCTGAGCGGATCGCCTCGCGGATCCTCGGCATGGGCGACGTGCTCAGCCTGATCGAGCAGGCCGAGCAGACCCTCGACAAGGACAAGGCCGACAAACTGGCCAAGAAGCTGAAGAAGGGCAAGGGCTTCGACCTCGAAGACTTCCGCGACCAGTTGCAACAGATGAAGAACATGGGCGGTCTCGGCGGCCTGATGGACAAGTTGCCGAACATCGGCGGTGTGAACCTGGCGCAAATGGGCAATGCCCAGGGCGCGGCAGAGAAGCAGTTCAAGCAGATGGAAGCCATCATCAACTCCATGACCCCGGCCGAGCGCCGCGACCCTGAGCTGATCAGCGGTTCGCGCAAACGTCGGATCGCCATGGGTTCCGGCACCCAGGTGCAGGACATCGGGCGCTTGATCAAGCAGCACAAGCAGATGCAAAAGATGATGAAGAAATTCTCGGCCAAAGGCGGCATGGCCAAAATGATGCGCGGCATGGGTGGCATGATGCCCGGTCGTGGCATGCCGAAGATGTAAAGAATTCGCGCAGGGGCTTGCTCTTGCGCAGACCCACAGGGATGTGGGATCTCCAGCAAACCCGCCGTTGGCGGGAGCTGACTCGCCGTTTTAACCGACGGCTCTCTAGCAGATCTGAATGGCACGCGGTCAGGCGCCGGAAAAAGACATTTGCAAAAGTCGGGATATTCCTTAGAATATGCGGCCTTTCGGGCACCCATGCCCGCTGTGCATTTAGATTTGCAGCACCGACTACAGGAACGATGTTCACATGCTAACAATCCGTCTTGCCCTTGGCGGCTCCAAAAAGCGCCCGTTTTACCACTTGACCGTAACCGACAGCCGCAACCCGCGTGACGGTTCGCACAAGGAACAGGTTGGTTTCTTCAACCCTGTTGCTCGTGGTCAAGAAGTTCGTCTGTCCGTGAACCAAGAGCGCGTAGCCTACTGGCTGAGCGTGGGTGCACAGCCATCCGAGCGTGTTGCCAAGTTGTTGAAGGACTCGGCTAAGGCCGCAGCCTGAGCAATATGAACGCGACGCCAGCTGTTGCTGATGATTTGATCGTTATCGGCAAGATTTACTCTGTTCATGGCGTTCGCGGCGAAGTGAAGGTGTATTCCTTTACTGATCCGACTGAAAACCTGTTGCAGTACAAGACCTGGACGCTTAAGCGCGAAGGGAGTGTGAAACAGGTCGAGCTGGTCAGTGGACGCGGGAACGATAAGTTCCTGGTCGCAAAGCTCAAGGGTCTCGATGATCGTGAAGAAGCGCGTCTTCTGGCCGGTTATGAGATCTGCGTGCCGCGCAACCTGTTCCCTGAATTGACCGACGGCGAGTACTACTGGTACCAGCTGGAAGGTCTGAAGGTCATTGATCAACTCGGGCAATTGCTCGGGAAAATCGATCATCTTCTGGAAACCGGCGCCAATGATGTAATGGTGGTCAAGCCTTGCGCTGGCAGCCTGGATGATCGCGAACGCCTGTTGCCCTATACCGAGCAATGCGTGTTGGCCGTCGACCTGGCCGCGGGCGAGATGAAGGTGGAATGGGATGCGGACTTCTAAGCGTGGCTAATTTGCGCGTTGAAGTGATCAGTTTGTTTCCCGAGATGTTTTCCGCCATCAGCGAGTACGGCATCACCAGTCGGGCGGTGAAACAAGGGCTCTTGCAGCTTACTTGTTGGAACCCGCGAGACTACACGACGGATCGACATCACACTGTGGACGATCGCCCATTTGGCGGTGGCCCGGGCATGGTGATGAAGATCAAGCCCCTGGAAGACGCCCTGGTTCAGGCCAAGGCAGCAGCCGGGGAGAAGGCGAAGGTCATTTACCTGTCCCCTCAAGGCCGCCAGCTTAATCAGTCGGCGGTACGCGGGTTGGCGAGTCAGGAAGCATTAATCCTGATTGCCGGTCGCTATGAAGGCATTGACGAGCGTTTTATTGAAGCTCATGTCGATGAAGAGTGGTCGATTGGGGACTATGTTCTGTCTGGCGGTGAGCTGCCGGCGATGGTCCTGATAGATGCGGTTACACGACTGCTGCCTGGAGCTTTAGGGCATGCGGACTCCGCGGAGGAAGATTCCTTCACGGATGGTTTGCTGGATTGCCCGCACTACACCCGACCGGAGGTGTATGCGGATCAGCGTGTTCCCGACGTATTGCTAAGTGGCAATCACGCACACATCCGGCGTTGGCGTTTACAGCAGTCCCTTGGTCGGACCTATGAACGACGCGCCGATCTTCTGGAAAGCCGCTCGCTTTCTGGAGAAGAGAAGAAGCTGCTCGAGGAATACATCCTCGCGCGGGACGATAGTTAACAACGTATCGATGGTAGATCCGACGATTTACCTTAGGAGCACAGCATGACTAACAAAATCATCCTTGCACTCGAAGCAGAGCAGATGACCAAAGAGATCCCTACCTTTGCCCCGGGCGACACCATTGTCGTTCAGGTGAAAGTGAAGGAAGGCGACCGTTCGCGTCTGCAAGCGTTCGAGGGCGTCGTAATCGCCAAGCGTAACCGTGGTGTGAACAGTGCTTTCACTGTTCGTAAAATCTCCAACGGTGTTGGCGTAGAGCGTACTTTCCAGACCTACAGCCCGCAAATCGACAGCATGGCCGTTAAGCGTCGCGGTGACGTACGTAAAGCCAAGCTGTACTACCTGCGTGACCTGTCCGGTAAAGCAGCTCGCATCAAGGAAAAACTGGCTTAAGTCCAGCTTCCCGATGCAGAAAAAAGCAGCCTACGGGCTGCTTTTTTGTGCCTGAAATTTGCCCCTTGCCCGGAACCTGTTCATGACCACCCGCCTTCCACAGTAGGCATGCATTTCCCTGTGGCAGCCGGCTTGCCTGCGATAGGATCTACCCGATACTACAGTCATCAGCCTGAGCCCCCATGCCCGCCATTGACCACCCCCTGATCGACCGCTTCCTCGACGCACTCTGGCTGGAAAAGGGCCTGTCGGACAACACTCGCCAGTCCTACCGCAGCGACCTGGCCCTGTTCAATGGCTGGCTGCTGGAGAAAAACCTCGAACTGAGCCACGCCGGGCGCGAGTTGATCCTCGATCACCTGGCCTGGCGCCTTGAACAGAACTACAAGCCGCGCTCCACTGCGCGATTCCTCTCGGGGGTGCGTGGGTTTTATCGCTATTTGTTGCGGGAAAAGCTGATTGCTGTCGATCCGACCCTGCAAGTCGATATGCCACAACTCGGTAGGCCCTTGCCCAAATCCCTGTCAGAAGCCGACGTCGAAGCCCTGCTGGCCGCGCCCGACCTGAGCGAAGCCATCGGCCAGCGCGACCGGGCCATGCTGGAGGTGTTGTATGCCTGCGGCCTGCGCGTGACCGAGCTGATCAGCCTGACCCTGGAACAGGTTAACCTGCGCCAGGGCGTGTTGCGGGTGATGGGCAAGGGCAGCAAGGAGCGCTTGGTGCCCATGGGCGAAGAGGCGATTGTGTGGGTCGAGCGCTATATGCGCGATGCCCGCGGCGAGCTGCTCGGCGGGCGTCCCAGTGACGTGCTGTTCCCCAGCCTGCGCGGCGAGCAGATGACCCGCCAGACTTTCTGGCATCGCATCAAGCACCACGCCAGGGTGGCCGGGATCGGCAAGTCGCTGTCCCCCCACACCTTGCGCCATGCATTTGCCACCCACCTGCTCAACCATGGCGCGGATTTACGCGTGGTGCAGATGTTGCTGGGCCACAGCGACCTGTCCACCACGCAGATTTATACCCATGTGGCGCGCGCCAGGTTGCAGGACCTGCATGCCAAACATCACCCAAGGGGCTGACAGCCCCCAATTTGGCTGCCAGCGTCTGCCCTGGCGCCCAATTGTGGTAGGCTTTGCCGGTTTGCAAAGGGGACGGTCCCACGCCGTGTTTCCAGACCGGCGCCCTGGCCTTCGTCCCTGCATCTGCCTTCAGGAGTTCCCATGCGCTTGACCCAGATTTTTGCCGCCGCAGCCATTGCGTTGGTCTCAACCTTTGCCGTCGCCGATGACGCCGCCGAGAAGACAATCCGTAAGAGCCTGGAAAGCCTCCAGCTCGAAACCCCGGTCGAAAGCATCAGCGCCAGCCCCATGGCCGGCCTGTATGAAGTCAAGCTCAAGGGCAGCCGCGTGCTGTACGCCAGCGCCGACGGCCAGTACATCGTCCAGGGCTACCTGTTCCAATTGAAAGACGGCAAGCCGGTCAACCTCACCGAGAAGGCCGAACGCCTGGGTGTGTCCAAGCTGATCAATGCCATTCCGGTTGCCGAAACCGTGGTGTACCCGGCCATTGGCGAGACCAAGACCCACATCACCGTGTTCACCGACACCACCTGCCCGTACTGCCACAAGCTGCACGCCGAAGTGCCCGAGCTGAACAAGATGGGCGTCGAAGTGCGCTACGTTGCGTTCCCGCGCCAGGGCCTGGGTTCGGCGGGCGACAAGCAGTTGCAAGCGGTGTGGTGCTCGGCTGACAAAAAGGGCGCCATGGACAAGATGGTCGACGGCAAGGACATCAAGGCTGCGGCCTGTGCCAACCCGGTGTCCAAGCAGTTCGCCCTGGGCCAGTCGATTGGCGTGAACGGTACGCCGGCCATCGTTTTGGCTGACGGCCAGGTCATTCCGGGCTACCAGCCGGCTCCACAAATCGCCAAACTGGCGCTGGGTGCCAAATAAACAGTACCGTCGAGCCTTTGACGGTCAGACCCGCCGACCCGTCGGCGGGTCATTCATCGCGAGCCGCACAACTGCGGCTGTTTTTCACGGCCGACCTTGAGTCGGCCGTTTCATGGGGAGTTCTTCAGTGAAACCGGTCAAAGTAGGCATCTGTGGGTTAGGGACCGTCGGTGGCGGCACCTTGAACGTACTTCAGCGTAACGCTGAGGAAATTTCCCGCCGTGCAGGGCGTGGGATTGAAGTGGCACAAATTGCCATGCGTACGCCAAAGCCTCAGTACCAAACGACCGGTATTGCGATGACCAACGATGTCTTCGATGTGGCCACCAACCCTGAAATCGATATCGTCATCGAACTGGTCGGCGGCTACACCGTCGCCCGTAAATTGGTGCTCAAGGCCATCGAAAACGGCAAGCACGTGGTCACCGCCAACAAGGCGCTGATTGCCGTGCACGGCAACGAGATCTTCGCCAAGGCCCGCGAGAAGGGCGTGATCGTGGCGTTCGAGGCGGCGGTGGCCGGCGGTATCCCGGTGATCAAGGCGATCCGCGAAGGCCTGTCGGCCAACCGCATCAATTGGGTGGCGGGCATCATCAACGGCACCGGTAACTTCATCCTCACCGAAATGCGCGAGAAGGGCCGTACCTTTGAAGACGTGCTGGCCGAAGCCCAGGCCCTGGGTTACGCCGAAGCCGACCCGACCTTTGACGTGGAAGGCATCGACGCGGCGCACAAGCTGACCATCCTGGCCTCCATCGCCTTTGGGATCCCGCTGCAGTTCGACAAGGCCTACACCGAAGGCATCACCCAACTGACCACCGCCGACGTGAACTACGCCGAAGCCCTGGGCTACCGCATCAAGCACCTGGGCGTGGCGCGCAGCACCGCGGCCGGTATCGAATTGCGCGTGCACCCAACCCTGATCCCGGCCGACCGCCTGATCGCCAACGTCAATGGTGTGATGAACGCGGTGATGGTCAATGGCGATGCGGCGGGCTCGACCCTGTTCTACGGCGCCGGCGCCGGCATGGAGCCGACGGCTTCGTCGGTGATCGCCGACCTGGTGGACGTGGTCCGCGCCATGACCAGCGACCCGGAAAACCGCGTGCCGCACCTGGCCTTCCAGCCGGATTCGCTGTCGGCGCACCCGATCCTGCCGATCGAAGCCTGCGAAAGTTCCTACTACCTGCGGATCCAGGCCAAGGATCACCCGGGCGTGTTGGCCCAGGTGGCCAGCATCCTGTCGGAGCGCGGTATCAATATTGAGTCGATCATGCAGAAGGAAGTCGAAGAACACGACGGCCTGGTGCCCATGATCCTGCTGACCCACCGTGTGCTGGAACAGCATATGAACGATGCCATTGCCGCGCTGGAAGCCTTGCAGGGCGTGGTTGGGCCGGTGGTGCGGATTCGCGTCGAACACCTGAACTAACGATAGGTTGCAGAGGCCGCCGAGGTTCGGCGGCCGCTGTTCAAGAATGTTGTAGAGGAGCCAGTCATGCGCTACATCAGCACCCGCGGCCAGGCACCGGCCCTGAATTTTGAAGACGTCCTGCTGGCAGGCCTCGCCACTGACGGCGGCCTGTACGTGCCGGAAAACCTGCCACGCTTTACC
This sequence comes from Pseudomonas sp. GW821-FHT01D09, assembly GCF_059422465.1. NCBI lineage: Bacteria > Pseudomonadati > Pseudomonadota > Gammaproteobacteria > Pseudomonadales > Pseudomonadaceae > Pseudomonas > Pseudomonas sp. GW821-FHT01D09. Next base: position 82,429 of record NZ_JBWKWY010000009.1, read on the forward strand.
CAGGAAGAAATCGCCTCCTGGGCCGGCCTGCCGTACCACGAGCTGGCGTTCCGGGTCATGCGCCCGTTCGTCACCGGCAGCATCCCCGATGCCGATTTCAAGAAGATCCTCGAAGAAACCTACGGCGTGTTTTCCCACAACGCCATTGCCCCGCTGCGTCAGCTCAATGGCAATGAATGGGTGTTGGAGCTGTTCCACGGCCCGACCCTGGCATTCAAGGATTTCGCCCTGCAACTGCTCGGCCGCCTGTTGGACTACGTGTTGGCCAAGCGTGGCGAGCGCGTGGTGATCATTGGTGCCACCTCCGGCGATACCGGCTCGGCGGCCATCGAAGGCTGCAAGCACTGCGAAAACGTCGATATCTTCATCCTGCACCCACACAACCGTGTATCGGACGTGCAGCGCCGGCAGATGACCACCCTCTTTGGCGAAAACATCCACAACATCGCCGTCGAAGGCAACTTCGATGACTGCCAGGAGATGGTCAAGGCCAGCTTTGCCGACCAGAGTTTCCTCAAGGGCACGCGCCTGGTTGCGGTGAACTCGATCAACTGGGCGCGGATCATGGCCCAGATCGTCTACTACTTCCACGCTTCGCTGCAGCTGGGCGGGCCGGCGCGTTCGGTGTCGTTCTCGGTGCCGACCGGCAACTTCGGCGATATCTTCGCCGGTTACCTGGCCCGCAACATGGGCCTGCCGATCAACCAGTTGATCGTCGCCACCAACCGCAACGACATCCTGCACCGCTTTATGAGCGGCAACCAGTACGTCAAGGAAACCCTGCACGCCACTCTGTCGCCGTCGATGGACATCATGGTGTCGTCGAACTTCGAGCGTTTGCTGTTCGATATGCACGGTCGCAACGGTGCAGCCCTGGCCGGCCTGATGGACAGCTTCAAGCAGGGTGGTGGTTTCAGCGTCGATCAGGAGCGCTGGACCGAGACCCGCAAGCTGTTCGACTCCCTGGCCGTGGACGATGCCCAGACGTGCGAGACCATCGCCGAAGTCTATGCCCAGACCGGCGAACTGCTGGACCCGCACACCGCCATTGGCGTCAAGGCCGCGCGCGAATGCCGCCGCAGCCTGGATATCCCGATGGTCATCCTCGGCACGGCGCACCCGGTGAAATTCCCCGAAGCGGTGCAGAAGGCCGGTGTCGGCGAGGCCCTGGCGTTGCCGCCGCACCTGGCTGACCTGTTCGAGCGGGAAGAGCGTTGCACGGTGCTGCCTAATGACCTGAAGGCTATCCAGGCGTTTGTCAGCCAGCATGGCAATCGTGGGAAACCGCTCTGAGTCTTGGCTGACTCAAGGCTGTTCGCTTGAAAAAACGGCGTTTACCCAGGAATGGGAAACGTCGTTTTTATTTGGGGTACAGCGCTCACCGTATCACCAATGTGGGAGCGGGCTTGCTCGCGATATCCGTGTGCCAGGCGCAGTATGTGCTGGCTGACCCACCGCAATCGCGAGCAAGCCCGCTCCCACAGGGGGGTGTCGCTTCGCGTAAGGCTATGCTGTGTGCGCAATAACCAACAAGGAAACCCACACGGTGCGGTTCACGATTCGATGGCTCCAGTGCCTACTGAGCCTGCTACTGCTCGGCCACCTGCCTGCAAGCCTGGCCGCCGTCAGCCTGCCGTTCAATCTGGTGCCGGCGTTTATCAGCCTGGCGCCCATGCCCCTGGCACCCGCCGAGCAGCAATGGCTGGGGCAGCACCGCACCTTGAAAGTGGGGATCTCCATCGATGATTACCAACCCATCGACATCACCCGCGACCGCAATCGCTACCAGGGCATCAGCGCCGACTACCTGAGCCTGGTGGGCGCGCGGCTCGGCGTGCCGATGCAAGTGATGGGCTTCGCCGAGCGGGCCCAGGCCGTGGAAGCGTTGCGCGCCGGCAGCATCGATATCCTCACCAGCGCCAATGGCTATGAACGTGACGTGCCCGGCCTGGCCTTCACCGCCGACTATATGCCCGACCGTTCGGTCGTGGTGGTACGCGGTGACGACGCCACGCAAAACGACGCGCTCGCGGACAAGAAGCTGGTGTTGCTCGATGGTTATGCCAACGTCAAGAACGTGCATGCGGCCTACCCGCATAGCCATATCATGTTGGCCCCCAACCTCTACAGCGGCCTGGAAGCCCTGGAGCAGGGCGATGTGGATGCCTTTATCGGCAATGAAGTGATCGTGCGCGCCTACCAGTCCCTGCGCCCTTACCTGAATATGCAGATCAAGGAGCAAAGCCGCCTGGCACCGATTGGTTTTGCCTTTGCCACACGCCAGGCCGACCCCTTGCTGGGCAAGATGCTGGACCGCGCGCTGCTGAGCATCGAGGACTCGGTGCGCCGGGAGATCCTGGCCCGTTGGACCACGGGCCTGGGGGTGGACGTGGCCGGTGAACGTATCCCGTTGTCGGCCGCCGAGCAGGCCTGGGTACTGCAACATCCCCATGTGGTGGTGGTGGCCCAGCAGTACTCGCCTTATGTGTTCAAGGACAAGGATGGGCGTTGGGTCGGGTTGAATGTGGACCTGCTCAACCGCCTCTCGCGCATGACCGGTTTGCAGTTCGTCATGGAGGAAGTGTTTTCCACCGCCCAGACCCTGGCCGCCCTGGAAAAAGGCAGCGCGGATATGAGCAGCACCCTGGTGGAAAATACCGAGCGCCGGCGGTTCCTGGATTTCAGTCACGGGTTTGGCGGCGCCGGCTGGGTATTTGTCGAACGTCTTGATCGCCCGCCGCTGACCCATCTTAGCCAGCTCTCGGGCGAGGTGTTGGCGTTGCCGGCGCGGCATGTGCTGGAAGGTTACATCCGTCGCCAATACCCGGCGATCCGCCTGCGCTCGGTCGCCAACTACAGCGAGGCCCGCGCCCTGGTGGCCCGGGGGGACGCGGCCGCGACCATCCAGAGTGAAGTGGAGGTGCAGAGTTACCCGGCCGATGAGTTGCGGGCCGGTCGCAGCGTCGATGGCAAGTGGTCCAGTGACAGCCTGGCGGTGCGCAAGGACCATCCCGAGTTGCTGAGTATTTTGAACAAGGCCCTGGAAGCGTTGCCGGTGGCCGAGTTGAGCGCCCTGCGCCTGCGCTGGATGGGGACGGTGGCGGTGCCGGTGCCCGCCTGGCAGCGCGTGCCGCCGTGGGCCTATTGGACGGTCGCCACGGCCCTGCTGTTTGTGCTGGTGTCACTGCTGTGGAACAGCCGGCTCAAGCGCCAGATCCGCCAGCGCGTCGAGGCGCAGCGGCGGCTCAATGACCAGTTGGCCTTCAAGCGCGCCCTGTTCGACGGCATGCCCAACCCGGTGTTTGCGCGCGACCTCGAAGGCCGCCTGCTCACCTGCAACAAAAGCTATGAGCAACAGTTGGCCACCCGGCTTGAGCAGATCCAGGGCCTGACCCTGCCAGAAAGTGGAATATTGCCTAGCGCTACCGCCTGGCGCCTGCACAGGGGGCATATGGAGCAACTGGCCACGCAGCAGTCGCTGTTTATCGACCGGCAATTGGAGTTCAACGGCGGTATCGCCCATGTCTACCAATGGACCGTGCCGTTTTACGATGCGGGGGGCCAGTTGCAGGGGCTGCTGGGCGGTTGGGTCGATATCAACGAGCGCAAGGTTTTGGAAACCCAGCTGATGGATGCACGTTGCGCCGCCGATGAGGCGAACTATGCCAAGAGCGCCTTTGTGTCGAACCTCAGCCATGAAATCCGCACACCGATGACGGCGATTATCGGCCTGCTGGAACTGGAGCAAGAACGCGCCCTGGCCGCAGGCATGCCGGTCTCCGAGGGGCTGCGGGTGGCCCATCGTTCGGCCCGCGAGCTGATCGACTTGATGGGCGATAGCCTGGACCTGGCAAAGATCGAAGCCGGCCATCTGCAACTGGCGCCCCAGACCACTGACCTGAAAGGCTTCTTCGAGGGGATCCAGCGGCTGTTTGAAGCCACCGCGCAGAAAAAGGGTTTGCACCTGACCCTGGCCTTCGCCCCCCAGGCGCAGGGCTTTTACTGGTTCGACCCACTGCGCCTGCGCCAGGTCATGCACAACCTGCTGGGCAATGCGCTCAAGTTCACGCAGCAGGGCGAAGTGCGCGTGCGGGTAGCGTGCCAGGTGGATGGGGAGGGGCACGAATACCTGCACCTGTGCGTCGAAGACACCGGCCCCGGTATCAGCCCCGAACAGCAGGCGCGGGTGTTCCGGCCGTTTATCCAGGGCAGCCCGCTGACGGCTGCCGAACATGGCGGCACCGGGTTGGGCTTGAGCATCTGCCAGCAACTGGTGGACTTGATGGGCGGGCAAATCACCCTGCACAGTGCCTTGGGCGAAGGCACCACGGTGTGCATCGACCTGCGCCTGGACCGGGTCGGCAGTGACGATCTGCCCGCGCCGGCGGCCACCGTGCCTTTGCTGCCAGCAGGCCGGGCCTTGTCGGTGCTGATTGTCGACGACCTACCGGCCAACCGCCTGGTGCTGGCCCAGCAGTTGCAATTCCTCGGCCATCAGGTGGTGGGCCTCAATAGCGCCGAGGCCGCGTTGCAGCGCTGGCGCAGCGAGACGTTCGACGTGCTGGTGACCGATTGTCATATGCCGGGCATGTCCGGTTATGCCCTGGCCGAGGCCATTCGCCAGATAGAGGCCCAGGAACAGCGCCCGCGCTGCGCGTTGCTTGGCTGCACCGCCGATGCCCAGGACGACGAAGACCCGCGTGGCCAGCGGGCGGGGATGGATGCGCTGCTGGTCAAGCCGGTGACCCTGGAACAGTGGCGCCAGGTGCTGGCCCGGGTCACGGCCGTGCCGGCCTTCGACCTGCAGGCCCTGCGCAAGATGACCCAGGCCGACGGGCCGATCCTGCAAAGCATGCTGCAGGAACTGGCGAACAACCTTGAGCACGAGCACCGCCTGCTGGGCAACGCCATGGCCGAGCACGACCTGGCGCAGTTGCGGGCCAGCCTGCATCGCCTCAAGGGTATTTGTTGCCTGGTGGATGCGCTGCCATTGGCCAAGGCCTGCGTTGCCCTGGACACCTGTGCGCGGGAGCACCGTGCCGATGAACTGGCGCAGCATTGGCCAATCTTGTCTGCGACCTTGCTGACGCTGCGACAGGAAATCGAGCCGTATCTGAAGCAAGAATAGGACTCGTCCTATGGGGGCTTGCCCAGGTTTTGGCTAATGTGGGCGATCTTGCACGTAGCCCCAGAGTTTTCCATGCGCTCACTTAAAGTCCTGATTCTCGAAGATCACCCGTTCCAACTGATGGCCCTGCACCAGATGCTCAATGCCAACGGCGTGTTCAACGTACTCACGGCCGAAAGCGTCGAGATCGCCCGCCAGTCGCTGGCGAGCAAGGGCCCGGTGGATATCGCCATCTGCGATCTGTACCTGGAGCACGGCGACTCACTGGGGCTGATCCGCGAAATGGCCGAGCAGGGCCTGGCCCAGGTCCTGGTGCTGTTGAGCGACGCTGATCGCGATGTACTGGACGGCGTGGCAAGCATGGCGCGCCAGGCGGGGCTCAATGTGCTGGGGTGCATGCCCAAGCCGGCTTCCGCCACCGCCATCGGGCAAATGCTCGATGCGTGCCAACAACGCTTGCGGCCAACCCCGCAGGCCTTGTCCTGGGAGCGCGCGTGCCAGATGCTGGGGGTGAGCGAATTGGCGACGCAGCCACTGTGCACCGAGGTCGGCGAAGCCGCCATCGAGCGTTACGCCAGCCTCTGCTACCAGCCCATCGTCAATCAGGACGGTGATCTGCAAGGCGTGGAGGCGCTGGCGCGCTGGCAAGACCCGAATCATGGCCAGTTGATGCCCAGCGAGTTTCTGCCGCTGCTGGAACTGGCGGGGCTGGAGCCGGCCTTTACCTGGTTCGTGCTGCAACAGGTGTTGCGCCTTTGCGCCCAGGTGGCCCGGGACACGGGCCGGGAACTGCCGGTGTCGGTCAATATTCCCGGGCGGCTGTTGGAGCAGGAGCACTTTGCGCTCACCCTGCAAGGGCTGTTGCAGCGCTTCGCCGTGCCCGCCCGCAACCTGACCCTGGAACTGGTGGAAACCTCGCGCCTGAAGACCGACAGCGCCCATGTCACCGGTTTGCTGCGCCTGCGGATGATCGGTTGCAAGCTGTCCATTGGCGATTTCGGCATCGGCGGGACCAGCCTGCAACGCTTGTTGGAGTTGCCGTTCACCGAACTGAAGATTCCCCCGGCGTTTGCCAGCGGGATGGCGGGGGACGAGCGCAAGTGTGCGGTGGTCGCCGGGGCCATGAGCATGGCCGGGCACCTGGGCGTCAGCGTGGTGGTGACCGGGATTGAAACCCCCGCCGACCGTGACGCGGTGCGCGCCCTGGGGCCGGCGTGGCTGCAGGGTTGCCTGATCGCCCACCCGATGAGTGCCCAGGTGCTGCAACACTGGCTGGCGCAATCTGCCGCAATTGCATTGTAGGCAAACCTAGGCCAGCCCGTGTTCCTGCACATAGATGAACAACGCGGCATCGCTGATCAGCCCCAGCTTGCGCATGGCACTGACTTTCTGTGCGCTGACGGTCTGCTTGCTGCGGTTGAGGTGCGTGGCAATCTCGCCCACTGTCTTGCCACCCGCCAGCAGGCGGATCACTTCCAGTTCCCGGGGTGACAACTGGTGCTGCGAGTGCAGGCGGTCAGCCCCCACTGCGCCGGCCAGGGCCAGCGCCTGTTGAATGGTCCGGGCGACATAGGGCCGCTGCTGGCGCACCTGGTCGATGGCCTCGGGCAATTCGTCGGCCAGGCTGGCCTTGCTCAACAGGCCCATGACCCCCAGTTCCAGGATCGAGTGAAACAGGCCGGCGTTATTGAGCATGGTCACCACCACGATGGGCAGGTCCGGGTAATGTCGGCGCAGGTGTTCGATCAGGCGCAGGCCGTCGGCCTGGGGTTCGGCTGGCATCATGAAATCGGTGACCAGCACATCGCAGGGGCAGTGTTGCAGCAGGGCGGCCAGGGCCTGGGGCGAGTTGGCCTCGCCGACGATGCGCACCTGCTCGTCGCGCTCCAGCACTGCCCGCAGACCGATAAGGAAAATCGGATGATCGTCGGCAATGACAATGCGCAAGGGCTGTTCAGACGCGTCTCTCACGGTGGACTCCGGCAATAATCAGGAGATTCTAGCCTGTTGGCGGCTGTTTTCTCTCTGTCATCTTTGCCATGCATGCTCGATAGGTTCGGCACAAAGGCGAACTTTGTGCTTTGCGCGATGCTCCTACAGATGGCGGGTTTTTTGTTTTCCCATATTGAGTGGTGATCGAGATGGAAAGTATCAGCCTATTGCTCGGCGAAGCGCTGAGCCCTTATCAGGTCACGCTGACTGCCTCGGGTGTACACGGCGAGTGCCTGGTGACGGTAAAGAGCCCGACGGGCGCTATCGTGGTCGAACGCGAAGTGGATCGTGCACAGTTGAGCGACAAGCGCGCCCTGGTGGACGTGGTGGACTGCCTGCACCGCGACCTGAAAATCGCCGAAGGGCGCCTGGAACCCTCGGTGATCGCGGCCTTGCGCAACGCGGCCCAGACGCGCGCCACCGCTCAGGCATGAAGAAGTTTTTATCTTTGGAACCTTCCTACAGGAGGGTGAGTCAGACCCTGTAACAGCAAGATCAAGCATTGTGCTCCGGTGCTTGTAGCTTGTTGTACTGGTCTTTGTAGGCCACGTTTAACCCCGAGTTGTCTCCCCACTGCTCGGGGTTTCTTTTTGCCTGGGATTTATCACGGCAGCGGTGTTTCGCTGAAAAAACTCGGGTTGTCCTTGAGGTATTGCGCGCGCTTGAGCGGGTCCAGCCCGTTGGCGTAGGACTCAAGCAGCGCCTCCTGTGGAATATTCTGCAACTCGCGGTTGATATAGCTGATGGCCTGGCGCCCCAGCGCGGTGTTCGAGCAACCGATATGGATGCGCTGATAGCGCGGCATGCCCTTGATCGGATAGAACAGCAGGTCCTGGGGATCCATGCCTTGTTGCGCGGCCTGGTAGCGGATTTCCGTCCAGTACCCCAGCACCGCCTCCAACCTTCCCAGGCGCTGCATCTGCAACAGGCTGCCCAGGGCATCGTTGCCGTAATGCGGCGCCAGCCAGCGCGGGTCGGCGTGGCTCAACTGTTCATCGACACCGGGGCCGTAGCTGCGTTCGGCAACGACCCCAAGACGCAACTGCTGCGCCTGGAGCAACTTCGCCAGATCGAACGTGCCATCGGCCACATAGGGCGCCAGGGCGTCCTGCTGATTGCGGCGGATCGCAATGCCATTGCTTAACATCGCAAACGCCGGCCCTGAAAAAACGATGGTTTTTGCCCGCGCCGGCGTCCACACCAACGACGGGTCGCAGGTGAAGGAGGGCGCCAGCAGCATTTGCATGCCGCGGGCGCGGTTGACATGCAGGATCTGATGGCGGTACTGCGGCAGGTGCTCAATCAACAACGGCAGCAGCTTATCCACACTGCCCTGGCCCTTTTGCGGCCCCTCCAAAATAGTCATCGGCGGCAGGTCGCGCACCAGCCAGGTCAAGGTCTCTTGCGCCTGGGTCGATAGCGGCAGCGCCCCAAGCAGCGGGGTAATAAGCCATAAGCGCCGCAGCGCCCTGATGCAACGGCCGGCCATTATCTTGAGCATGCTCCGCACGGCATCAGATCGCGCCATCCTTGCGCAAACGGGCCACGGCGCTGCTGTCGTAGCCCAGAGCTTGCAGGATCACGGCATTGTGCTCGCCCAGCTGCGGCCCGACCCACTCGCAACTGCCTGGGGTGTCGGAAAGCTTGGGCACGATGCCGGGCATCTTGAAATCCTTGCCGTCGGGCAACTGGGCCTTGAGGAACATTTCCCGGGCCAGGTATTGCGGGTCGCCGAGCATATCTTCGGCGCTGTAGATCCGGCTGGCAGGCACCTGGGCCAGGTTCAACTGCTCCACCACCTGGGCCAGTGGCAAGCTGTTGACCCAGCGGTCGATCACGCCGTACAACTCGTCGCGCCGGCTATCGCGGCCATCGTTGCTGGCCAGTTGCGGGTCATTGGCCAGGTCCTCGCGGCCAATGGCCAGCATGAAGCGCTGGAAGATCGCATCGCCATTGGCGCCAATCTGCACATGCTTGCCGTCGCAGGTGGTATGGATCGATGACGGGGTAATGCCCGGCATGATGTTGCCGGTGCGCTCGCGGATAAACCCGAACACATCGAACTCGGGGATCATGCTTTCCATCATCGCGAAGATCGCTTCGTACAGCGCCACATCCACCACCTGGCCGAGGCCACCGTTGACCTCGCGATGGCGCAAGGCCATGAGCGCGCCAATCACCGCCCACAGCGCGGCGATGGAGTCGCCGATGGAAATCCCGGTGCGCACCGGCGGGCGGTCCTCGAACCCGGTGATATAGCGCAGGCCGCCCATGGATTCACCGACCGCGCCGAAGCCCGGTTGATCCTTCATCGGCCCGGTCTGGCCAAAGCCCGAGAGCCGCACCATCACCAGCTTGGGGTTGAGGGCGTGCAGGGTGTCCCAGTCCAGGCCGAGTTTTTCCAGGACGCCGGGGCGGAAATTCTCGATCAGGATATCGGCGTCTGCCAGCAGTTGCTTGAGGATCGCCAGGCCGTCCGGGTGCTTGAGGTTCAGGGTCAGGGACTGTTTATTGCGTGCCTGGACAAACCACCACAGCGAGGTGCCTTCATACAGCTTGCGCCATTTGCGCAGCGGGTCGCCGCCGTCGGGGGATTCGACCTTGATCACCTGGGCGCCGAACTCGGCGCAAATGCGCGAGGCGAACGGGCCGGCGATCAGGGTGCCCAGTTCGATGACTTTCAGGCCGGCAAGCGGTTTGGCGGTAAACGACATGAGGCTCCTTAACAAGCGCGGGAAGGTGTGTATTGCCTTTTAACATAGGCGAGCGGTGCAGGGATAAGGATGATGGCGCGCAGGATTCGTTGAATGGCCCCGCCATCGGTTAGACTGGCCGCCTTTCCCAGTCTCTAGAAGTCCGTTCATGGCCCAGCCGTCCACGACCTACAAGTTTGAACTCAACCTGACCGACCTCGATCGTTCGGTGTACGAGAGCGTCAAGCAAACCATCGCCCGTCACCCCTCGGAAACCGAAGAACGCATGACCGTGCGTTTGCTGGCCTACGCCCTTTGGTACAACGAGCAGTTGTCGTTTGGTCGTGGACTGTCAGATGTAGACGAGCCAGCCCTGTGGGAAAAAAGCCTGGATGATCGGGTTTTGCACTGGATCGAAGTCGGCCAGCCCGATGCCGACCGCCTGACCTGGTGTTCGCGCCGTACCGAGCGCACCAGCCTGCTGGCCTACGGTAGCCTGCGGGTGTGGGAAGGCAAGGTGGTGCCGGTGGCCAACAACCTGAAAAACGTGCACATCGCCGCCGTGCCCCAGGAGGTCCTGGAGACCCTGGCCAAGGACATGCCCCGGGTGATCAAGTGGGACGTGATGATCAGCGAAGGCACGATCTTCGTCACCGACGACCGCGGCCAGCACGAAGTGCAGCTGCAATGGCTGGTCGGCGAACGCGGCTGATGATGTCAGGACGGGTTTGTGTGGGAGCTAGCTTGTGTGGGAGCGGGCTTGCCCGCGATAGCGATGTGTCAGTCGGCTTATCTTTAACTGATCCACCGCAATCGCGGGCAAGCCCGCTCCCACCCAAGCCCCCCACACACCGTTGATGTTCGTCGTTACTCGTAGTGTTTTTTAACCGTTGTATTGCACAGAAGCCCTCATCACCCCATGCGCATCGATCCCCGCCCATTGCCCGCTGTCCTGCCGTTCCTCGGTGAATTGCCACCGTTGCTGACCCGTCTCTACGCCGCCCGTGGCGTGACCTCGCAGGATGAGCTGGATAAGAGCCTGGCGCGGCTGATTCCCTATCAGCAGCTCAAAGGGATCGAGGCTGCCGTGGACTTGCTGGTGACGGCCCTGGAGCAGCGCCAGCGCATCCTGATCGTCGGTGACTTCGACGCCGATGGCGCCACCGCCAGCACCGTGGGCACCCTCGGCCTGCGCTTGCTTGGGGCGGCCCATGTGGATTACCTGGTGCCCAACCGCTTTGAATACGGCTACGGCCTGACCCCGGAAATCGTTGCCGTGGCCTTGCAGCGTGAGCCGCAGTTGCTGATCACCGTGGACAACGGCATCTCCAGTGTCGAAGGCGTGGCGGCGGCGAAGGCGGCGGGCCTCAAGGTGCTGGTCACCGACCACCACTTACCCGGCGATGAACTGCCGGCGGCCGATGCCATCGTCAACCCGAACCAGCCCGGCTGCGGTTTCCCCAGTAAGGCCCTGGCCGGTGTGGGGGTGATTTTCTACGTGCTGATGGCCTTGCGCGCGCGCCTGCGCAGCCTGGGCTGGTACGACAAGCAGCCGCAGCCCAATATCGGCGAATTGCTCGACCTGGTGGCCCTGGGCAGCGTGGCCGACGTGGTGCCGCTGGATGCCAATAACCGCATCCTGGTCTACCAGGGCCTGGAGCGGATCCGCGCCGGGCGTGCGCGGCCGGGGATCAAGGCGATCCTGGAAGTGGCCAAGCGCGACCACGCGCGCATCACCTCCACCGACCTGGGCTTTATCCTCGGCCCACGGCTCAACGCGGCCGGGCGCCTGGATGACATGAGCCTGGGCATCGAATGCCTGCTCACCAGCGACTTCGCCCAGGCCCGGGAAATGGCCGCGCAACTGGACGGCATGAACCAAGACCGCAAGGCCATCGAGCAGGGCATGCAGCGCGAAGCCCTGGCTCAGCTCAAGGACTTGCCGCTGGAGTCGATGCCATTTGGCCTGTGCCTGTTCGACCCGGAGTGGCACCAGGGTGTCATCGGGATCCTCGCCTCGCGGATGAAAGAGCGCTATTTCCGCCCGACCATCGCCTTTGCCGATGCCGGTGATGGCCTGCTCAAGGGCTCTGGGCGTTCGGTGCCGGGCTTTCATATCCGTGATGCCCTGGCCGTGGTGGCCAGCCAGCACCCGAACCTGATCGCCAAATACGGCGGCCACGCCATGGCGGCGGGCCTGACCTTGCCTGAAGCCAACTTCCCGTTGTTCGCCCAAGCCTTCGACGCCGAAGTGCGCCGGCAACTGCGTGAAGAAGACCTCACCGGGCGCCTGCTGTCCGATGGCACCTTGGCCGTGGAAGAATTCCACCTGGAACTGGCCCGCGCCCTGCGCAACGCCGGGCCTTGGGGCCAACACTTTCCCGAGCCGCTGTTTCACGGGGTTTTTCAACTGGTGGAGCAACGGGTGGTGGGCGAGCGTCACCTCAAGGTGGTGCTCAAGAGTGAGTGCGGTGCGGTGAAGCTCGATGGCATTGCCTTTGGCATCGACCGAGAAGTGTGGCCGAACCCGACCATTCGCTGGGTGGAGCTGGCCTACAAGCTGGACGTCAATGAATTCCGTGGCCAGGAAACCGTGCAATTGATGATTGCCCACATCGAGCCGCGCTGAACCCTGTGCAATCCCCGGTTGTCGACTAGTCTCTAAGCACTGTGTGATTGGTCTTGTGACCTTGTCTGTTTTTTAGCCCGGAGGGGACGGGCTTTTCATCTTCTCGTCACGCGCACCGGTCAGACAGCACCCTGGAGCCAATGCCCACCGGATACGAGAAGAGGTGCCCCATGAGTCTGTTGCTTGAACCCTATACCCTGCGCCAATTGACCCTGCTCAACCGCATTGCCGTGTCGCCAATGTGCCAGTACTCGGCCGTCGATGGCCTGGCCAACGACTGGCACCTGGTGCACCTGGGCAGCCGCGCCGTCGGCGGCGCCGGGCTGGTTTTCAGCGAAGCCACCGCGGTGACCGCCGATGGCCGCATCACCGCCCAGGACCTGGGGCTGTGGAACGACGCCCAGATTGAACCGCTGCAGCGCATCACCCGCTTTATCAGCGCCCAGGGCGCGGTGGCGGGCATTCAACTGGCCCACGCCGGGCGCAAGGCCAGCACCCATCGGCCGTGGATCGGCAAGCACGGCAGCGTCAAGCCCGCAGACGGTGGCTGGGTGCCGGTAGGTCCGTCGCCGATCGCCTTTGACCCGCAGCACACCGCGCCCCGGCAGTTGGACGCAGGGCAAATCCAGCAGGTGATCGGCGATTTCGTGGCCGCCGCCAAGCGTGCCCTGACCGCCGGCTTCAAAGTGGTGGAAATCCATGCCGCCCATGGTTATCTATTGCATCAATTTCTCTCGCCCCTGAGCAATCAGCGCCAGGATCAATACGGCGGATCCTTTGAAAACCGCATCCGCCTGGTGTTGCAAGTCACCCAGGCGGTGCGTGACGTGTGGCCGCAAGAGTTGCCGCTGTTTGTGCGCGTCTCGGCCACCGACTGGGTGGAGGACGGCTGGAACCCCGACGAAACCGTGGAACTGGCACGCCGCCTCAAAGACCTGGGTGTGGACCTGATCGATGTGTCTTCCGGTGGCACCGCAGCCAATGCCGAAATCCCCATCGGGCCCGGTTATCAGACGCGTTTTGCCGAGCGCGTGCGCAAGGAGTCCGGCATGGCCACGGGCACGGTGGGCATGATTACCGAGCCGGCCCAGGCCGAGCATATTCTGCGTACCTGCCAGGCCGACATCATCTTCCTTGCCCGGGAACTGCTGCGTGACCCGTATTGGCCGCTGCACGCCGATGACGACCTGGGCGGGCGCAAGGCGATCTGGCCGGCGCAATATCAGCGGGCCACCCATCGCGACCAGCCGATCCATGAGTCGGATGTGCGCAACGAGTAACCCACCCAGCCGCCGCTGGCCCGGTGGGTCAGCGGGCCTCGCGTCGCCACTGTGGCCAGGCGAGCAACGTCGCGGCGCGCAACAACCACTCGAACGGCCCATATGGATGACGGCGTAGCCAGTGCGTGCTCAGCCACATTTGTAGGATAAAAATCGTGGCCGCCATCGGTAGCAACAACCACGGCTCGACCTGATTGATCCCGCCAGCGCCGTAGCCGGTGAACAACAGCCCGAGCACGATCGATTGCATAAGGTAATTGCTCAAGGCCATCTTGCCCAACGGCGCCAGGCGCGCGCATAGCCTTGCGCCGCGGGGGGTGTTGAACAGCGCCAGCATCCCTAGGCCATAAGCGGCTGTGAGCAGCGGCGCCGTCAGTTGGCCGAGGCCGAAGGCAAAGGTTTCCAGGCCGCCACCCGGTCTATAAGCGGCGGCCAGGGCGTAGACCAGCGCACCGAGCAGGCCCAGTGGGGCAGTCATTAGCAGCAGGCGCCCGGCACGGGGTTCCCAGGCCTGTGGCGAGGCCAGCCATTGCTGTCGCCCGGCCGCATAGCCAAACAGGAACATCGCCAGGGCACTGGGCCCTTGCAGTAGCCATAAGGCGGGCACGGTGTTCCACACCTCTCGGCTATGAAATTGCAGGGTCTGCAGGGCCCCAGCGGAAAATGCCGCGAGTTTTGCCTGGGCCTCGTCGTGGCCAGCGCCGACCCATTCACCTTCCAGCCCCTGCAAGATACCCAACACCATCCACAGTGAGCAGGCGACCACTACCAGGCCGATAGCCCAGCGCCGGGCGCGGGCCGCTGCCAGGTTGCGGGCCGCCAGCAGCACCAGGCCCAGCAGGGCATAAGTCGAGAGAATCTCCCCGTAATACAGTAGGGCGCCATGGGCCAGGCCCAATGCCAGCAGGGCCAGTTGCCGGCGCAGCATACGTGGGACGAACGCGGCCTCGGCCCGCTCGGCGGCGGCCATTTGCAGGGTGAAGCTGTAGCCAAACAAAAAGGAAAACAGCAGGTAGAACTTGGTCTCGAACAGCAAGGCCACCAGCAGCCGCACCCCGTGATCGAGCAGGCTGGCGTAGGCTGGATTGCTGGCGGTCGAGGCGTAATAGGGGTCGGCAAAGGCCCAGATATTGACGCTGAGAATGCCGAGCAAGGCAAACCCGCGCAGTGCGTCGACCTGGACCAAACGGGCATTGGCCGTGGCTGGCATATTCAGCGCCCTTGCAGCAGGTGAACCACCAGGCCTTGCAGGACCGGGGTCTGCTGCGCGGGGTGAAAGTCCGGGTCGGCCGCCACGCGGGCGAACATGCCATCGATCAAGGCGGCCAGCCAGTTGGCCGCCTCGGGTGCGCTCAACGAGGTGTGCAACTGCCCGGCCTTGTCCGCCGCCCGCACCAGTGCTTCCAGGCCGTCGCGCAGGGCGCGGTCATTGGCTTTTACCAGGCGTGCGACGGCTTCGTCGCGATGGCCCAGGGCCGAAATTTCCAGCGCCAGGCCGGCGTAGTGGCGGTCGCAGGCCAACTGGCAGACATGATCGAGGAAGGCCAGCAACTGCGCCAGCGGATCAGCCGCCTTGGCCAAGGGCGCCATGGCCTGTTGGATCTCTTCACCTTCGCGGGCCACCAGCGCCAGCAACACCTCATGCTTGCTGGCGAAATAGTGGAACAGATTGCCCGCACTCATACCGGCCAGGGCACAGATATCGGCGGTGCGCGTGGCAACAAAACCGGCTTCGGCAAAACACTGGGACGCCGCATCCAGCAGGGCCATGCGTTTGCTTTCGCGTTGTTGGGGATCGGGGGTGCGCATGCCTGTCTCATTAATTAATTGAGCGGTCAATCAATTTATGAGGTGTAAGAATTTTCCGCAAGCTTTTTGCTTCAAGGTAATTATTTAAGTGAATACTCTAAAAAAATCTCACACGCGCCTGGATAGTTTCTACGCTTGGAGTAAGACGACTTCTGGCCCAGGAAGTCAGTCTGTTTGCTCGCTGAGGCATTGCACTTCGCGGACAGGGTTATGGGCATCAGGAGTTGTTGTTTATTACACGGAGAAACATTCCATGGCCAAGTCCATTGGTGTCGCAGGGGTTCTGATGCTTTTTTTCAGCCGCAAGCTGTCGTTGCATGGCCGCCGGTTGAGTTCGGATGAGGCACAACTGCTGGAGCAGTACCGTGCCTTGACCGAAAACGATCAGGTTGCAATGCGCTATCTGATTGGCGCGATGAAGAGTATTTCGCGCTTTTGAGCCGGCAAGGGCGTTCCCACGCCGCCATGCGCGTGGGAACGCTTGGCATCAGCTGTACTTGCGCTTGTCCGGTGCCGGCGGGAAGTACTGGTACAACCAGGTTTCACTCAAGGTGCGGTCATTGGTGCGAATGAACAGGCGCATCTCCACCGGCGCCACGCTGTCGCTGGTCGGGTACCAGTCGAAGAGGATGCGGTAGCCCTTGATGTCATCGAGCACCAGCACGCTGAAGTCTTTCACTTGGCCATGGGAGCAGGTGACCACCGGCTCGATCCCGGTGCCTGCGGGCAGGCGGTCGAGGCCGCCGCCCTTGAAGTCCACGGCAAAGCGGCGGGCCCAGACCGGCGGGTAATGCTCGCCCGGCGCCCAGCCTTCGGTGAAACCGCCCATGCCGGAACGGGTCGCATTGACTTGCGCCAGCGGCGTGCTGACCGGGGGCAGGGCGCTCCAGTAGAGCTTGTAGCCAAAGTTCAGGGAATCACCGGCGGCCACCGGTTTTTTGGGCGACCAGAAGGCGACGATGTTGTCCATGGTCTCGCCGGTGGTAGGAATTTCCAACAGGTCGATAGAGCCTTCGCCCCATGCCGTGGTCGGCTCCACCCACAGGCTCGGGCGCTTGCTGTACCAATCGACGGTGTCCTGGTAGCTGGCGAACTCATGGTCGGTCTGCACCAGGCCGAAACCTTTCGGGTCTTTATCGGCGAAGGCATTGAACTGCAGGGTGGCCGGGTTGTTCAGCGGCCGGCAGATCCACTCGCCGTTGCCGCGCCACATTGCCAGGCGGTCGGAATCGTGGATTTGCGGGTGAATGGTGTCGCACATGCGCCGCTCATGGGTGCCGCAACTGAACATACTGGTCATCGGCGCGATGCCCATCTGCTGGATCGCGGTGCGCGCATTGATATGGGCATCGATGGCCATCACCACCTGGGTCGCCTGGCAGTCGATGTCAAAGCGATAGGCCCCGGTGGCGCTCGGTGAGTCGAGCAGGGCGTAGACCACGAAACGGGTGCTGTCCTTGTCCGGCGTCTCGAACCAGAACTGGGTGAAATCGGGGAATTCTTCGCGTTTGCTGGCGTAGGTGTCGATGGCCAGGCCGCGCGCCGAAAGGCCGTACTGGCCGGTGTTATCCACCGCGCGGAAATAGCTGGCGCCGAGGAAAGACACCACGTCGTGGCGGTCCAGTTCCGGGGCCTTGAACAGCTTGAAGCCGGAAAACCCCAGGTCGCCCTTGAGCTGCTTTGTATCGACCGTGGTTTTTTCATAGTTGAACAGCGACGGGCGGAAATGCACCTCCCGCGCCTGGCGGGTCTTGGGGTCGACACTGTGCATGCGCACCGGGGTCTTGAAACCCATGCCGACGTGGAAAAACTGCACGTCCAGCTGGCCTTTGAGGTCTTTCCACAGCGAATGGTTGCCGTCGTAGCCAATGGCATTGAAATTCTGCGGGGTCATGGTCGCCAGGGTTGGCGGCAGCACCTGGCGGGTGTCCTGGTACTGTTTGCCGGCCAGTTGCTTGGCCTGCCGCTTGAGCCAGTCGAAGTCGAACGCCTTGGCATCGCCATCGGCGGCACGATTCCCGGCCCAGGCCTGGGCGGCCAGCAGGCCACTGGCCGACAGCCCGGTGTAGGCCGCGATGGCCATGGACGCTTTGAGCAAATTCCTGCGGTGCATAAATACAACCTGTGGTGAGCAATCCCGTGCCGTTCCTGGCGCGTGCTGGATCAGAAATTACGGTTCGGACATGCCTTCGGCCAAACGCAACGGACATTAAACAGATGCCCGATAGCTTAAGGGGTTCGCTGGGGAAGGAAAATTGATTGATGGCGGGATGATAGCGTTGGATATGAAACAAGACGTGTCTGTGGGGGCGTCACCGATCAGGCAGGCTGTCGGGGCCCCTGCCAATTGAGTTACATCTGGAAGCACTCTATATCCAGGAATATTGGCACTTAGTTTTACGCTGAGAGCCTATTGATCCTATGAACCCAAGTCTCTGGAGGCTATGAATGAATACCCGTGGATTGCTTGATCAGTTGCTCAAGTCCGGCCAGGACATGTTGCAAAACAAGGCTGGCGGTCAACGTAAAGGCGATGACAAAGGCGCACTGGGAGGCCTGCTCGGCGGTGGCGGGCTCGGCAGCCTGCTCGGCGGCGCAGGTGGCGGGGCGTTGGCAGCCGGGGCCATGGGCCTGCTGCTGGGCAACAAAAAAGCCCGGAATTTTGGCGGCAAAGCCCTGACTTATGGTGGTCTTGCCGCATTGGGCGTGATTGCCTACAAGGCTTATGGCAACTGGCAGGCACAACAGGCCGGCGCCCCCAAGGGCGAGCCGCAGACCCTCGACCGCCTGCCACCGGCCCAGGTCGAGCTGCATAGCCAGGCCATCCTCAAGGCCCTGGTGGCCGCCGCCAAGGCCGATGGCCATGTGGACGAGCGCGAGCGTGCCTTGATCGAAGGCGAATTCGTCAAGCTGGACAACGACCAGGAACTGCAACACTGGCTGCATGCCGAACTCAACAAGCCCCTGGACCCCACCGATGTGGCGCGCGCCGCCAGCACCCCGGAAATGGCTGCCGAAATGTACATCGCCAGTGTGATGCTGGTGGACGAGGAAAACTTTATGGAGAAGTCCTACCTCGACGAACTGGCCCGCCAGCTCAAGTTGGAACCGGGCCTCAAGGCCGAGCTGGAAAAACAGGTACGCCAGGCCACCGCATGAGTTGCAGCTGATCCTTCCCACGCAGAGCGTGGGAAGGATCGACATCAAACACCCCGCCGCCATCAAGGTTGCGGGGTGTTTTTGTATTCCTTGAGACTTGGCCCACAACCCATTGATAAATGATGGCACTGCCTCAGCTATACTCCCGGGCATTTGATCGGCCTTCGAGGAAGTACTGTGAAAAACTGGACCTTGCGCCAACGCATCTTGGCGAGCTTTGCGGTCATTATCGCCATCATGCTGTTGATGGTCGTGGTCTCGTATTCACGGTTGCTGAAAATCGAATCGAGCGAGAACTCGGTGCGCGACGACGCCGTGCCAGGGGTGTTTTTCAGCTCGATGATCCGCAGCGCCTGGGTCGACAGCTACCTGCAAACCCAGGAGCTGATCGGTTTGCGCGAGCATCAGGGCATTTCCGACGCTGACCGCCAGGATTACAAAACGTTCGAGGCGCGGCTGGACCAGCATATGGCCAGTTACGCCAAGACGATCAATCTCGACCAGGATCGTAACGAGTTCGACACCTTCGAGGCCCTGCACCAAAAGTACAACCAGGTGTTGGTCCAGGTCCTGGAGCTGCATGCAGCCAACAAGGAAGCCGAGGCGGTCAAGCTGTTCGACGAGCAACTGACCCCGGCCTGGACCGCAGGGCGCATGAAGCTCAATGACATCATCAACGCGAACAAAAAAGTCGCGGACAGCGCCACCGCCGCCATCGATGAAGCCGTGGATGCCGCCAAAATCAGCATGGGCGTGTCGCTGCTCCTGGCGATCCTTGCCGCCGGCCTGTGCGGGTTGCTGCTGATGCGCGCGATCATGGCGCCGATGAAACGCATCGTCGATATCCTCGACACCATGCGCACCGGCGATCTGAGCAAGCGCCTGAACCTGGAACGCAAGGACGAGTTCGGCGCCGTCGAAACCGGCTTCAACGACATGATGACCGAGCTGACCGCCCTGGTATCCCAGGCCCAGCGTTCGTCGGTACAGGTCACCACCTCGGTGACCGAGATTGCCGCCACCTCCAAGCAGCAACAGGCCACGGCCACTGAAACCGCCGCCACCACCACCGAAATCGGCGCCACCTCGCGGGAAATCGCCGCCACGTCCAAGGACCTGGTGCGCACCATGACCGAAGTGTCCACCGCCGCCGACCAGGCCTCGGTGGCCGCCGGTTCCGGCCAGCAAGGCCTGGCCCGCATGGAAGAAACCATGCACTCGGTGATGGGCGCCGCCGACCTGGTCAACGCCAAGCTGGCGATCCTCAACGAGAAGGCCGGCAACATCAACCAGGTGGTGGTGACCATCGTCAAGGTGGCCGACCAGACCAACCTGCTGTCCCTCAACGCCGCCATCGAGGCCGAGAAGGCCGGTGAATACGGGCGCGGCTTTGCCGTGGTCGCCACCGAAGTGCGGCGCCTGGCCGACCAGACTGCCGTGGCCACCTACGATATCGAGCAGATGGTGCGCGAGATCCAGTCGGCGGTCTCGGCGGGCGTGATGGGTATGGACAAGTTCTCCGAAGAAGTGCGTCGCGGCATGTTTGAGGTGCAGCAGGTCGGCGAGCAGCTGTCGCAGATCATTCACCAGGTACAAGCCTTGGCGCCGCGTGTGCTGATGGTCAACGAGGGCATGCAGGCCCAGGCCACCGGTGCCGAACAGATCAACCATGCGCTGGTGCAGTTGGGCGATGCCAGTAGCCAGACCGTGGAGTCCCTGCGCCAGGCCAGCTTTGCCATTGATGAACTGAGCCAGGTTGCGGTGGGTCTGCGCAGCGGCGTGTCGCGTTTTAAAGTCTGATGAGTGATCCAGCGGCGAAACGCGACGCGGTGACGGCCGCCAAAAAAGCCTTGTTCCTGGTGTTTCATATCGGCAGCGAGCGCTACGCCCTCAAGGCCACGGAAGTGGCTGAGGTGCTACCGCGCCTGCCGCTCAAGCCCATCGCCCATGCGCCGGCGTGGGTCGCCGGGATCTTTGCCCATCGCGGCTACATGGTGCCGGTGATCGACCTCAGCGCCCTGACGTTTGGGACCCCGGCCCAGGCCCGCACCAGTACGCGGCTGGTGCTGGTCAACTACCGTCCCCAAGCCTGGCAGGCGCCGCGCTGGCTGGGGCTGATCCTCGAACAGGCCACCGACACCCTGCGTTGCGACCCGGCCGACTTCCAGCCTTACGGCCTGGACAATCGCCAGGCGCCTTATTTGGGGCCGGTGCGCGAAGACGAACGGGGGCTGATGCAGTGGATCGGCGTCGCCGACCTGCTCACTGCCGAGGTCCGCGCCTTGCTGTTTGCCACCGACCTGAGCGCTGGGGAGGCTTGATGAGCAATGACCAACGCTTCTTCGACTTTCTCAAGGAACGCATCGGCCTGGACGTCGCTTCGGTGGGCGAAGCGATTATCGAGCGCGCCGTGCGCCAGCGCAGCCAGGCGTTGCAGGGGCTGAATGCCGATCAGTACTGGCAGCGCCTGCAAACCTGCAACGAGGAACAGCAGGCGCTGATCGAAGCGGTCATCGTTCCCGAGACCTGGTTCTTTCGCTATCCCGAATCCTTTGCCACCCTGGCGCGGCTGGCGGTGACGCGGCTGGGCGAGATCAAGCAGATGCGCGCCTTGCGCATCCTCAGCCTGCCGTGCTCCACCGGCGAGGAACCCTACTCCATTGCCATGGCCCTGCTCGATGCGGGCCTTTCGCCCCACCAGTTCAAGGTGCAGGGCATGGACGTCAGCCCGCTGTCGGTGGAGCGGGCGCGGCGTGGGGTGTATGGCAAGAACTCCTTTCGTGGCCAGGACATCGAGTTCCGTGAACGGTATTTCACTGCCGAGAGCGACGGCTATCGCGTCGCCGACCGGGTGCGCGAGCAAGTGCGCCTGCAAGTGGGCAACCTGCTGGACCCGCAGTTGCTGGCCAATGAGCCGACCTATGACTTTGTGTTTTGCCGCAACCTGCTGATCTACTTCGACCAGCCAACCCAGAAGCAGGTATTTGAAGTGCTCAAGGGCCTGACCCATGTCGATGGCGTGCTGTTTATCGGCCCGGCCGAAGGCAGCTTGCTGGGGCGCCTGGGCATGCGTTCAATTGGGGTGCCGCAGTCGTTTGCCTTCAGCCGCCACGCTGAAGCCGCGCCGCCCGCGCCGGTCTTTACGCCCATGCCGGTGCCGCTGCCCCAGCGCAGTACGGCGCCGATCCCGGCCCGGCCCCGGCCGTTCAGTGGGGGCAGCGTGCCGGCGGTGGTACTCAAGGCGCCGCCGCTGCAGTCGGATGCCGCCGATCTGCTCGGGCAGATCGCGACCCTGGCCAATGAGGGCAAGAGCCTGGAAGCCCGGGCGGCCTGCGAGCGCTACCTGCAAAACCATCCACCGGCGGCCCAGGTGTTCTACTGGCTGGGCCTGCTCAGCGATGTGGCGGGTAGCGCCCTGGAGGCCCAGGGGTATTATCGAAAAGCCTTGTACCTGGAGCCCCAGCATCCGCAGGCCTTGATGCACCTGGCTGCGCTGCTGGAGTCTCAGGGCGATACGGCGGGGGCGCGGCGCTTGCAAGCCCGTGCCGCCCGTAGCGAGCGAGCCGCTGACAGTGAGCCTAAACGATGAGTAGCTCCCCATCCCCGGACACCGACCTGGACCTGACGGTCGCCGATACCCAGGCCATCGACGATTGCTGGAACCGCATCGGGATCCACGGCGATAAAACCTGCCCGTTGCTGGTCGAGCATATCCACTGCCGCAATTGCGCGGTGTATTCGGCGGCCGCCACCCGCCTGCTGGATCGCTACGCCTTGCAGCAGGAAGACCGACATCCCGCGGCCGCCGCGCAGGCCGACGACGAGGTGGTCACCCGTTCACTGCTGATGTTCCGCCTGGGCGAGGAGTGGCTGGGCATCGCCACCCGGTGCCTGGTGGAAGTGGCGCCCCTGCAGCCGATTCATTCCTTGCCCCACCAGCGTTCGCGGGCGCTGCTCGGGGTCGCCAATGTGCGCGGCGCGCTGGTGGCCTGCCTGTCCCTGGTGGAACTGCTCGGGCTCGACAGCACGGGCGGCGGCCCCAGCGGCGGGCGGATCATGCCGCGCATGCTGATCATCGCTGCGCAGGACGGCCCGGTGGTGGTGCCGGTGGATGAAGTGGATGGCATCCATGCCATTGATGAGCGCACCCTCAAAGCGGCGTCTGCGTCCGGCACCCAGGCCAGTGCGCGCTACACCCAGGGCGTGTTGCCGTTCAAGGGCCGCAGCCTGCGCTGGTTGGACGAGACGCAACTGCTGTCTGCCGTGACCCGGAGCCTCACATGACCCCCGACCAGATGCGCGACGCCTCGCTGCTGGAACTGTTCAGCCTGGAAGCCGATGCCCAGACCCAGGTGCTCAGTGCCGGTTTGCTGGCCCTGGAGCGCAACCCGACCCAGGCCGACCAGCTTGAAGCCTGCATGCGCGCGGCGCATTCGCTCAAGGGCGCGGCGCGGATTGTCGGGGTCGATGCCGGCGTCAGCGTGGCCCACGTGATGGAAGACTGCCTGGTCAGCGCCCAGGAAAGCCGGCTGTTTCTGCAACCCGAACATATCGACGCGTTGTTGCAGGGCACCGACCTGCTGATGCGCATCGCCACGCCGGGCAACAGCGTGGGCCCGGCCGATATCGAGGCCTATGTGGCGCTGATGGAGCGCTTGCTGGATCCGTCGCAACCCATGGCCAAGGTGGTTGCACCGCCGCCCGTGCCGGCGTCGCTCCCGGAGCCACTGGCGTCCCTTGAAGAATCACTGTTATTGCCCCCGGAACCGGAGACCGCGCCGCCCATCAGCAGTGATGCGCCGCGCCAGAACAAACGCATGACCGAAGGCGGCGAGCGCGTGTTGCGGGTCACGGCCGAGCGCTTGAACAGCCTGCTGGACCTGTCCAGCAAGTCCCTGGTGGAAACCCAGCGCCTCAAGCCGTACCTGTCCAGCCTGCAACGCCTCAAGCGCCTCCAAAGCAACAGCGCCCGGGCCCTGGATAACCTCGATGGCCAGCTCAAGACCGTCGACCTGAACCTCGAAGCCCAGGAAGCCCTGGCCGATGCCCGCCGCCTGTTGAGCGAAGCGCAACTGCTGCTGGCGGAAAAGACCGCCGAGCTCGACGAGTTTGGCTGGCAGGCCGGGCAACGGGCCCAGGTGTTGTATGACACCGCGCTGGCGTGCCGTATGCGCCCGTTTGCCGATGTACTGGCGGGCCAGGTGCGCATGGTGCGTGACCTGGGCCGCAGCCTGGGCAAGCAGGTACGCCTGGAAATCGAAGGCGAGAAGACCCAGGTCGACCGCGATGTGCTGGAAAAGCTTGAAGCGCCGCTGACCCATTTGTTGCGCAATGCCGTCGATCACGGCATCGAGATGCCTGAGCAGCGCCTGCTGGCGGGCAAGCCGGCCGAGGGCCTGATCCGCTTGCGCGCCTCGCACCAGGCGGGCCTGTTGGTGCTGGAGTTGAGTGATGATGGCAACGGCGTGGACCTGGCGCGCCTGCGCGGCAGTATTGTCGAGCGCAATCTGTCGCCGCTGGAAACCGCTCAGCGCCTGAGTGAAGAGGAGTTGCTGACGTTCCTGTTCCTGCCGGGCTTCAGCCTGCGCGACAAGGTGACCGAGGTCTCCGGGCGCGGGGTCGGCCTGGATGCCGTGCAACATATGGTCCGCCAATTGCGCGGCGCGGTGCTGCTGGAGCAGACGGCGGGGCAGGGCAGCCGCTTCCATCTGGAAGTGCCGCTGACCCTGTCGGTGGTGCGCAGCCTGGTGGTGGAGGTCGGCGAAGAAGCCTACGCCTTCCCCCTGGCCCATATCGAGCGCATGTGCGACCTGGAACCCGACGAAATCGTGCAACTGGAAGGCCGCCAGCATTTCTGGCACGAGGGCCGGCATGTCGGCCTGGTCGCGGCCAGCCAGTTGTTGCAGCGCCCGCCCGGGCAAAGCAACCAGGACACCCTCAAGGTCGTGGTGATCCGCGAGCGCGATGCGGTGTACGGGATTGCCGTGGAGCGCTTTATCGGCGAGCGCACCCTGGTGGTGCTGCCCTTGGATGATCGCCTGGGCAAGGTGCAGGACATCTCTGCCGGTGCGCTGCTCGATGACGGTTCGGTGGTATTGATCGTCGATGTCGAGGACATGCTGCGCTCGGTGGACAAGCTGCTCAACACCGGACGCCTGGAGCGCATTGCCCGCCGCGCCCTGCAAACCGTCGAGGCCGCGCGCAAGCGCATTCTGGTGGTGGATGACTCGCTGACCGTGCGCGAATTGCAGCGCAAGCTATTACTTAACCGTGGATATGACGTGGCGGTCGCCGTCGATGGCATGGATGGCTGGAATGCTCTGCGTTCCGAAGACTTCGACCTGCTGATTACTGACATTGATATGCCTCGCATGGACGGTATTGAATTGGTCACACTTTTGCGCCGTGACACTCGCCTGCAATCGCTGCCGGTGATGGTGGTGTCCTACAAGGATCGTGAAGAAGACCGGCGGCGTGGCCTGGATGCCGGCGCCGACTATTACCTGGCCAAGGCCAGCTTCCATGACGACGCCCTGCTCGATGCGGTGGTGGAACTGATTGGAGGCGCCCGGGCATGAGGATCGCCATCGTCAATGACATGCCCCTGGCAGTCGAGGCCTTGCGCCGTGCCTTGAGCTTCGAGCCGGCCCATGAAGTGGTGTGGGTCGCCACCAATGGCCTGGAAGCGGTGCAGCGCTGTGCCGAGGTGACCCCGGACCTGATCCTGATGGACCTGATCATGCCGGTGATGGATGGCGTCGAGGCCACCCGGCAGATCATGGCCGAGACGCCATGCGCTATCGTTATCGTGACGGTGGATCGCCAGCAGAATGTCAGCCGCGTGTTTGAAGCCATGGGCCATGGCGCCCTGGATGTGGTGGACACCCCGGCACTGGGGGTTGGCGATGCCAAGGAGGCGGCGGCACCGCTGTTGCGCAAGATCCTCAATATTGGCTGGCTGATCGGCCAGCGCGGCAGCCGGGTTCGGGCCGAACCGGTCCCCCCGCGCAGTACGGGCAAGCGCCAGAGCCTGGTGGCGATCGGTTCTTCGGCGGGTGGCCCGGCGGCGCTGGAAACCTTGCTCAAGGGCTTGCCTCGGGACTTTGCGGCAGCCATTGTGCTGGTCCAGCATGTGGACCAGGTGTTTGCCGCCGGCATGGCCGAGTGGCTGAGCAGCGCCTCGGGCCTGCCGGTGCGCCTGGCGCGCGAGGGGGAGCCGCCGCAAAGCGGCGTGGTATTGCTGGCCGGCACCAATCATCATATCCGGCTGCTGAAAAACGGCACGCTGGCCTATACGGCAGAGCCCGTGAACGAGATTTATCGACCGTCCATCGACGTGTTTTTCGAGAGCGTCGCCAGCCATTGGAACGGCGATGCTGTCGGCGTCTTGCTGACCGGCATGGGACGCGATGGAGCCCAGGGACTCAAATTGATGCGTCAGCAGGGCTATCTGACCATCGCTCAGGATCAGCAGAGCTGTGCAGTTTACGGCATGCCCAAAGCGGCGGCGGCAATTGATGCCGCTGTTGAGATTCGCCCATTGGACAGAATTGCGCCACGATTGCTGGAGGTATTCGCAAAATGACCGAGATAACTCGCTGTCCTGGCCTGCACGTAGTAATTCAGGTGACCGCAAATGAATGATTTACAGCTCGACGACTTCAAAACCGACGAAAATGCCGCCATGGTGTTACTGGTCGATGACCAGGCGATGATCGGCGAAGCCGTGCGACGCGGTCTGGCCCATGAGGACAATATCGACTTCCACTTCTGTGCCGACCCCCACCAGGCCATCTCCCAGGCGATCCGCATCAAGCCGACAGTGATTCTCCAGGACCTGGTCATGCCCGGGCTGGACGGCCTGACCCTGGTGCGGGAATACCGCAACCACCCGGCGACCCAGAACATCCCGATCATCGTGCTCTCGACCAAGGAAGACCCGCTGATCAAGAGCGCCGCGTTTGCCGCCGGGGCCAATGACTACCTGGTGAAACTGCCGGACAACATCGAACTGGTGGCGCGTATCCGCTACCACTCGCGCTCCTACATGACCCTGTTGCAGCGGGATGCGGCCTACCGTGCGCTGCGGGTCAGCCAGCAACAACTGCTGGACACCAACCTGGTGCTGCAACGCTTGATGAACTCCGACGGCTTGACCGGGCTGTCCAACCGCCGGCATTTCGACGAGTACCTGGAGCTGGAATGGCGGCGTGCCATGCGTGACCAGACCCAGTTGTCGTTGCTGATGATCGACGTGGACTTTTTCAAGACCTACAACGACAGCTTTGGCCACTTGGAAGGGGACGAGGCGTTGCGCAAGGTGGCGGCGAGCATCCGTGACGCCAGCAGCCGTCCTTCGGACCTGCCGGCGCGCTACGGGGGCGAGGAGTTTGCCCTGGTGCTGCCCAACACCTCGCCTGGCGGTGCGCGGCTGGTGGCCGAGAAACTGCGCCAGGCCGTCGCCGCGCTGAAAATCCCGCATATCGCGCCGTCTGAAGGGGCGAGCCTGACCATCAGCATTGGCCTGGCGACCATGACGCCGCTGCTGGGGACCGATTGCCGGCAATTGATCTCGGCGGCGGACAAGGGGTTGTACCTGGCCAAGCATAATGGGCGTAACCAGGTGGGGATCGAATAGCTTGCAGAACACCGCCAGCCCAATGTGGGAGCAGGCAAGCCAGCTCCTACATTTGATCTTTATCGGACTGTAGATATCACACAAACCCAGCCTTTTCGGCCAAGCGGACTGCCGTTTCCGACCTTTTGCCGTTATACTCGCCGGCTTTCAAAAGTTCGCCAACGAGTGCTGCCCGCCATGGAAATCAACCCGATCCTTAACACCATCAAGGACCTGTCCGAGCGCTCCGAAACTATTCGGGGGTATCTTTGACTACGATCAAAAGCATGAGCGTCTGACCGAAGTCAATCGCGAGCTTGAAGATCCGGCTGTCTGGAACAAACCTGAATACGCCCAGGAACTGGGGCGTGAGCGCGCTGCGCTGGCGCAGATCGTCGACACCCTCGACGAATTGAACACCGGTCTGGGCGACTGCCGCGACCTGCTGGACATGGCCGTCGAAGAAAACGACGAAGGCGCAGTGGGCGATATCGTCGCCGAGCTGGCCCGTCTCGAGGACAACCTCGCCAAACTCGAATTCCGCCGCATGTTCAGCCACGAAATGGACCCGAACAACGCCTACCTGGATATCCAGGCCGGTTCCGGCGGCACCGAAGCCCAGGACTGGGCCAACATCCTGCTGCGCATGTACCTGCGCTGGGCCGACAAGCGCGGCTTTGAAGCGACCATCATGGAACTGTCCGCCGGTGAAGTCGCCGGTATCAAGGGCGCGACCGTGCATATCAAGGGCGAATACGCCTTTGGCTGGCTGCGTACCGAGATCGGCGTGCACCGCCTGGTGCGCAAGAGCCCGTTCGACTCCGGCAACCGTCGCCACACCTCGTTCTCTGCCGTTTTCGTCTCCCCCGAGATCGACGACAAGGTGGAAATCGAGATCAACCCGGCCGACCTGCGCATCGACACCTACCGCTCCTCCGGTGCCGGTGGCCAGCACGTAAACACCACCGACTCGGCCGTACGGATCACCCACGTACCGAGCAACACCGTGGTCAGTTGCCAGAACGAACGTTCCCAGCACGCCAACAAGGACACCGCCATGAAAATGCTGCGGGCCAAGTTGTACGAGCAGGAAATGCAGAAACGCAACGCCGCGTCCCAGGCGCTGGAAGACACCAAGTCGGATATCGGCTGGGGGCACCAGATCCGTTCGTATGTGCTCGATGCCTCGCGGATCAAGGATCTGCGCACTAACATCGAACGCAGCGACTGCGACAAGGTACTCGACGGCGATATCGACGAATACCTGGAAGCCAGCCTGAAGTCCGGCCTGTAACACCCTCTGTGGGAGCGGGCTTGCCCGCGATCCCCAGGCCGAAGGCCTGGGGGCAACGAACCTGTGATGGAAAATTTAAAGACATGAGCGACCAACAACTCGACCAGGCCCTGCAACAGGAAGAAAACTCCCTGATCGCCCTGCGCAAGGAAAAGCTTGCTGCCGAGCGCGCCAAGGGTAACGCCTTCCCTAACGACTTCCGCCGCGACAACTACTGCGATGTCTTGCAGAAGCAATACGCGGACAAGACCAAGGAAGAGCTGGCCGAAGCGGCGATCCCGGTCAAGGTGGCAGGTCGCATCATGCTCAACCGTGGCTCGTTCATGGTGATCCAGGACATGACCGGGCGTATCCAGGTCTACGTCAACCGCAAGACCCTCTCGGAAGAAACCCTGGCCGCGGTGAAAACCTGGGACATGGGCGACATCATTGCCGCCGAAGGCACCCTGGCCCGTTCCGGCAAGGGCGACCTGTACGTCGAAATGACCAACGTGCGCCTGCTGACCAAGTCGCTGCGCCCGCTGCCGGACAAGCACCACGGCCTGACCGACACCGAGCAGCGTTATCGCCAGCGCTACGTCGACCTGATCGTCAACGAAGAAGTGCGCCAGACGTTCCGCGTGCGCTCGCAAGTGATCGCGCACATCCGCAGCTTCCTGATGGCGCGTGACTTCCTTGAAGTCGAGACGCCGATGTTGCAGACCATCCCGGGCGGCGCGGCCGCCAAGCCGTTTGAAACCCACCACAATGCCCTGGACATGGAAATGTTCCTGCGTATTGCGCCGGAGCTGTACCTCAAGCGCCTGGTGGTCGGTGGCTTTGAGAAGGTGTTCGAGATCAACCGCAACTTCCGTAACGAGGGTGTCTCGACCCGGCACAACCCGGAATTCACCATGTTGGAGTTCTACCAGGCCTACGCCGACTACGAAGACAACATGGACCTGACCGAAGAACTGTTCCGCGAGCTGGCGCAGCTTGTTCTCGGAACTACCGACGTGCCGTACGGCGACAAGGTGTTCCACTTCGGCGAACCGTTCGTGCGCCTGTCGGTGTTCGATTCGATCCTCAAGTACAACCCTGAGCTGAGCGCTGACGACCTGAACGACATCGACAAGGCGCGCGCCATCGCCAAGAAGGCCGGGGCCAAGGTCCTGGGCTTTGAAGGCCTGGGCAAGCTGCAGGTGATGATTTTCGAGGAACTGGTGGAGCACAAGCTGGAACAGCCGCACTTCATTACCCAGTACCCGTTTGAAGTGTCGCCGCTGGCCCGTCGCAACGACGACAACCCGAACGTCACCGACCGTTTCGAGCTGTTTATCGGTGGCCGCGAAATCGCCAACGCCTACTCCGAGCTTAACGACGCGCAAGACCAGGCCGAGCGCTTCATGGCCCAGGTGGCCGACAAGGACGCCGGTGACGACGAAGCCATGCACTACGACGCCGACTTCGTGCGCGCCCTGGAATACGGCATGCCGCCAACGGCCGGCGAAGGGATCGGTATCGACCGCCTGGTGATGTTGTTGACCAACTCACCGTCGATCCGCGATGTCATCTTGTTCCCGCACATGCGACCGCAAGCGTAACCGTAGCAAATCATCAAGCCGCCTTTTATAAGGCGGCTTTTTTGTATGGCCTGTACTAACGTCAAGCATACGGCGCCAGGCTTCTGCTGAGTGAGAGGACGATTTTTCGTGAAGCGCGAAATGGCTCAAGAAGGCGCCGCTGGCATTGCTGCCGCCGTGGCTGAAAGTGTTCAGTACCAGGGTCGCAAGGCCATTCGCCAGGGCAGCGAGCAGCGTCGCCAGGACATTCTCGACGCGGCCATGCGCATTGTCGTGCGCGATGGCGTGCGGGCGGTGCGCCATCGGGCGGTGGCCGCCGAGGCCGGGGTGCCGTTGTCGGCCACCACATACTACTTCAAGGATATCGATGACCTGCTGACCGACACGTTTGCCCAGTATGTCGAGCGCAGTGCGGCGTTCATGGGTAAATTGTGGGTACGCAACGAGGGCCTGTTGCGGGAGATGGTGGCCTACGGTGATGGCAGTGCCGAGTCGCGCTCGCAACTGGCCGATGATATCGCGCGGTTGACCGCCGATTACGTCCTGCGCCAATTGCTCAGCCGTCGCGAGTACCTGATGGCCGAACAGGCGTTTCGCCAGGAAGCCTTGTTGAACCCGCGCCTGGCAGACCTGGTGCGCTCTCACCAACAGATTCTGCTGCAGGGGACCTGCCAGTTTTTCCAGGTACTGGGCTCCCGTGAGCCGCAACAGGATGCCAAAGTCTTGACGGCGATTATCAGTCGGATGGAATATCAGGGCCTGCTGTTCGAGCCAGAGGCCCTGACTGGCGAAGAAATGCTGGAGATTCTCAAGCGTTACATGCACCTGGTACTGGCTTCGGTCTAGTAGTGGGAAGCTGGCTTGTGTAGGAGCCAGGCCCCCCCCAAAGAGCTGTGGAGTGATCGATGAAAACCTGGCGTGTGCTTGTAACCGCAATGGCCTTCCTGCTTCTGGGCGGGTGCCTGGTGACTTTCAAGGAGCCCTTGCCGGCCAGCGAGGCTGCACCTGATGCGCTGCTGGGCAAGTGGGCCAGCACGAATGCCTGGGGTGAGCCGCTCGACCTGCAGATCAGCCGGGCGGGCCAGCATCGCTACAAGGCGGTGAGCACCTCGCAGAGCCAGCCGGTCAAGCGCGATGAGTATCTGTTCAGCGTGTCCCGCCATGGCAACCGCTGGTACCTGTCGGCGCCGCTGCCGGGCAAGCTGGGCGGGCACTTTATCCTCGCGGGCTTTGAATTGAATAAAGCCCGTGAACTGGTGGTCTACAACCTCGACCCTGAGGCGATCAACCAGGTCATCGCGCAGAAAATCCTGCTGGGCAGCCGCGTGGAAACCGCCGAAGGTGACGCAACATTGATCGACAGCCCCATGAGCCAGGTCCTGCCTTACCTGGATGATCCGGCCAACGCCGATGTGTTTGTCGAAGCCGTGCGCTATCAGCGCGTTGGCAAATAACGTTTAAAGAGGGAGCACCGGGTGGACGATTACCAGCAGACGATACGCACCTTGTCCGATCGCATTGTGCTGGCGCAAACACCGATTCGCGTCCTCGACGCCGTGAAGTGGGACGACAACATTCGCAAGGGCTTCCTCCAGGGCAAGGGCAAGCACATGCCGGCCGTGGACCGCGACTATTACCTGAACCGGCCATTGTCGTTCGATTCGAGCAAGGTGAAGCTGGAGTTCCAGAACATCGAGCGCGATATCACCCGCCAGTTGGGCCAGTTCAACCCGGTCGGGCAGATCATGCGGCGCATGTGCAAGGAATACCGCATGGTGGTGCGCATGCTTGAAGCCCGTGGCACCGAGGATTTCGGCCTGATTTCCCAGGAGCTTTATGGCGCGGCGTCGGATGCGTTCCATGCCGGCGACCCGACCCTGGCCGACCTGGGGCTGATGCTCTCCGATTACCTGAACAATATCGACGGCCGTGGCGACCTCAAGGACGAAGCCAAGACCCTGACCGCCAAGGACGCCGTGAGCCTGCTGCAAAGCCGCTTGAACAAGGTGTTTGGCGAGGCCGAGGAAACCATCCGCGTGTTTGAGTCCGACGGCATCGTCGCCGACGCGGCGGCGGGCGCCGACTACATCAAGATCCGCGCCGATGCGATGTTCAACGAGCGCGATGTGCGGGCCCTGGAGGTCCACGAAGGGCTGGTCCACGTGGGCACTACCCTCAATGGCCAGAACCAGCCGATCTGCACCTTCCTGTCCAAGGGGCCGCCGTCATCGACCGTGACCCAGGAAGGCCTGGCGATCCTGATGGAAATCATCACCTTTGCCTCCTACCCCAGCCGCCTGCGCAAGCTGACCAACCGCACCCGCGCGATCCACATGGTGGAAGAGGGTGCCGATTTCCTGCAGGTGTTCGAGTTCTTCCGCGAGCAAGGCTTTGAAATGGCCGAGAGCTACGGCAACGCCAGCCGGGTGTTCCGTGGCTCGACGCCGACGGGGCTGCCGTTTACCAAGGATCTGTCGTACCTCAAGGGCTTTATCATGGTCTACAACTACATCCAGCTGGCCGTGCGCAAGGGCAAGCTGGAGCAGGTGCCGCTGCTGTTCTGCGGCAAGACCACCCTGGAAGACATGCGCACCTTGCGCCAGTTGGTGGACGAAGGCCTGGTGGTGCCGCCCAAATACCTGCCGGAGCAGTTCCGCGATATGAATGCGTTGTCGGCGTGGATGTGCTTCTCCAACTTCCTCAACCACCTGAGCCTGGACCGGATCGAGGCGGATTACTCCAATATCCTTTAAGGCAATGTCCCTGAAGGAACCTAATCCAAAATGTGGGAGCGGGCTTGCTCGCGATAGCGGTTTATCATCTAAGCATGTGTTGACTGACCCACCGCTATCGCGAGCAAGCCCGCTCCCACATTTTTGATCGCCATTGGTCTGTAGACTTCCAACCCATTTACGAGATTTCAACGGATGAGACTCCTCGGCATCCTATGCCTGCTCCTGACCCTCAATGGCTGCAGCTCGTTGCTGTTCTATCCCGAGCCCGGTCTGCCATTCACCCCGCAGCAGGCACGGCTGGAATACCGTGACGTCACCCTGACCACCGCCGATGGCCTGAAGCTGCGGGCCTGGTGGCTGCCGGCCAAGGCTGGGGTGCCGCTCAAGGGTACGGTGCTGCACCTGCACGGTAATGGGGGCAACCTGTCCGGGCACCTGGGTGGCAGTTGGTGGTTGCCGGCCCAGGGCTATCAAGTGTTGATGCTGGACTATCGCGGCTATGGCGTGTCCGAAGGCAAGCCTTCGTTGCCGGCCATCTACCAGGACCTGGACGCCGCCTTCCAGTGGCTCGACCAGGCCCCCGAAACCCGGGGCCAGCCGCTGGTGGTGCTTGGCCAGAGCCTGGGCGGGGCGCTGGCGGTGCATTACCTGGCGGCGCATCCCGAGCGCCAGCCCCGGCTCAAGGCGCTGGTGTTGGATGGCGTGCCCGCCAGTTATCGTGATGTAGGGCAATTCGCCCTGAGCACTTCCTGGCTAACATGGCCGTTTCAGGTGCCGTTGTCGTGGCTGGTGCCGGACGCCGACAGTGCGATCCACGGCATGCCGCAGCTGACCGGCGTGCCGAAACTGCTGTTCCACAGCCTGGATGATCCGATCGTGCCGCTTTCCAACGGCATCCGTCTGTATCAAGCTGCGCCGCCGCCGAGGGTGCTGCAATTGACCCGTGGTGGGCATGTGCAGACCTTTGCCGACAAGACCTGGCAAACCGTGATGCTGCGTTATCTTGATGATCCGCAGCATTTCAATGGCCTGCGTCGCCTGGGGGAAATCCCCAATTACCCGGCGGCTTCCCATTTAAAAGTTGAATCATCAGAGAGTCCGTAATGAGCGAAGAACGCAACATGATCCCCCTGATCCTCACCGGTATCGGCACCATCATCGGCACCGTAGGCTGCCTGTGGTACTACGGCTACCTGCACTTCGCCAAGCCCGAGGATGCGTTGTTGCTCAGCGACTACACCATGCTCAAGACCGTGCCCGGCGAGGACTATAAAGTCTCCCTGACCCCGGCTCCCCAAGTGGCGCAGTGCGTCGACGGTGTGCTGGTGCTGTTCGATACCGAGCAGAAGGGCTTGACCGGTGTGCTGGTGAACAGCAAGAAGCAAGCGGTGCGTTGCATGGGCCAGGAAACCCCACAACTGCAGCAGTAAGCCGGCCGGTAGTTTTTGGAACCATATTGGGTATGACACCACTGAATGGGTTGTCAGCAGCGCTGACGAATAACCCTTAATTACGTGGAGTATCACTATGAGTATTGATGGAGTTAGTGGTGGTAGTCGCGGCGGTGGCTTTTCCGTCGACGGTGGCATGGGTGAGCAGGGCAATCAGGGCAATCAGGGCAATCAGAGCAATATAGTTAAGGAAACCGCGTTGGGTCAGCAACAGGGTGGTGCTCTGGACCATGAAACCCTGACGAAAATGCTGGCGCAAATGTTGGCCAAGGCGGGTCGCACAGGGGGATCCCCGGACAGTGGCGACAGTAGTGGCGGCGATGAGGATAATCAACGCCAACAGATGAGTGGCCAACAACCGCAAGGCATACAAATGCCCCCAGAGAACAACAGCTCCGTCAACTTTGGCTAATCAAAAGCACTCTGTCGCAGAGGGTTTTGTATAAAAAAGCCCTGCCTGAAACCCAGGCAGGGCTTTTACATTGCTGTACGTCAGTCGATTATTGAATCGAAGAACGCGGCTTGACCGGCTGGTTGTCGTTGGAGATGGTCACTTCAACGCGGCGGTTCATGGCACGGCCCGACACGCTGGCGTTATCGGCAACCGGGTATTCCTTGCCGTAGCCGGTGGTCACGATACGGCCTGGGTTAACGCCCATCTTGATCAGTGCAACCTGCACCGAAGCCGCGCGGCGCTCAGACAGGGTCAGGTTGTAGGCATCGCTGCCGGTGCTGTCGGTGTAGCCTTCGACAATCACTTTGCGATCCGGGTTTTCCTGGAGAAATTGCGCCAGTTTGTTGATGTTCACCAGGCCGCTGGATTTCAGGTCAGCCTTGTTGGTGGCAAACAGCACGTCACCGAACGTTACCAGGGTACCGCGCTCAGTCTGCTTGGCATTCAAGCTGCCTTGCAGTTGCTTGATCTGTGCGTCGCGGGCTTCGAGCAGGGCGCGGGCACGTTCGTCGCCGGCGTTTTTCAGCTTGGCTTCGGACTCGCGCAGGGCGATGGTGTCCTTGGCCACTTCAACGCGCTGGTTGGTCAGGTAGGCCAGTTGGTCGACCTTCTTCTCGTCTTCCTTGTCGCGGTAAGCCTTGTCGGCCTTGTCCAGCCATTCGCTGGCGTCCTTGGTTTCCAGGGCGGCGATTTTGGTCGCCTGCGGGTTGGCTTGCAGGGCCGAGAAGTTGGTCCGTGCGTTTTCCAGGTTCGCGTTAGGCGGGGTGGAGCAAGCCGCCAGTGCAACGCTCATCGCCAGCAGGGCAGGGATCATCAATTGTTTACGCATAGTGGTGTCGTCCTTTCAATTCGATTTCGAGTGCGATGCAAACAAGGCGCTGCTTACTTATGCTGGATCACAGCAGGGCGCATGCCTTCCTGACGCAGCTCCTGAACAGCCTTCTGAGAGTCCTTCAGGGCCAGATCGGCCTTGGCAGCCTGGGCCTTGCGCTCTGCAACGCGTGCGTCCCACTCGGCCTGTTCGGCCAGGCGACGGGCTTCGTCGTACTTCTTGTCATGCATGGCCAGTTCGGCTTGCTTGAGCTTGTCCTGGGCCGCTTTCATTTCCACGGCGGCGTATTCGGTACCGCCAGCGCTGACGGCGCTGTTCACGGCCGATTGGGTCACGGCGTACTGCTCGGTTGGCGGGTTGCCGGCGCAGCCCGCGAGGACGAAGCTGGTACCGATTGCCAACGCGGCCAATTTAAGCCCGCGCAGGTGGTTAAACGAGGATTTGGCAGTGCTGGTCTTCATCGTCTTCAACTCCATTGGGTAACTCCTGAAAAAACATCAAATCCATCTACGGTGTTCAGCGTCTGCGTTTTGGCGGTGAAGCTCAGTGTGCCTTTTCAAACGCCTGTTCCAAGTGATGGCTTACTGGCTGTGACCCAAGGCTTTTTTGAATAGTTCAGCAAAGATGGCGATTTGCCCGAAAAAACATCTGAACAAATCTGACCCGATAGTCAGCGTGTAAAAAATGGAACTTTTGCTGCGCGCAGTAGTACTCAAAGGCCCTGAAAGGCCCGGAATAGAAGGGGGAATGCTCTTCAGTGAATAAGCAAAGAAATAGTGGCGAGCGGGCTTGCCACAGAGATGCCGAACATTGCTTGTAAGCGCGAGGCTTGAACGGCACTCTTGAGGATCAAAGCGTCCCGGATTCCTGGCTGGAGATTGGCTGATGAGCGATATCGATGCACGTTTGCGTGAAGATGTTCACCTGCTGGGTGAACTGCTGGGCAACACGATTCGAGAACAGTACGGTGATGAGTTCCTCGACAAGATCGAGCAGATCCGCAAGGGCGCCAAGGCCGATCGCCGGGGCGGGGCAACGGAGGCGGCGGCTGGCGAAGAGCTCAGCGCCAGCCTCAACCAGTTGCAGGAAGACGAGTTGTTGCCGGTGGCGCGTGCGTTCAACCAGTTTCTCAACCTGGCCAATATCGCTGAACAGTACCAACTGATTCACCGGCGCGATGAGTCCCAGCCGGCTCCGTTTGAATCGCGGGTGCTGCCCGAGTTGCTGGCGCGCTTGCAGCGTGAAGGCCATAGCAGTGAATCCCTGGCCCGCCAGTTGGCGCGGCTGGAGATCGAGCTGGTGCTCACCGCCCACCCGACCGAAGTCGCGCGCCGCACCCTGATCCAGAAATACGACGCTATCGCCGCGCAACTGGCCTTGCAGGATCACCGTGACTTGACCAGCGCCGAGCGCGAGCAGATTCGCCAACGCCTGCAACGGCTGATCGCCGAAGCCTGGCACACCGAAGAAATCCGCCGCACCCGGCCCACCCCGGTGGACGAAGCCAAGTGGGGCTTTGCGGTGATCGAGCATTCGTTGTGGCACGCGATCCCCAACTACCTGCGCAAGGCCGATCACGCCTTGCACGCCGCCACCGGCCTGCGCCTGCCCCTGGAGGCGGCACCGATCCGCTTCGCCTCGTGGATGGGCGGCGACCGTGACGGCAACCCCAACGTGACGGCGCCCGTGACCCGTGAAGTCTTGCTGCTGGCGCGCTGGATGGCGGCGGACCTGTACTTGCGCGATATCGATCAGTTGGCCTCCGAGCTGTCGATGCAGCAGGCCAGCCCCGAGTTGCAGGCCAGGGTCGGCGATAGCGTCGAGCCTTATCGGGCCTTACTCAAGCAACTGCGCGAACGCCTGCGCGCCACCCGCAATTGGGCGCACGCGGCGTTGGCCGGCAGCCTCCCGGCGCCGGCCGAGGTGCTGCAAAACAATCGCGACCTGCTGGAGCCGCTGGAGCTGTGCTATCAGTCCCTGCACGCCTGTGGCATGGGCGTGATTGCCGACGGCCCGCTGCTCGATTGCCTGCGCCGTGCGGTAACGTTCGGCCTGTTCTTGGTGCGCCTGGATGTGCGCCAGGACTCCAGCCGGCATTCGGCGGCGATGAGCGAAATCACCGACTACCTGGGCCTGGGTCGCTATGAGGACTGGGACGAAGACGCGCGCATCACCTTCCTGATGCAGGAGTTGGCCAACCGTCGCCCATTGTTGCCGGGGTATTTCAAGCCATCGGCCGACACCGCCGAAGTGCTCAATACCTGCAAGGAAATTGCCGCCGCGCCCGCCGCCTCCCTGGGCTCCTACGTTATCTCCATGGCCGGCGCGGCGTCCGATGTGCTGGCGGTGCAGTTGCTGCTCAAGGAGTCCGGGGTGCAGCGGCCGATGCGTGTGGTGCCGCTGTTCGAGACCCTGGCCGACCTGGACAACGCCGGCCCGGTGATCGAGCGCCTGCTGCTGTTGCCCGGCTATCGCGCGCGTCTGCAAGGCCCGCAGGAAGTGATGATCGGCTATTCGGACTCGGCCAAGGACGCCGGCACTACTGCGGCGGCCTGGGCCCAATACCGGGCCCAGGAACGCCTGGTGGATATCTGCCGCGAGCAGCAGGTGGAGTTGCTGTTGTTCCATGGTCGCGGCGGCACCGTTGGCCGTGGCGGCGGCCCGGCCCACGCGGCGATTTTGTCGCAGCCACCGGGCTCGGTAGCCGGGCGGTTCCGCACCACGGAGCAGGGCGAGATGATTCGCTTCAAGTTCGGCCTGCCGGATATCGCCGAGCAGAACCTCAATCTGTACCTGGCCGCGGTACTGGAGGCGACCTTGTTGCCACCGCCACCCCCGGAGCCGGCCTGGCGCCATTTGATGGATGAATTGGCGGCCGATGGTGTCAGCGCCTATCGCGCGGTGGTGCGGGAAAATCCGCAGTTCGTCGAGTATTTCCGCCAGTCCACGCCGGAGCAGGAACTGGGCCGCTTGCCCCTGGGCAGTCGCCCGGCCAAGCGTCGTGCCGGGGGCATCGAGAGCCTGCGCGCAATCCCGTGGATTTTCGGCTGGACCCAGACGCGCCTGATGCTGCCGGCCTGGCTGGGCTGGGAAGCGGCCTTGAGCAAGGCCCTTGAGCGCGGCGAAGGCCAGTTGCTGGGGCAGATGCGTGAGCAATGGCCGTTCTTCCGCACCCGCATCGATATGCTGGAAATGGTCCTGGCCAAGGCCGACGCCGATATCGCCCGGCTGTATGACCAACGTCTGGTACACGCCGACCTGCTGCCATTGGGCGCGCATTTACGCGACCTATTGTCGCAGGCGTGTGTCGTGGTGCTTGGCCTGACCGGCCAGTCGCAGTTGCTGGCCCACAGCCCCGACACCCTGGAGTTCATCCGCCTGCGCAACACCTACCTCGACCCGTTGCACCTGTTGCAGGCCGAGCTGCTGGCCCGCTCCCGCCAGCAGGAGGCGACACAGGACAGCCCTCTGGAACAGGCGCTGCTGGTGTCCGTGGCCGGTATTGCCGCCGGGTTGCGTAACACTGGCTGACATTTGTCGCGTGTTCTCAAGGGCTTGCAGACAAAACCGCCGGCCGACCCGAAAGGGCGGTGCCGGCGGTTTTGGGGCGGGGTTGCACCAAGGGATACCGCGACCAAAAGGCTTGTGTGGTGCGGGTTCTTCCGACTTTTGGCGGCTTGTGTGGTTAGGGCTCGCTGTGTATCTTGATCAGCCTTTGGCCGGTTGGGCGGCCTGGATTCGTATTTTTACGAGCATATTCTACGAGATTGGCCCCACGCGGCGAATCCGAGCGTCATCTCTATAAAAAATTGAGGAGCACATCGATGCGCGTCATTCTGCTGGGAGCTCCCGGGGCCGGTAAAGGTACTCAGGCAAAGTTCATCACTGAAAAGTTCGGCATTCCACAAATCTCCACGGGCGACATGTTGCGCGCTGCCGTCAAGGCCGGCACCGAGCTGGGCCTGATCGCCAAGAGCGTGATGGACAGCGGTGGCCTGGTTTCCGACGACCTGATCATCAACCTGGTCAAGGAACGCATCAGCCAGGAAGACTGCAAGAACGGTTTCCTGTTCGACGGTTTCCCCCGCACCATTCCCCAGGCCGAAGCCCTGGTGAAGGCCGGCGTCGAGTTGGACGCGGTGGTTGAAATCGCCGTTGAAGACGAAGAAATCGTGCAGCGTATTGCCGGTCGCCGCGTTCACGAAGCCTCGGGCCGCGTCTACCACATCGTCTACAACCCGCCAAAAGTGGCAGGCAAGGATGATGTGACCGGTGACGACCTGGTACAGCGCAAGGACGACACCGAAGAAACCGTGCGTCATCGCCTGTCGGTCTACCACTCCCAGACCAAGCCACTGGTAGAGTTCTACCAGAAGCTGTCGGCGGCCCAGGGCAAGCCGAAATACAGCCACATCCCGGGCGTTGGCTCGGTGGAAGCCATCACCGCCAAGGTGCTGCAAGCGCTGAACTGATCTGACGATCGGCTTGACGTTCAACGGCCCGCTTGCGGGCCGTTGTTGTTTATACTGGTAAACATTTTTTCGATTTGGACACCCCCACCGATGAGCACCCTGCTGGCCCTGGACACCGCGACTGAAGCTTGCTCCGTTGCCCTGCTGCATGACGGCAAGGTCACGAGCCACTATGAGGTGATCCCCCGCTTGCACGCGCAAAAGTTGCTGCCGATGATCAAGCAGTTGTTGCTCGATGCCGGCACCACCTTGTCGGCGGTGGACGCCATCGCCTTTGGCCGCGGCCCGGGGGCGTTCACTGGCGTGCGCATCGCCATCGGCGTGGTGCAGGGCCTGGGGTTTGCCCTGGAGCGCCCGGTATTGCCGGTGTCCAACCTGGCCGTGCTGGCCCAGCGCGCACTGCGTGAGCATGGCGCGGCCCAGGTGGCGGCAGCCATTGATGCACGGATGGATGAGGTCTACTGGGGCTGCTACCGCGAAACCGCTGGCGAGATGCGCCTGGTCGGCGTTGAAGCGGTGCAGCCACCCGAAGCCGCCGCGTTGCCGGCCGATGCCAGTGGCGACTGGTTTGGTGCTGGTACGGGTTGGGGGTATGGCGAGCGGATCGCCGTGGCAACGGTCGGCCAGGATGCCGGGATGTTGCCCCATGCCGAAGACCTGCTGACCCTGGCGCGTTTTGCCTGGGAACGCGGCGAGGCGATCCCGGCTGATCAGGCCGCTCCGGTGTACCTGCGCGATAAAGTGGCGCAGACCAAGGCTGAGCGCGGGCTCTAGGTTTATTGCGGTCAGCCTCTAATGTGGGAGCTGTCGAGCCCCACCGTTGATCGCAGGCAATCCTCACCAATCGTCAGAATTTCCCCCTGGGTTTAAACCTTTGCCCATTTATGTGTTCTAGTTGTCACCAGAGCATTTGCGTGCCAAGGAAAGTGCCGCTAAATTGCCATTACTGATCATGGATCTGCATGCATGCGTATAGACGGCTTTTCTTCCCAGCCCTACCCCCTCAAGCGCAAGCCACGCAAGGCGAACGTGACGGTAGACGAGTCCGTCGAAGAGTCCCCCGACTTTATTGAAGTTCAGCCAGAAACCTCCCAAGGCGCGACGCCTTCCGCGCGCTCCCAGGGCGCCAGCGGCGCACGTATCAGCGGCGTTCCGGCGCGCCAGCAAGACATGGTCTTCCCGCGCTCCATGAGCCGCAACGTTGCCACGGCCCTGGCCAGCTACCTGACCACGGCAGGCTTTGTCGAATGGGATATGGAAGTGCTGGGTCTCGATATCCATATCTGATGCTGTTGCCTTATTTCCTCGGTTGCCCGTCCTGGAGTGAAAACGCCTGGCGCGAGTACCTGTATCCACAAGATGCCCGCGCCACGGATTTTCTCGGGCT
The DNA here is from genome assembly GCF_059422465.1 of Pseudomonas sp. GW821-FHT01D09. Lineage (NCBI taxonomy): Bacteria > Pseudomonadati > Pseudomonadota > Gammaproteobacteria > Pseudomonadales > Pseudomonadaceae > Pseudomonas > Pseudomonas sp. GW821-FHT01D09. The sequence continues at coordinate 123,923 of NZ_JBWKWY010000009.1, forward strand.
CTATTGCCAGGTGTTCAACGCCTGCGAAGGCAACACCACCTTCTACGCGCGGCCCTCGGTGGCCACCGTGCAGCGCTGGGCCGAGATCATGCCCGCGCACTTTCGGTTTACCGCCAAATTTCCCGGTGATATCAGCCACAGTGCTGACCTGCGCGAACAGTTGCCCGCCGCCGAAAGCTTCCTCGGCCTGATGAGCCCGCTGGGCGAGCGGGTTTCGCCACTGTGGCTGCAACTGCCGGCCAGTTTCACCCCGCAGCGGCTGGGGGAACTGGCAGGCTTTATCGACGGCCTGGAGCGCCCGCTGGCGGTGGAAGTGCGTCACCGCGAATTTTTCGCCAAGGGCGACGCCGAGCGCAGCCTCAACCGCTTGCTGCGTGACCGTGGTGTCGAGCGCATCTGCCTGGACCCACGGGCGTTGTTCAGTTGCACTTCAACCTCGGCCGCCGTGCTCCATGCCCAATCGAAAAAGCCCAAGGTCCCGCCCCGGCCGGCGGCGTTGACCCAGTTCCCCCAGGTGCGCTTTATCGGCCACCCGGAGCTGGAAGCCAACGATCCGTTCCTGGTGCCGTGGGTGGAAAAAGTCGCCGGCTGGATTGAGGAAGGGCGCACGCCTTACGTGTTCCTGCACACCTCGGACAATCGCCTGGCGGCCCAACTGGCCATGCGCTTTCACCAGCAATTGAGGGTGCGGTTGCCGGGGTTGCCGGCGTTGGCGCAGTTGCATCGGGAGCCCGCTGTGGAGCAACTGGGGTTGCTCTAGGCGCGCGGGATCAAGCCGCCAGGCGCAGGTTCTGCAGGATCAGCGGGCGGGCCCAACCACAATCGAAGTCCAATGCCTTTTGCTGCAGCGCTAGTTCTTCATCGGGATACGGTTCGGCGGCGGGTGGCAGCAGGTCCAGTTCGAGCTCGGCAATCGGCAGGAACAACGGCTTGGCTTGCGGCGCCGGGCCCGGGGCGGGCAATGGCTGGCCGGCAGTGAGGACGATGGGGCGTACCCAGCCACTCTCGAAGTTCTGCTGGCGCTGTTGGGCGACGATTTCATCCTCCGGGAACGGTACGGCCGCCGGTGGCAGCAACTCCAGTTCAAACTCGGCAATCGGCAGGAGCAGCGGTTCAGGCGGGGCGACCTCGGTGTCCTGGACATTGCAATGACGCTGGGTGACGATTTGCGTCAGCAGGTCGCTGCCGGCGCTGGGTTCGATCGAGGCATCCACCGGCACCGGGTCTGCGGCCAACTGCGCCCCTGGCTCCTGGCCAAGCTGCTCGGCCAACGCCCGGGCGAAGAAGTCCTGCCACACATGACTGACGCCGGCCAGCGCTTGGGTATTGCGCAGGCCGAAGTGGTTGTGGGTCGGCAGGACACCGGTGAATAGGGAATGAATGTCTGACATTTCTCTCGGTCGACGCTCAGGGTCTGGCAAAATGCCTGATCCTTTTTTATCGGCCGCTTTTGGCCGATCCTTAATATTTTTGAGCGTAGCAAACGATGAGCGAACAACCCGCGGCCAGCCGCATTCGGGTCGAGGCCTTGGCCGACGGTTTCCAGGCCCGCGCCCAGCACTGGGCCGAGCAGCTTGGCTTGCCTGTGCAGCTGGCGGATGCTGAGTTTGCCCTGCAAGTGGGCGAGCATGGCCTGCAACTGCAACAGCTGGGCCCCGATGCGCCTGGCCCGGTGCGGGTGGATTTTGTCGAGGGCGGTGCGGCCCATCGCCGGCTCTATGGCGGTGGCAGCGGGCAGATGATCGCCAAGGCGGTGGGGGTGTCCCAAGGTGTGCGTCCGCGGGTGCTGGATGCCACGGCGGGCCTGGGCAAGGACGCGTTCGTACTGGCCAGCCTGGGCTGCGAGATGAGCCTGATCGAGCGTCAGCCGTTGATCGGGGCCTTGCTCGAAGATGGCCTGGCGCGTGGGGCGGATGATTTTGAAGTGGCGCCCATTGTTGCGCGGATGACCCTGCTCAAAGGCAACTCCATCGAGGTGATGCGCCATTGGGAGGGGGAGCCGCCGCAGGTGATCTACCTCGACCCGATGTTTCCCCACCGTGAGAAAACCGCCCTGGTGAAGAAGGAAATGCGCCTGTTTCGCCCGCTGGTGGGCGACGACCCGGATGCCCCGGCGTTGCTCGCGGCGGCCTTGGCCCTGGCCAGCCATCGGGTGGTGGTAAAGCGCCCACGCAAGGCGCCGTGCATCGACGGGCCCAAGCCGAGCCATGCGCTGGATGGCAAATCCAGCCGGTACGATATTTATCCGAAGAAAGCGCTCAAGGCCGGTACGCCCGCATAAAAAACCCTACCACTTCCTGCACATGCTCTTCGGCGGCGGCTTTGCTCAAGCGTTCGCCACAGCCATACAGCAAGCGGAAATTGGCCGTGCCCTTGAGCATGCAAAAGAAGTGTTCGGCCGCAGTAAACGGCTTGTCGATGCTCAAGGCACCACTCTGGTTGATCTTGCCCAGCAAGCGCTCCATGCCCTGCAACATCCGCATGGGGCCGGCTTCAAAGAAGATCTGCGACAGCTTCGGATCTTGATTGCCCGAGGTCATCATCAAGCGATGCAGGTTCACCGACTCTTCACTGTTGATCAGCAGGTGAAAGCCCCGGGCGATGTTCAGCAGCACCTTCTCCACCGGCACACCGTCGGGCAGCTCGAAATACATCACCGGCAGTTGCGCTTCGCACTTGGCCTCGACGGCGGCGGTGAACAGGGTTTCCTTGTCGGTGAAGTGGCTGTAGACCGTCAGTTTCGACACCCCCGCCTCAAGGGCCACGGCGTCCATGCTGGTGCTCGCGTAACCGTTGCTCAAGAACAGGATTTTCGCTGCGTCGAGGATTGCCTGGCGCTTTGCCATGTCCTTGGGACGCCCGGGGCTATTGGTGGTTACAGGATTGTCAGACATTTTTACTTTAAATAGTGGACTGGTGAGTTTGGTATTAATAACATACCGGTCAGTATAATTACTCCAAGCACTATTTGCGAAAGGTCCTTCAGCATGCGCAGCATTTTCCTGCCCCTCGCGTTGCCTGTCAGCCTTGCTCTTTTATTGGCTGCCTGCGGCCATGAAGAGGCGGCTCAAACCACCGTCCGTCCGGCCATGGTGGTGCAACCACAGCCTTCGGCGCTGGCAATGGACAGCTACCCCGGCGAGGTTCGTGCCCGTTATGAGCCGGACCTGGCCTTTCGCATTGGCGGCAAAGTCAGCCGCCGGCTGGTGGAAGAGGGCGAGCGCGTCAAGGCCAACCAGCCGCTGGCCGAGCTCGACCCCCAGGATGTACGCCTGCAACTGCAGGCCACGCGTGCCCAGGTCACGGCAGCCGAGGCCAATCTGAGCCTGGTGCGGGCCGAGCGTGATCGCTACAAGACCCTGATGGACCGTCAGATGGTCAGCCGCTCCCAGTACGACAATTCCGAAAACCTCTACCGCGCAGGCGTCGCCCGCTTGCAGCAGATCAAGGCTGAATTCGACGTGGCCAACAACCAGGCCGGCTATGCCGTGCTGCGCGCTCCTCAGGATGGGGTGGTGGCCAAGCGTGCGGTGGAAGTCGGGCAAGTGGTGTCTGCCGGGCAGACCGTGTTCACCCTGGCCACCGATGGCGAGCGTGAAGTGTTGATCAGCTTCCCAGAGCAAAGCTTCGGCCGCTTCAAGGTCGGCCAGCCGGTCTCGGTGGAGTTGTGGAGCCAGCCCGAGCAACGTTTCGCAGGGCGCATTCGCGAGCTGTCGCCAGCGGCCGACCCCAAGTCGCGCACCTTTGCTGCCCGTGTCGCCTTCAACGCCGGTAAGGTCCCGGCGGAGCTGGGGCAGAGTGCGCGGGTCTTCATCCAGGCCGACGGTGTGATTCCCTTGGCGGTGCCGCTGTCTGCCCTCAGTGCGGAGAATGGTGTGTCCTACGTCTGGTTGGTCAAGCCGGATAACACCCTCAAGCGCACGGCGGTGCGGATCGGCGCCTTCGGCGAAAAAAGCGTGCCGGTGCTCGAAGGCCTGGCCCCCACTGACTGGGTGATTGCCGCCGGTGTCCATGTGCTCCATGAGGGCCAGCAAGTGCGCCCGGTGGATCGCTCCAACCGGGTGGTGAATCTGGCGGCCAACAAGGAGTAGTCCCCGATGGGTTTCAATCTTTCCGAATGGGCGTTGCGTAATCGCCAGATCGTCCTGTTCCTGATGCTGTTGCTGGCGGTCGTCGGCACGTTGTCCTACACCAAGCTGGGGCAAAGCGAAGATCCACCGTTCACCTTCAAGGCCATGGTCATCAAGACCAACTGGCCAGGCGCCACGGCCCAGGAAGTGTCGCGCCAGGTCACCGAGCGCATTGAAAAGAAACTGATGGAAACCGGCGAGTACGAGCGCATTGTCTCGTTCTCCCGCCCGGGCGAATCCCAGGTCACGTTTATCGCCCGGGACTCGATGCACTCGGCGCAGATTCCCGACCTCTGGTACCAGGTGCGCAAGAAGATCAGCGATATCCGCCAGACCCTGCCACCGGACATCCAGGGCCCGTTCTTCAACGATGAATTCGGCACCACCTTTGGCAATATCTACGCCCTGACCGGCGAGGGTTTTGACTACGCGGTGCTCAAGGACTACGCCGACCGCATCCAGATCCAGCTGCAACGGGTGCCGGATGTGGGCAAGGTCGAGCTGCTGGGACTACAGGACGAGAAGATCTGGATCGAGTTGTCCAACCTCAAGCTCGCCACCCTCGGCCTGCCCCTGGCGGCGGTGCAACAGGCATTGCAGGAGCAGAACGCGGTGTCTACCGCCGGCTTCTTTGAAACCCCGAGCGAGCGTGTGCAGTTGCGGGTGTCGGGTAACTTCAAGGCGGTGGAAGAGATCCGCAATTTCCCGATCCGCGTGGGCGACCGCACCTTCCGCATCGGCGACGTGGCCGAGATTCACCGTGGCTTCAATGACCCGCCGGCGCCGCGTATGCGCTATATGGGGGACGACGCGATCGGCTTGGCCGTGGCCATGCGTGATGGTGGCGACATCCTGGTGCTGGGCAAGGCCCTTGAGGCTGAGTTCGCACGCCTGCAGAAGAACCTTCCGGCCGGCATGCAGCTGCGCAAGGTGTCGGACCAGCCGGCGGCGGTGAAGACCAGCGTGGGCGAATTCGTCCAGGTGCTGGCCGAGGCCCTGGCGATTGTGCTGCTGGTGAGCTTTTTCTCCCTGGGCGTGCGCACCGGCATGGTGGTGGCCCTGGCGATTCCGCTGGTGCTGGCCATGACCTTTGCCTGCATGTATTACCTGGGGATCGGCCTGCACAAGATCTCCCTCGGTGCCCTGGTATTGGCCCTGGGTTTGTTGGTCGACGATGCGATCATCGCCGTGGAAATGATGGCGATCAAAATGGAGCAGGGCTACGACCGCCTCAAGGCGGCCAGCTTCGCCTGGACCAGTACCGCGTTCCCGATGCTCACCGGTACGCTGATCACCGCAGCCGGCTTCCTGCCGATTGCCACCGCGCAATCGAGTACCGGCGAATACACCCGCTCGATTTTCCAGGTGGTGACCATCGCGCTGCTGGCCTCGTGGGTCGCGGCCGTGGTGTTTGTGCCCTACCTGGGGGAAAAGCTCCTGCCGGACCTGGCGAAGATTCACGCGGCCAAACACGGCGCCGATGGACCGGATCCCTACGGTACGCCGTTCTATCAGCGCGTACGGCGCTGGGTAGAGTGGTGCGTACGCCGGCGCAAAACCGTGATTGTGCTGACCGTGCTGCTGTTTATCGGCTCGGTGGCGCTGTTCCGTTTTGTCCCGCAACAATTCTTCCCGGCGTCCGGGCGCCTGGAGCTGATGGTCGACCTGAAGCTGGCCGAAGGCGCCTCGCTGAGTAATACCGCCGATCAGGTCAAGCGTCTCGAAGGCCTGCTCAAGGCGCATGCCGGGATCGACAACTATGTGGCCTATGTCGGCACCGGTTCGCCGCGCTTCTACCTGCCCCTGGACCAGCAACTGCCGGCGGCCAGCTTTGCCCAGTTCGTGGTGCTGGCCAAGACCATCGAGGAGCGCGAAACCCTGCGCACCTGGTTGATCGAGACCCTCAACGAGCAATTCCCCGACCTGCGTTCGCGGGTCACGCGCCTGGAGAACGGCCCGCCGGTTGGTTATCCGGTGCAGTTTCGCGTGACCGGCGAGCACATCGAAGAAGTGCGGGCCCTGGCGCGCAAGGTGGCGGCCAAGGTGCGTGAGAATACCCATGTGGTGAATGTGCATCTGGATTGGGAAGAGCCGAGCAAGATCGTCTACCTCAATGTCGACCAGGACCGCGCCCGCGCCCTGGGCGTGAGCACGGCCAACCTGTCGAAATTCCTCCAGAGTTCCCTGACCGGCTCCAGTGTCAGTCAATACCGGGAGGACAACGAGTTGATCGAAATCCTCCTGCGCGGCACCGTGCATGAGCGTACCGAGCTGTCGCTGCTGCCGAGCCTGGCGGTGCCGACCGATAATGGCACCAGCGTGGCGCTGTCGCAGATCGCCACTCTGGAATATGGCTTCGAGGAAGGCATTATCTGGCATCGCAACCGCCTGCCAACCGTGACTGTGCGCGCCGATATCTATGGCAAGGAGCAGCCGGCGACCCTGGTCCAGCAGATCCTGCCGACCCTGGCCGCGGTGCGTGCCGAACTGCCGGACGGTTACCTGCTGGACGTGGGCGGCACCGTGGAAGACTCCGCCCGTGGCCAGAACTCGGTGAAAGCCGGCGTGCCGCTGTTTATCGTGGTGGTGCTGACCTTGCTGATGCTGCAACTGCGCAGCTTCTCGCGCACGGCCATGGTGTTCCTTACCGCGCCGTTGGGGCTGATTGGCGTGACGCTGTTCCTGCTGGTGTTCCGCCAGCCGTTTGGTTTCGTGGCCATGCTGGGGACTATCGCGTTGTCGGGGATGATCATGCGCAACTCGGTGATCCTGGTGGACCAGATCGAGCAGGACATCAAGGCCGGCCTGGAACCCTGGCAAGCGATTATCGAGGCCACCGTGCGGCGCTTCCGGCCGATTGTGCTGACCGCACTGGCGGCGGTGCTGGCGATGATCCCGCTGTCGCGCAGTGTGTTCTTCGGGCCGATGGCGGTGGCGATCATGGGCGGGTTGATTGTGGCGACGGCGCTGACGTTGCTGTTTTTGCCGGCGTTGTATGCGGCGTGGTTCCGGGTCAAGCCGAGATCCGCATAACGTGGAGTAAATAGGCTACACGGTTTAGGAACTGTTTTTTGCGCACCTGCCACTCAGGGATTACCTGGGTTTCAGGTGCCTTTTCCTGGCGGCGGGGTTGCTCCAGGAGGAGGTTTCATTAAATGTGAGGAATGACCTATGGGCATGTTTGGGCTAGCAGGGTTCGGTATGATGCCGATGATGGCCTTCAAAATGGGGAAACACTTCGGCAAGGGCAAGGGCAAATCCAAATGTAAGCCACCGCCCTGCCAGCAGCACCACCATCACCACGCTCAACCACAGCAGTTCTCCAGTACCATCAAGTACGAGGGCAAAATCACCTACAGCTGATGGTAGTGAGGTGCATATCTGCTGGGCAATAACACCAACGCCCCGATTATTCGGGGCGTTGGTATTTGTTGCCGACGGTGTGCCTAGAGGGCGCCGAACACTTTCTTCGCCAGGCTGGTGGCGGCGGCTGCCGGGTTCTGGCGGATGCTTTCTTCCTGTTGGGCAATCATCTTGAACAAACCGTCCAGCGCTTGTTCAGTCACGTAGTTTTCGACGCTGTCGCTCTTGCCGCCCAACAACCCCATGGGCGCTTTTTTGGCCAGCGCGTTGTACTGCTGGGCAACACCGACCTTGTCCGTGGATTGCTTGACGATTGGCAGGAACTTGGCGCGGATCTGCTCGCGGCTGCTTTTGTCCAGATACTGGGTCGCTGAATCCTGGCCGCCGCTGAGGATGCCCTTGGCGTCGCTCACGCTCATGTTTTTCACGGCATTGACCAGAATCGGCTGGGCCTGGGTCACAGCGGACTCGGCGGCCTTGTTCATGCTGGCTTCAAGTTGGCTGATCTGATCGCCCATACCGAGCATTTTCAGGGCGCCGGCGGCTTTTTCCAGCTTGCCCGGCAAACCGATTTTCACCTCGGGGTTATTGCTGAAACCACCGGGAGCCCCCAGTTGCTTGACGGCAATCTGCGCGCCTTGGGTCAGCGCGTCCTTGAGGCCGCCCGTGGCGTCGCCCTGGGACAGGTCGCCGAGGGACAGGGCCATGGCGTTGGCACCGAGCAGCAGGCCCGCGCACAGGGCGCTGAGGCGAAGAGAGTTGCGGAGCATGGGCGCTTCCTTTTTATCGACTGGATCAGTGGGTAACGGCGTCAACGCGCAGGCGAAGCGGCTGGGGATCCTGGCCGTTCAACTGCACCGAATGGCGCTCGGTGGTGATAAACATTAGCTTGCCATCCAGCTCGATGCGAGCGCTGACCGAATAGCTGTGGCCGGGCTTGACCTGGGCCGGGTCGTAGTTCAGGTGGAAAGGCAGCGGCACCTGGCCGTTGACCGGGCCTTTCTGCTCGGCCAGGGTCACGGCGGGGGCGTCGGCCAGGGACACATCCTGTAGGCTGACGCTCAAGGTGGCGGCAGGCGGCAGGGCAATGCGTTGCAGGTAGAACACTTCGCCATCAAGGCTGGCTTTGGGCGCGGGATTCATCGAGTGACAGGCTCCCAGCAGGGCGGTCAGGCCCAGGAGAATGATTTTTTTCATGGTACAGCTCCTTGTCAACGGCGCCAGAAACACCCTGGCGCCCTGGTAAATCTAGCGGGTTTCGTCCGCGGCGTCCGGCGCGGGCGCTTCCTCGTTGCGGTGCAGCGCCACCTGGCGGATCGACAGGCGAATCTCCGCCGGCAGCACCCGCTTGGCCGCGCCTTCGGCCAACTCGCCGAGCAGGTCGTGGTAACTCAGCTTGCCGGCTTCATCGCGGCGCAGCACATCTTGCTCCAGCAATGTCTGGATGAAATGTCGGAAAAGGCTCTTATCGAAGAACTCCGGGGCATTCAGGCCATGCAGGATCGACAGGCGCTGGGCCATGACTGTGCACAGGTCTTCCAGTTCTTCGGCGCTGATACTGTTCTGGCCACTGTTGAGCAACAGGGAAATGGCCATATAGAAGCGTTGCAGGGTCTGGGCAATGCTCTTGGACAGCAGGGTCAGCAGCACAAAGTTGCGCGAACTGGGGGCCGGGCGCAGGTAGATGTTGTTTTCAAAGCGCAGCAGGCCTTGTTCCACCAGGGCTTCGAGCCACTGGTCGACCACCGCGTCCAGCTCGTCCAGGGACCAGCGGATAAACAACTCCGATTGCAGGTACGGATACAGCGCGCGGGTGTAGCGCAGGATCTGTTCGCGGCTCATGCGCGAACTGCTCTGGAAGAAGCTGGCCAACAGCGCCGGTAGGGCGAAGATATGCAGCACGTTGTTGCGGTAATAGGTCATCAGGACCGCGTTTTGCTCGTCCAGGTACAGGATCTTGCCCAGGGCATCGCTCTGTTCCGACAGCAGGTGCATATCCTTGACGTGCTTGATCAGGGCCTGGCCGTCACCCTCGGGCAACGTGGTATGGGGCGAGTAGGGCACCCGGCGCAGCAGCGCCAGGTACAGGTCCAGCACCCGCGCCATGGCCTGGTCGTCCAGGGCCAGGCGGCTGGTGGACAGTAGCGCCAGCGCCACCAGGTTCACCGGGTTGATCGCCGCGGCCTCGTTAAGGTGCTGGGCCACCCGTTCGCCGAGGCGGTTGGTGGTCTCGTTGAGCCAGGCCGGCTTGTAGTGGGGCGCCAGTTCCTGGGTGCGCCAGTCCGGTTGCTCGTGGTCGAGAAACTCCGCCAGCTTGATCGGCTCGCCGAAGTTGACCGCCACCTGGCCAAAGCGCTGCTTGAGCGCGCCAATGACCTTGAAGATATCGAAGATCGACTCTTTCTTTTTTGTCGCCCCGCGCAGTTCGCCCAGGTAGGTGCGGCCTTCCAGCACCCGTTCGTAGCCGATGTACACCGGCACAAACACGATCGGCATGCGTGAGGAACGCAGGAAGCTGCGCAGGGTGATCGCCAGCATGCCGGTCTTGGGCTGCAGCATGCGCCCGGTACGCGAGCGCCCGCCCTCGACGAAGTACTCCACCGGGAAACCCTTGGTGAACAGGGTGTGCAGGTATTCGTTGAACACCGAGGTGTACAGCGGGTTGCCCTTGAACGTGCGGCGCATGAAAAACGCCCCGCCACGGCGCAACAGGCTGCCGATCACCGGCATATTGAGGTTGATCCCGGCGGCGATGTGCGGCGGGGTCAAGCCGTTCTTGAACAGCAGGTACGACAGCAGCAGGTAGTCGATATGGCTGCGATGGCAGGGCACGTAGATCACTTCGTAACCCTGGGCGACCTTTTGCACACCTTCGATATTGTTGACCTTGATCCCGTCGTAGATCTTGTTCCAGAACCAGCTCAGCACCACTTCGAGGAAGCGGATGGCGGTGTAGGTGTAGTCCGAGGCGATCTCGTTGCCGTAGCGCAAGGCCAGGGCCTTGGCTTTTTCCGGGCTGATGTTCTCGCGCTCGGCCTCATCGAGGATCGCCTGGCGCACCAGCGGCATGTTTACCAAGCCCTTGACCAGGTTGCGCCGGTGGGACAGGTCGGGGCCGATCACGGCGGTCTTGAGGTTGCGAAAGTGCACCCGCAGGATCCGTTGGGCCATGCGTACGGTGCGTTCGTGCCCTTTATTGTGCTCGATCAATTCACGCAGGTTGATTGGCGCCGAGAATTGCACCCGGGTCTTGCGCCCCAGGATCAGGATACTCAACAGCCGGCGCAGGCGCCCGGTGACGGCCCAGCTGTCGGCGAACAGCAGTTTCCAGGGGCTGGACTCGCTGGCTGGCGACTGGCCCCAGAACACGCTGACCGGGATGACCTGGGCATTTTCCTCGGCGTGCTCGCTCAGGGTGTTGACCAGGCGCGTCAGGGTCGGCGGCGCGCCGCGCTTGTCCTGGCGGCCGAGCCAGTCCGGGTCCGGGGTCAGGTAGAAGAACGCCGCCGGTTCCATCAACGGGCCAACGGACACCGGCAGCACCGGGCGCGGCAGGCCGGCCTTGGTGCACTCGGCATCCACCACGGCCAGTTCGGTCAGGGAGGGCGATTGCAGGACGTAGAACACCGGCCGGCTGCGGTCCAGGTTTAGGGTGAGGGACGACTGGTTGATCGTTTCCGAGCGAACCCAGAGGTACAACAGTCGGCGCAAGGTGCCAAATACCAGACGGCGGAACGGGGAGCGGGTCATAGGTGTGCTGCTTTGAGTGGGAAAAACCGAGCAGGCGCTCGGGCGGGTAGTGTGCCGTATTCGCCGAAAATCGGCAAAAAAGCAGCGAAGTAAAGTTGAGTTGATCGTTTTTGAGCCTGTCTTATACTCGGCAGTTCAATTGGGCTGACTCAACAATAAAAAACCAGTGGGAGCAAACAGATGACAACGCGCGAAACCGGCAATGTGAAGTGGTTCAACGACGCCAAGGGCTATGGCTTTATCCAGCGGGAGGACGGCAAGGATGTGTTTGTGCACTACCGCGCCATCCGCGGGGAAGGCCACCGCTCCCTGGCCGAGGGCCAGCAGGTGGAATACGCCGTGGTGACCGGTGAGAAGGGCTTGCAGGCGGAGGATGTGGTCGGTCTTTAAAGCCGATTTCTGCAACGCCGCTGAACCCATGTGGGAGCGGGCTTGTGTGGGAGCTGGCTTGCCTGCGATACAGGCACCTCGGTCTCTCTGTCAGACCATGGTGATGCTATCGCAGGCAAGCCAGCTCCCACACAAGCCAGCCCCTACACAAGCCAGCCCCCACACTGACCAGGTTGGGTCAGGCAGTTTTCCAGGTGATCTGTTCTTCACCATCGGCGCTGATGCGAATCCAGGTGTCGGCGCTTTCCTCACCTTCTTCCTCGACCCACGTTCCCGGCGCGCAGCGCACTTCAACGTTCAGCGCGGCAAACGCCGCACGGGCGCAGGCGATGTCGTCTGCCCACGGGGTCTGGTCGCTTTCCAGGTACAGGCTGTTCCACTTGCCCACGGCCTTGGGCAACCAGGTCACTGGCACATTGCCGGCCTTGCACTTGTAGGTCTGGCCCTTTTGTACCCAGTCGGTACATGGCCCCAGGGCCGCGCCCAGCCAGGCGGCGATGGCCTTGTAGTCGACGTCGGCGTCCTTGAGGTAAATCTCGATATCGGGTTGGCGCATGGATGTTCCTCGTTGCGGGATTCGAAAATCCATTCGCGGATTCAGGGTGGGCACAAATGCCCGTAAAGTCGGTTATTGAAGCACGAAATAGTCGTAGCGCATGGACACGGTGACCAGCAGCGGTCCGGCCTGTTCGATCACCTGGGCGCGGCGCTCGGCACTGGCGCGCCAGCCGTGGGGGGTCATCGCCAGCAGGTTGGCGCGGTCCTTGGGCTCGGCCAGGCTGAGCTGGAATTCCAGCACTTCGCTGTGTTGCAGGCTCATGCCGTCCGGCACCAGGGCCAGGTGCTTGTCGTCGGTGTACTCGCGCACTTCGTCGTACAGGCGTTCGCGCAGTTCCATCAGGTGGCCGCTGGTCGGGCCGACCTTCATCAAACCGCCGCCAGGGCTGAGCAGGCGCTTGGCTTCCTGCCAGTCCAGCGGGCTGAATACGCTGGCGAGGAACTGGCAACTGCCGTCGGCCAGGGGCACGCGGGCCATGCTGGCAATCAACCAGGTCAGCGTCGGGTTGCGCTTGCACGCGCGCTTGACCGCTTCCTTGGAGATATCCAGGGCATAACCATCGGCACGCAGCAGGGCATCGGCGATTTGCGCGGTGTAATAACCCTCGCCGCAGCCGATATCCAGCCAGCGCTGAGGCTTGCGCTCAGCGGCCAGTGCCGCCAGGCGTTTGGCCACCGGGGCGTAATGCCCGGCATTGAGGAAGTCGCGGCGCGCTTCCACCATCGCCAGGTTATCGCCCGGGTCGCGGCTGTTCTTGTGCTGTACCGGCAACAGGTTCAGGTAGCCCTGGCGGGCCCGGTCGAAACGATGACCGGCCGGGCATACCACGCCATTGTCCAGCTCATTGAGTGGCGCACTGCAAAGGGGGCACGCGAGCATCAGGCGAGCAACTTGATCAGGGTCTGGTAGTAGATTTCGGTCAGCACGTCGAGGTCGCTGGCCAGGATACGTTCGTTGACCTGATGGATCGTCGCGTTGACCGGGCCCAGTTCCACCACTTGGGTGCCGAGGGTCGCGATAAAGCGCCCATCGGATGTGCCGCCGCTGGTGGACGCCTGGGTCTCGCGGCCGGTGATGGCCTTGATGCTGGCCGACACCGCATCCAGCAGAGCGCCCGGCTCGGTCAGGAACGGCAGGCCCGACAGCGCCCACTCCACATGCCAGTCCAGGCCATGCTTGTCGAGAATCGCCGCAACCCGTTGCTGCAGGCCTTCGACGGTGGACTCGGTGGAGAAACGGAAGTTGAACACCGCCGTCAGGTCACCCGGGATCACGTTGGTGGCGCCGGTGCCGGAGTTGAGGTTGGAAATCTGGAAGCTGGTGGGCGGGAAGAAGGTATTGCCGTCGTCCCAATGCTCGGCGGCCAGTTCGGCCAGGGCCGGGGCGGCCAGGTGGATCGGGTTTTTGGCCAGGTGCGGGTAGGCCACGTGGCCTTGCACACCGCGCACGGTCAAGGTCGCACCGAGGGAGCCGCGCCGGCCGTTCTTGACCACATCGCCCACCAGGGTGGTGCTCGACGGTTCACCGACGATGCACCAGTCCAGGCGCTCCTTGCGTGCTGCCAGGCGCTCGATCACCGCCTTGGTGCCGTGGTGCGCCGGGCCTTCTTCGTCGCTGGTGATCAGGAAGGCGACCGAGCCCTTGTGGTCCGGGTAATCCTTCACAAAACGCTCGGACGCCACCAGCATCGCAGCCAGGCTGCCTTTCATGTCGGCCGCGCCACGCCCGCAGAGCATACCGTGCTCGTCGATCAGCGCGTCGAACGGGTCATTCTGCCAGGCCTGCAGCGGGCCGGTCGGGACCACGTCGGTGTGGCCGGCGAAGCACAGCACCGGGCCCTCGTGCTGGCCGTGGGTGGCCCAGAAGTTGTCCACATCTTCGATACGCATCGGCTCAAGCGCAAAGCCGGCGTCGCCCAGGCGCTGCATCATCAGCTTCTGGCAGTCGGCGTCGATCGGCGTCACCGACGGGCGGCGGATCAAGTCGATAGCGAGTTGGAGGGTCGGCGAAAGGTCGGCGTGGGCCGTCATGGGAAAACTCCGAAGGTGTGTCAGGGCGCAAGACGAGAGTGAAAGAGATCCAGTGTGGGAGCGGGCTTGCCCGCGATGGCATCGCTGCGGTGCAACTGATACACCGCGGCGCCTGCATCGCGGGCAAGCCCGCTCCCACAAGGGGGATCAGTGGCTGCCTGAACCCATAAAGGGCCGTTATCTTATAGCAAAACGGCGACCAGAGGCCGCCGTTTAGTGCATTGCGCAAGTTTTTACGTCGCCGTTGCAGGCTCCGCGGCCACCGCCGGTTTAGGCAGCGACGAGAGGAACGCCATGATCAACGCCGCCACATACGGCAGCGATTGCACCAGCAACATCACCACCCAGAAGCGCATGTCATTGCTCGGCAGGCCCTGCACCAGGTAGATCCCCAGCGCCGCGCCCCACAGTAGCAACATGATGAACATCTCTTCGCGGGCTTCGGAAATCGCTACCCAGAAGCCGTGGTTATCCGCGTTTTTCGGTGTACGAAAGAACGGAATACTGGTGGTGAAGAAGCCATACAGCACCGCCTTGGCGATGGTGTGGGACAGCGCCAATCCGGCCAGGGCCGCGCAGAACGCATCCTTGAGGTTTACGCCCACGGCGCGACGGTAGAGGAAGATGATCTTGCCGACCTTGAACACAAACAGCGCCAACGGCGGGATTGCGAAGATCAGCAGCGGCGGGTCGACCCGGGTCGGCACAATGATCATCGCCGCCGACCACAACAGGGCACCGACGGTGAAGAAGATGTTCATGCCATCCGCCACCCACGGCAACCAGCCCGCGAGGAAGTGGTAGCGCTGGCCACGGGTCAGTTCGGTGTCCTTGCCGCGCAGCAGGCTGGCGGTGTGGCGCTTGATGATCTGGATTGCACCATAGGCCCAGCGGAACCGCTGTTTCTTGAAGTCGATAAAGGTATCGGGCATCAGGCCCTTGCCGTAGCTGGTGTGGTAGTACGCAGCCGACAGGCCTTTCTCGAATACCCGTAGGCCCAGTTCGGCATCTTCACAGATGCACCAGTCGGCCCAGCCCAGCTCTTCGAGCACCGAGCGGCGGGTCATGGTCATGGTGCCGTGCTGGATGATCGCGTCGCGGTCGTTGCGGGTAACCATGCCGATATGGAAGAAGCCTTTGTATTCGGCGTAGCACAGCTTCTTGAAGGTGCTTTCGTTCTGGTCGCGGTAATCCTGGGGCGACTGCACTACGGCGATTTTCGGGTCGGCGAAGTGCGGCACCATGTGTTTGAGCCAGTTGGGCGATACGCAGTAGTCCGAGTCGATCACCGCGATCACTTCGGCGTCCTTGGCGGTGTGCGGGATCAGGTAGTTCAGTGCGCCGCCCTTGAAACCGGCCAGGGGCGCGACGTGGAAGAACTTGAAGCGCGGGCCCAGGATGGCGCAGTAGTCGCGCACCGGCTCCCACACCGCCGGGTCCTTGGTGTTGTTGTCGATGATCAGGACTTCGTAGTCCGGGTAATCAAGGGCGGCCAGGGCGTCGAGGGTCTGTTTGACCATCTCCGGCGGTTCGTTGTAGCACGGCACATGGATAGATACTTTCGGGCGGTAGTCCGAATCCCCTTCAACCGGCAGGAATTCACGCCGACGCTTGTGGGTCCAGACCGCTTCCGCCAGCTCATGGGCCTCGGTCAGCAGCACGATAAACACGCCCAGGGCGCCCAAGGCGAGTAAGAAGCCGACGACCAGGCTGAACCAGGTGCTGTATTGCTGGCTGTAGTCGTAGCCGATCCACACCAGCACCGACCCGCACAGGAACGCGATAAAGGTCAGGAAGGTGCGGCCACGCTGGCGCAGGGCCGAGCCGTCGATCATCAACAGGGTCAGCGACAGCAGTGCCAGCACTACCGAGCCGATGGCCAGCACCCGCCATTGCGGGATGGCCACGACCGGGCCTTCAAAGTTGAATTTCTGCTGGCGCGCGGCGTTGAACACGCCCCAGTAGGCGCCCACCGAGCCTTCGTCACTGGCTTTCCAGGGTTGGTCGAAGGCTTCGATCACAAAGTAGTTGTAGCCCTGGCGGTTCAGCTTGTTGACCAGGGTGCGCAGGTAAATGGCCTGGTCGGCCGGGGAGGCGTCCGCGCCACCGCGCATGCGCCCATTGCTCGGCCAACCGACTTCCGACAGCAGCAGTGGCTTTTTCGGGAAGGTCTTCTTCAGATCCTTGGCCCGATCAAGGACGAATTGCCCGGCCTGGGCCATCGGCACATGTTCCCAGTACGGCAGGACGTGCGCGGCGATCAGGTCGACATGCTTGCCCAGTTGCGGGTTGTGTTCCCAGATATGCCACTGCTCGGAGGTGGTTACCGGTACTTTGACAGCTGCGCGCACCCGATCCAGCAGGACGATCAACTCCTCGGGGGTGATTTCCTTGCGGAAGATGGCCTCGTTGCCCACCACCACGCGTACCACGCTGCGCGAGGTGTTGGCGATCTCGATGGCCCGCTGGATCTCGCGCTCGTTGCGCTCAAGGTCCGGGCTGATCCAGATCCCCAGGGTCACGCGCAGGCCGAACTCTTCCGCCAGCTTGGGGATATTCCCCAGGGGGCCGTCGACCGAATAGGTCCGAATGTTGTCCGTCAGCTTGCTCATGATCGCAAGGTCCTGACGCATTTGTTCGTCGTTCGGATACTGGTCTTTCTGCGGGTACTGGCCTTGCTGGAACGGCGAGTAGGAAAACCCGGAAATCTGCTGGGGCCAGTTGGGGGTAGTGACCGGGCGGTTGATCAGCGCCCAGAAACCGGTGAACAGCGCGGCAATTGCCAGCACCACCACCAGGTTGAGTCCAAATTTACGCGATGACATAGCTGTTTCGGGTTCCAAAGGGTGTGGAACGAATGGAGGTGTCGAACGGCGCGCATCCTACACCGGCCCTTCCCTGGGCGTACAGCAAGCCCGGAAAAACCGGGCATTGGGCAGCGAAAGCGTCGGTAAGTTCTTTAGTTATAGCTTGTAGCTTAGAACTTATCGCTGCGTAGCCCTATAATGCGCGCCGGTTTTTGGGGTAATGGTCATGAGTACAGAAGATCCACGGTTTGCCGGCGTCGCCCGCTTATATGGCATTGAAGGTCTGGAACGCTTGAAAGCGGCCCATGTGGCCATCGTCGGCGTGGGCGGTGTCGGTTCGTGGGCGGCGGAAGCCATGGCCCGTTGCGGGGTGGGCGAGATCTCGCTGTTTGACCTGGACGACGTGTGCGTCAGCAACAGCAACCGCCAGTTGCACGCCCTGGACAGCACGGTGGGCAAGCCCAAGGTCGAAGTGATGGCCGAGCGCCTGCGCGCGATCAACCCCGATTGCACGGTGCATGCCGTGGCAGACTTCGTGACCCGTGACACCATGGCCGAATACATCACGCCAACCATCGACTGCGTGATCGACTGCATCGACGCGGTCAACGCCAAGGCGGCGCTGATTGCCTGGTGCAAGCGCCGCAAGATCCAGATCATCACCACCGGCGGCGCGGGCGGGCAGATTGATCCGACGCTGATCCAGGTGTGCGACCTGAACCGCACGTTCAATGACCCGCTGGCCTCGAAAGTGCGCTCCACCTTGCGCCGCGACTACGGGTTCTCGCGCACCGTGACCCGGCACTACAGCGTGCCTTGTGTGTTCTCCACCGAACAGCTGCGTTATCCCAAGCCCGATGGCAGCATTTGTTTGCAGAAGAGTTTTGTCGGGGATGGGGTGAAGCTGGACTGCGCCGGTGGGTTTGGCGCGGTGATGATGGTGACCGCGACGTTCGGCATGGTCGCGGCGACCAAGGCGGTGGACAAGATCGTGGCCGGGGTGCGCAGGCCTTCGGAACGGGTCAAGCCTGCATAAATATCACTGCCCTGCATCAATCAAAAATGTGGGGGCGGGCTTGCTCCCACAGTTAGTTTTGCGTATGGCTCAAGTCGCGCATGCGCTGCAGGACTGCATTCAGGCCATTGCTGCGCGATGGCGACAATTGGCGGGAAAGCCCCAGTTGGTTGAACCAGTCAGGCAGGTCGACCGCCTGTAACTCGGCTGCCGACAGCCCATTGACCCGCGCCAGCAACAACGCCACTAACCCTCGAATCAAGCGAGCTTCGCTGCTGGCAGCAAACTGCCAATGGCCGTCGTGCAAGTGCCCCACCAGCCACACCAGGCTTTCACAGCCCTGTACCAGGTTGGCATCGATTTTATCGGCCTCGGCCAAGGCTGGCAGTCGCTCGCCCCATTGCATCAGCATTCGCGCGCGTTGCTCCCAACTGCCCACTGCCTGAAAGGCTTGCAGTGCGGCAACGGCCTCTACAGGCAGGCTCATCGCAGCATGTCCAGCGCCTGGTCCAGGGCTTCAAAGAAGCGCTCCAGGTCATCGGAGTCGTTGTACAGCGCCAGGGACACCCGGATCGCCCCCGAGAGCTGCAGGCCTTTGAGCAAGGGCATAGCACAGTGATGGCCGGCGCGTACCGCGATGCCTTGCTCGGTCAGCAGGTGGGCGAGGTCGGCGTTGTGCACACCCTCCACCACAAAGCTGGCCAGGGCCACCTGCGGCGAACCCAGCAGACGCACACCATTGCGGGCCTGCAAGCCGCGCAACAGGTAGTCATGCAGCGCCGCTTCGTGGGCGTTCACCGCCTGTTGATCCAGCGAGCTCAGGTAATCCAGGGTCGCTCCCAGGCCAATTACCCCGGCAATCGGTGGCGTGCCCGCTTCAAAACCCAGGGGCGCCGGGCGGAAGCTGGCGCTGTGGTAGTCCGCCTGTTGCACCATCTCGCCACCAAACTGCCAGTGGCGTAGCCGATGCAGGGCCTCGTTGCGCCCATACAGCACGCCGACACCGTCGGGGCCGTAGAGTTTGTGGCTGGAAAATACATAGAAGTCGCAGCCCAGGGCCTGCACGTCATGGCGACCGTGGACAACCCCCTGGGCGCCATCCACCACGGTCAAGGCGTCGTGGGCCTTGGCCAGTGCCAGCAACTGCGGCAATGGCTGCCAGACACCCAGCACGTTGGACAACTGGCTCACCGCCAGCAGCCGGGTGCGTGGCCCGATCATCGCGGCGGCGGCTTGCAGGTCGATCAAGCCCTCGTTGTCGAGGGGCAACACCACCAGCGTGAGTTCGCGACGCTTGGCCAGTTGCTGCCAGGGCAGCAGGTTGGCGTGATGTTCCAGGGCGCTGATGACAATCTCATCGCCCGGGTTGAAAAGGTGCTCGAGGCCATAGGCCAGGAGGTTCAGCGCAGACGTCGCGCCGTGGGTAAAGATGATCTGCCCGTTGTCACCTGCGTTGAGCCATTGCGCCACTTTGCTGCGACTGTCCTCGAACCCTTGAGTCGCATGGGCGCCCGGCAAATGCTGGGCACGGTGCACATTGGCCGCGCCATTGGCGTAGTAATGGCTGAGGGAGTCCAACAGGGCTTGAGGTTTTTGCGTGGTTGCGGCGTTGTCCAGGTAGGTCTGGTCTTGCCGTTGCAAGGTAGCGATGGCCGGGAAATCGGCGCGCCAGGGCGAGGGCACAAGCATGGGATTGAAGACTCATATGAACCGGCCGCGTTGGCAAACGCGGCCGGTTCCGGTGGCATCGAGTCGCTGCTTAGTTGTGAGCGTGCAGCGCTGCGTTCAGTTCGATGGCCGACTTGTGGGTTTTGCACTCCACGGCACCGGTCTCGGAATTGCGGCGGAACAGCAGGTCGGGCTGACCGGCCAATTCACGGGCCTTGACCACCTTGACCAGTTGGTTCTGCTCGTCGAGCAGCGCCACTTTGGTGCCGGCGGTCACATACAGGCCCGATTCCACGGTGTTGCGGTCGCCCAATGGGATACCGATACCGGCGTTGGCACCGATCAGGCAGCCTTCGCCGACCTTGATCACAATGTTGCCGCCGCCCGACAGGGTGCCCATGGTGGAGCAACCGCCGCCCAGGTCCGAACCCTTGCCGACGAAGACACCCGCCGATACACGGCCTTCGATCATGCCCGGGCCTTCGGTGCCGGCGTTGAAGTTGATGAAGCCTTCGTGCATCACGGTGGTGCCTTCGCCCACATAGGCACCCAGGCGCAGGCGCGCGGCATCGGCGATACGCACGCCAGCCGGCACCACGTAGTCGGTCATTTTCGGGAACTTGTCCACCGAGAACACTTCCAGCAGTTCGCCACGCAGGCGTGCTTCCAGCTGGCGCTCGGCCAGTTCGCCGATGTCGATCGCTCCCTGGCTGGTCCAGGCCACGTTCGGCAGTTGCGGGAACACCCCGGCCAGGCTCAGGCCATGGGGCTTGACCAGGCGGTGGGACAGCAGGTGCAGCTTGAGGTAGGCCTCTGGGGTGGAGGTCAGCGCGGCGTCTTCGGCCAGCAGGGTGGCGACCAGCGGCTTGTGGCTTTCGGCCAGGCGCGTCAGCAGGGCGGCCTGGGTGGCATCTACATTTTTCAGGGCGTCGACCAGTTGCGAGGCCTGGGCAATGGTAAACGTGATGGCCTGGTTGCCTTCGCTATAGCCAAGGATCGGCGCGATGGCGGCGACGATTTCGGCCGAAGGGTTGAGCAACGGTTGCGCGTAAAATACTTCCAGCCAAGCACCTTGGCGGTTCTGGGTGCCGACGCCGAAGCCCAGGCTGAACAGGGAATTGGACATGCTGTTACCTCTGCAAAAATGAAGTGGCTGGCCTACTTGAGGGCCGCCGAATAACTATCTGGCTTGAAGCCAATCAGGGTTCTGTCACCGAGATCGAGCACCGGGCGCTTGATCATCGAGGGTTGTGCGAGCATCAGTTCAATAGCTTTCGCCTGGTCGAGATCGGCTTTGCGTTCGTCTTCGAGTTTGCGAAAGGTCGTGCCTGCACGGTTCAAAACCACCTGCCAACCGTGCTCGTTGCACCATTGGGTCAAGTGTTCGCGGTCAATACCGGCCGTCTTGTAGTCATGAAACGTATAGCTGATGGCATTTTCATCGAGCCAGGTACGGGCCTTTTTCATGGTGTCGCAGGCTTTGATGCCGAAAATTTGTAACTGTTTGTTTTTATTGGGCATATTTCATTCCTAAAAATCGCCCCAATAGGGTCGCAAAAAATCAGCCAAGGATTATGCCACGTAGAACCACTGCGCGCAGGCTACCTGGCCCAAAGGCGGTAAGGTCACGCGTAGGCTGCTTGATCCTCTGGAACCAGGCGGATTTCCACGCGCTGGCCCAGGGCCCGAGCGGCGCTGGCTAAAGTGGCGAGGGTCATGCCCGAGTCATTTTGATCAAGGGCACGGTCCACGGCGGTTCTGCTGGTATGCATCCGTTCTGCCAGCGCTTTTTTGCTGACTCGCTGATGCTTCATCGCCTGGCTGAGCTGCCAGGCGATAACACGCTTGAGGGCCGCCGCGCAGACCTCTTCGCCGAGCCCTTGCTCAGCGAGGAAGTCATCAAAGTCAGAGCCTATATGTTTGTTCATGTGTTGTACCTCATAACCTTGCCTTGCGCTGCTTGGCGGTTGCCATGTCGTGCGCCGGTGTTTTTTGGCTTTTCTTGATGAAGCCATGGAGTAGCACCATGTTGCTGCCGACCACCGTGAAGATAATGCGGGCGATGGTGTCTTCCAGGTCAGCCCTGACCTCCCATAGCCCGGAATCGAGCTTGCGCACCACGGGCATGCCGATTGGCCATCCCAGTTGCACAGTTTTTATTTCCACTCCAATGAGTCGTCGATGTTCACGAGGTAAGTTTGTCAGCCATTCACGTACCGGCTCGTTACCTGCGTCAGTGCGAAAAAACTCACATGTAAAGTGAGTGGGTTTTTACTCATGTGTCGAAGTGTACCTAAAATGGTGCATTTTTCAATGTGTCGCTCTCCAGTCCGCCATCCATGGGGCTTGGCCCTGGCTGCGACTTATGTGCAACGGTCATGGAGCAGCATAGGCAGCTAATATGGCACTTCAAAGGCGCGTTGCTGCCTCAAGTGTGTCATCGCAAGTCGATTGTCCGGGAACCCCGCTTTATGCAAACCGCCTACACCGTTCTTATCCTGCTGATGCTGGTCAGCGTTTCGCGTCTGGTCGGGCGTGTGATCCCTTTGCCGTTGCCATTGGTGCAGATTGCCGCCGGTGCCTTGCTGGCATGGCCGACCCTGGGGCTGCATGTGGCCCTGGACCCGGAATTGTTTCTTTTTCTGTTCCTACCGCCGCTGCTTTTTTCTGATGGCTGGCGCATGCCCAAGCGTGAGCTGTGGCGCCTGCGTGGGCCGATCCTGACGCTGGCAGTGGGGCTGGTGCTGTTTACCGTGGTGGGCGCCGGGTATTTTATCCACTGGCTGCTGCCGAGCATTCCGCTGCCGGTGGCCTTCGCCCTGGCGGCCGTTTTATCGCCGACGGATGCGGTGGCCGTGTCGGCGATTTCCCAGAACCGCTTGCCCACCCCCTTGATGCACATGCTCCAGGGCGAAGCCTTGATGAACGATGCGTCGGGCCTGGTGACCTTCAAGTTCGCCCTGGTGGCCGCGCTGACCGGGGTGTTTTCCCTGGCCGATGCCAGCCTGACGTTTGTGCTGGTGGCGGTCGGTGGCCTGGCCATCGGCGTGGCCCTGAGCTGGCTGGTGGGGCGCCTGCGGGCCTGGATGATTGCCCGGGGTTGGGATGACCCGGCGACCCATGTGGTGTTTATGTTGCTGCTGCCGTTCGCTGCTTATGTACTGGCCGAGCGTCTGGGGGCGTCGGGGATTCTGTCGGCGGTGGCGGCGGGCATGATGCAGAGCTGGCTGGACCTGCTGCCACGCCAGACCAGTACGCGCTTGCTCAATCGCAGTGTCTGGTCGCTGTTGGAGTTTGCTTTCAACGGTTTGATCTTCCTGCTGCTGGGCCTGCAATTGCCGGACATCATCAAGGCGGTAACCAGCCACGAAGCCACGCTGTGGCCGACCTTGCTCTATCGCTGCCTGGATGTGATCGCGATCTTCCTGGTGCTGCTGGTGCTGCGGTTTATCTGGGTGCAGAGCATCTGGCGCCTGTCCGGCCTGCTGCGGCGCCTGCGCGGTAAAAGCGAGCTGACCCTGGTGCCAACCGCCCGGTCCTGCTGGCTCTTGACGGTTGGCGGCGTGCGCGGGGCAGTGACCCTGGCCGGTGTGATGTCCGTGCCGTTGCTGCTGGCACCCGGCCAGGCGTTTCCCGAGCGTGACTTGCTGATCTTTATTGCCGCTGGGGTGATCCTGTTGTCGTTGGTCGCCGCCTGTATTGCCTTGCCGCTGTTGCTGCGGGGGATCGAAAAGAGCCCGGATGACAAGCGGCGTGGCGAGGTGCGCGATGCCTGGAAAAAAACTGCCGAGGCGGCGATTCATGCCCTGGAGGTGGAGGAAACCGCCGACGCGGTGCCCCTGGACGCGACCCAGGCCGCATTGGCGGCGGAGCTCAAGGCCCGGATCATGTCGGAATACCGCCATCAGCTGGAGGTATTCAACGACTCGGCCGAAGCCCAGGCACTGGCGCTGCAGATGGATCACCTGGAGCGTAAATGGCGGCTCAAGGCTTTGCGCGCGCAACGCTTGGAGCTGTATAGCCTGAGCCGTCACCACCAGATTGGTGATGACGTGCTGCGCGAAGTGTTGGCGGACCTGGATATGAGTGAGGCGAACCTGGGGACTCAGAAATAGCCCCCATGCGTTCGGCAGGCGTGTCGTTGCGGGTGGGCACGAGTCGATGGATGGGGATGTCAGGGGATAACGGGGTTATCAGGCTCATGGTCTCTGCTCGCTGGGCGGTTCCCAGGTAGTGGAGAGTCAAAGGGGTTTGGTTCCCGGGTTTCAGGTAAAGCGGCTGTACCTTCAGGTATTGATCAAGCTCCTGATTGCGGTATTCAGCAGTTTGCCCAGGGGGGAGTTGTCGGGTGGGTACAGTGAGCGGATGAACTGTTTGTCACCGTCAGACAGTTGCGTGTTAGTGAAGATCGCATGGCCGTCGTTCATGACCTCTTTGGAATACCCGTAATGCATGATGGAGGCTCGGTCATAAGCGCTGACTTTGACGTCGTTGTGGTGAAAGGGGTCGATGATGTCGTGATCGGCCTGGCGGCGGGTTTTATCCCGTGACTTATAGTCTTCGTAGATTTTCTCTTTGTTGATATCCAGCTGGCGGTCCGGGTGTTTGTGCTCGTGCCTCAAGCCCAGGGCGTGGCCGAATTCGTGCTGTATTTTGCCGGCCGTGTAGATTGACGGTGTGGCAAATCCGATACTCATGGTCGGTTCCGAGGCGGGTGCTTTTTTTGCGCTGGTGCCCTGCCACGACCAGCCCGCGTTGGTGTTGTTGTCTGCGGCGATGCGGATGTCGCCGTTGGGGCTGTCGATAAACTTGAAGTACAGGTTGGTGTGCGGCGCCCATTTGTTGATGTTGTCTTTGATCAGGGCCTTTTGCTCATCGGTCATGTCCAGCAACGAGATTTTCAGCACGGAATGTTGCGGCCACAATTTTTCGGGGGAGGCTACCCCGCGTTTGTTCCGGCTGAGGCCGGGCGTAGGGGCATCGAGGGGTTGTTGCGCAGGAATGCGGGTTGAAACAGTGAGTGCCATATTCTTCCACCCATTATGGTCAATGCTTGACAGGCGTTGGGTGGCGTTCTTGTGCGTTTGTGTTCCTGCTCAACGGTGTCCAAATGTGGTCGCCCCCCACATGGGGAGCGGCCCACCAGGCATCAACGACGGCGCTGGATAAAGTCACGAATCCGTTCAGCCGCCTCGACGCATTCGGCCAATGGCGCAACCAATGCCAGGCGTACCCGCCCGGCACCGGGATTAAAACCGTCCACTTCCCGCGACAGGTACGAGCCCGGCACCACGGTCACATGCTCCTCCACGAACAAGTCGCGGCAGAACGCGGCATCGTCACCCTTGACGTTCGGCCACAGGTAGAAACCACCGTCCGGGTTCTGCACGTCCAATACCGGCTTGAGAATCGCCAGCACGGCGTCGAATTTCTGCCGGTACAGGTCACGGTTGGCCTGGACATGGGCCTCGTCCTGCCACGCGGCGATGCTCGCCAGCTGGGTTTGCACCGGCATGGCGCAGCCGTGGTAGGTGCGGTACAGCAGGAAGGCCTTGAGGATCTCGGCATCGCCGGCCACAAACCCGGAGCGCAGGCCCGGCAGGTTGGAGCGCTTGGACAGGCTATGGAATACCACGCAACGCTTGAAGTCCTCGCGCCCCAGCTCCACGCAGGCGCTGAGCAGGCCTGGCGGTGGGGTTTGCTCGTCGAAGTACAGCTCGCTGTAGCACTCGTCGGCGGCGATCACGAAATCGTACTGGTCGGCCAGGGCAATCAGTTTTTTCAGGGTCTCGACCGGGATCAGCGCGCCGGTCGGGTTGCCGGGGGAGCACAGGAACAGGATCTGGCAGCGTTTCCAGATAGCCGGCGTCACCGCATCGAAGTCCGGGTTGAAGCCGTTTTCATCCAGGCACGGCAAGTAATGCGGCTTGGCCCCGGCGAGGAACGCTGCGCCTTCGTAGATCTGGTAGAACGGGTTCGGGCTGACCACCAGGGCATCGTCGCCACGGTTGACCACGGTCTGGGTGAAGGCGAACAACGCTTCACGGGTGCCATTGACCGGCAGGATATTGCGCGCCGGGTCCAGCCAGCCCTGGGGCACGCTGAAACGTCGCTCGCACCAGGCGCCAATCGCCTCGCGCAAGGCGGGAATGCCCAGGGTGGTGGGGTACACCGCCATCTGGTCCAGGTTGTTGGCCAGGGCCTGGGCGACGAAATCCGGGGATTTGTGCTTGGGTTCGCCGATGGACAGGGCAATCGGGCGCTTGTCCGGGTTCGGCGTGACACTGCCCAGCAAGGCGCGCAGTTTCTCGAACGGGTAGGGCTGCAGTTGGTTCAGGGCGTTGTTCATCGCAAATCTCGTTCAATTCGGTTGTAAGCATGCGGTCTGTCGGGCGCAGCAGAACTAAATGTGGGAGCGGGCTTGCTCGCGATAGCGGTGTGTCAGGCGAACCGCCATCGCGAGCAAGCC
>NZ_JBWKWY010000010.1:0-66155 GCF_059422465.1 Pseudomonas sp. GW821-FHT01D09
CGATAGCGGTGGATCAGTCAGTAATTTTTTTGACTGATCCACCGCTATCGCGAGCAAGCCCGCTCCCACATAAGCCTGTGTTCACATTGGCTTCAAGGTGTTTTGGTCAATGCTATTCGCCGCGGATGTACTGTTCCAATTGCTGGATCAGTGCCGCCTGCTCGGCGATGGCTTCCTTGACCAGGTCACCGATGGACAGCAGGCCCAGCAGTTCTCCTTCTTCCACCACTGGCAGGTGGCGCAGGTGGCCGTCAGTCATGATGCCCATGCAATCTTCGACGCTTTTGTGGGTATCCACGGTGATTGCCGGGGAACTCATCACTTGGTGGACCTGGGTGGTC
This sequence comes from Pseudomonas sp. GW821-FHT01D09, assembly GCF_059422465.1. Classification (NCBI taxonomy): domain Bacteria; kingdom Pseudomonadati; phylum Pseudomonadota; class Gammaproteobacteria; order Pseudomonadales; family Pseudomonadaceae; genus Pseudomonas; species Pseudomonas sp. GW821-FHT01D09. Next base: position 342 of record NZ_JBWKWY010000010.1, read on the forward strand.
GTCGAGGACAGTCCATGGAGAATCAGTTTGCGCGCGTAGTCGCGCTCACTGATGATGCCGACGACCTTGCCGTCCTTGACTACCGGCAAGGCGCCGACGTTCTTCGCTGCCATCACCACCAACGCTTCAAACACGGTGTGATTCCACTGGATGGTATGGACTTCCTGATTCTTCTGGTCCTTGGACTTGAGCAACTGTGCGACGGTCTTCATGGTGGCCACCCCGGTTTTGTTATTCGGCAGTGCCTACAGAATCCTAGACCGCTGGCGCCAGGGCAAGACCCAAAGCGGCGTATATCCGCTTGAAAAGCGTCACTACCCGACTTTTTTTGCTATTTCAGCCCTTGTTTGCCGGTTTTGCCGCCCGTTTCGGGCTGGCGCCGGCCTTTCGCTTCGCCGGCTTGCGCTTGTTTTTCCAGGGGGTGGCACCACGGCCTGCCGGGCTGGCCGGGCCGCTGATGGTCATTTGCATGCCGTTGCAGCGCGCCACTTGCCTGCTCATCCAGGCTGCCTGTTTGGCCACGAACTCCTCTAGGCTCATCTCGCCGCTTTGCACCATGTCCAGCGCCTGCTCCCAGATGGCGGTGGTGCCGGGGTCGGCAATCGCCCTGGGCACCGCGTCGATCAGGCTGAAGGCCGCCGGTGTGGCAGACAGTGCCTTGCCGTTTTTGACCAGGTAACCACGGTCCAGCAGGCCCTGGATGATTCCGGCCCGCGTCGCCTCGGTGCCGATGCCGGTGGTGTCCTTGAGCTTTTGCTTGAGCAACGGGTCCTCCACCAGTTTGGCGACGTTCTTCATCGCCTTGATCAGGTCGCCTTCGGTGAAAGGCTTGGGCGGTTGGGTCCACAGGTCCTTGAGGTTGACCTTCGCCACTGCGTAATCCTGGCCCTGCACCAACGCTGGCAAAGGCTGTGGCGCTGGTGCCTCGCGGCCCTTGCTGGGCGCCAGGGCTTCGGGCAAGGCGCGCTTCCAGCCCGGCTCCACCACCACTTTGCCTATGGCGCGCAACGCTTGGCCGGCACAGTCGAAGTCTGCCTGGGTGCGGTCATATTCGTGGTTGGGCAGGAACTGCGCCAGGTAACGGGCGCGGACCAGGGTGTAGACGGCGCGGTGCTTGCCGGCCAGTTGCGCGAGGTCCTTGCCGGCGCCGGTGGGGATGATGCCGTGGTGGGCGCTGACCTTGGCGTCGTTCCAGGCACGGGAGCGGCGTTGTGCATCGAGGTGCGGCATCAGCGCGCTCACGGCTGGGTCGGCACGCCCGAGTGCCGCAAGAATGGTCGCCGCGTCGCCGTGCTGGCTCACGGGCAGGTAGCCGCAGTCGCTGCGCGGGTAGGTGATGACCTTGTGGGTTTCGTAGAGAGACTGGGCGATATCCAGGGTTTCCTGGGCGCCGAGGCCGAGTTTCTTCGAGCAGATCTCCTGCAGCGTGCCCAGGTCAAAGGGCAGGGGTGCCACTTCGCGCATGCGTTCGGTGCGCAACTTCACCAACTGCGCGCTGGCCGCGTTGCTCATTGCCGTCGCCGCCTGGCGTGCCCGCTCTGGGTTGAGGCAGCGACCCTGGTCGTCACACAGGTCGTCGGCAGCGCGCCATTGCGCGATAAAGCTCATCTGCTGGTGCAGCAACTCGACATCAATGGCCCAGTAAGCCACCGGGACAAAGTCGGCAATGCTGCGGTCGCGGTCCACCACCAGGCGCAGGGTCGGGGTTTGCACCCGGCCCACCGGCAACACGCCCTGATAGCCGGACTGGCGGCCGAGCAGGGTAAACAGGCGGCTCATGTTCATGCCGATCAGCCAGTCGGCGCGGGAGCGGCCCAGGGCCGAATGGTAGAGGCTGAAGGTGTCTGCGCCCGGCTTCAACGAGGCCAGGGCCTTGCGGATCGAGGCATCGTCGAGCGCCGACAACCACAGGCGCTGGATCGGCCCGCGATAGCGGCAATGCTCCACCAGCTCCCGGGCGATCATCTCGCCCTCGCGGTCGGCATCGGTGGCAATCACCAGCTCCCGGGCTTCCCCCAGCAGGCGCTTGACCGCCTTGTACTGGCTGGCGGTCTTGGGCTTGACCGTCATCTTCCATTTTTCCGGGACAATGGGCAGGTCGGCCAGCACCCAGCGCTTGTACTTGGCATCGTAGGCGTCGGGCGGGGCGGTTTCCAGCAAGTGGCCGATGCACCAGGTGACGGTGACATCGGTGCCCAGCCAGCACCCCTCGCCCCGGCGCCGGGCGCCAAGCACGGCCGCGATATCCTTGGCCTGGGAGGGTTTTTCACAGAGGAACAGCCGCATGTTCAGCCCATTGGTTACACCGTTGAATAGGCGAAGGATGGGCAAAAGAAGGGAATTGAGCAACCTTTATCTGGATGGATATACAGCAATTTGTGTGGGCAGCGGGAAACCAATCTGGGAGCGGGCAAGCTCGCTCCCACAAGGGATTTGCAGTGCTTGGGGGATATTAGTTCTTATCCAGATCCACGTTCTTGGTTTCCTTCAGGCATAGCAGCCCCACGATCAGGCTCACCCCGGTAATCACCACCGGGTACCACAGCCCGTAGAAAATATCGCCGGTGTACACCACCAGGGCAAACGACACGGTTGGCAGGAACCCGCCAAACCAGCCGTTACCGATATGGTAGGGCAGGGACATGGAGGTGTAGCGGATGCGCGTCGGGAACAGTTCCACCATCAGCGCGGCCAGCGGGCCATAGCACATTGCGGCGATCAGGATCAGGGCGACGATCAGCACCACCACCATGGTTTTGTTGACCTGGGCCACGTCCGCCGATTTCGGGTAGCCGGCCAGGGTCACGGCGCCGCGCAGGGCGTCTTCGTCGTAGCCGTCGATGCGCACATCGCCGATGCTCACTTGCACGGCGCTGCCGGCCGGTGCGGCTTCGCTGCTGTAGGGCAGGCCCTGTTTGACCAGGAAGGTCTTGACCTTGTCGCATGGGCTGTCAAAGCGCGCCTTGCCCACCGGGTCGAACTGGAAGGTGCAGGTGGCTGGGTCCGCCAGTACGGTGATCGGGGCCTGGCGGCTGGCCTGGTCCATGGCCGGGTTGGTGTAGTGGGCCAGGCCCTTGAAGATCGGGAAGTACAGCGCGGTGGCCAGCAGCAGGCCGACCATCAGCACCGGCTTGCGCCCCCATTTGTCCGACAGCCAGCCGAAGAAGATAAAGAACGGCGCGCCAATCACCACGCTGATGATCAGCAGCATATTGGCCAGGGCCGGGTCCATCTTCAGAAACTGGGTCAGGAAGAACAGCACGTAGAACTGCGCCGCGTAGAAGGTCACGGCCTGGCCGGCGTTGATGCTGAACAGCGCAATCAGCACCACCTTGAGGTTTTCCCAGTTGCCGAACGACTCGCGGATCGGCGCCTTGCTGGCCTTGCCTTCCTCTTTCATTTTCAGGAACGCGGGGGATTCGTGCAGGCTCATGCGGATCCAGGTGGAAATCCCCAGCAGCACGATCGACAGCAGGAACGGCAGGCGCCAGCCCCAGACTTCAAATTGATCGCCGGTGAAGTAACGGCAACCCAGCACCACCAGCAACGACAGCAGCAGGCCAAGGGTGGCGGTGGATTGAATCCAGCTGGTGTGGAACCCGCGCTTGCCGGCCGGGGCGTGCTCGGCGACATAGGTCGCGGCGCCGCCGTATTCGCCGCCCAAGGCCAGGCCCTGGAGCATGCGCAGCACCACGAGGATGATCGGCGCGGCGATGCCGATGCTGGCGTAGGTGGGCAACAGGCCCACACAGAAAGTCGCCACGCCCATCAGGACGATGGTGGCGAGGAAGGTGTACTTGCGTCCGATCATGTCCCCCAGGCGGCCGAACACCAGCGCGCCGAACGGCCGCACCACAAAGCCGGCGGCAAAGGCCATCAGGGCGAAGATAAAGGCCGTGGTGTCGTTGACCCCGGCAAAAAATTGCTTGCTGATCACCGCCGCGAGGGCGCCATAGAGGAAAAAGTCATACCACTCGAACACCGTCCCCAGGGACGAGGCGAAGATGACCTTTTGCGACTCCTTGCTGGTGACAGTGGCGCCCGGCAGGGCGTCCAGGGGTTGAGCACGTTCTGACATGGGGTAGTCCTCACAGTGATTATTTATTGTTGTCCCACTGTCGGCGCCAACTTCAGCGCCGCTCTTGCCCGGCCGGCGCGAGCAAACTCGCGCCGACAGGTCATGCCGGTGTTGTCAGTTCTGGTTCGGGGCTGAAGTTCCTTGTGGGAGGGGACAGGATCAGTTGCGCGGCTTTTTCCGCGATCATCAACGTGGGTGAGCAGGTATTGCCGGAGGTGATGCGCGGCATGATCGAGGCATCGGCGATGCGCAGGCCGGGTACGCCATGCACGCGCAGTTGGGCATCGACCACGGCGTCTTGACCATGGCCCATGCGGCAGGTGCCGACCGGATGAAAGATCGTGGTGCCGATCCGCGCCGCGGCTTCCTGCAATTGCTCGTCGCTTTGCAACGCCTCACCGGGCAGGTATTCCACCGGGTTGAACGGGCGCAGGGCCTGGGCGCCGACAATGCGCCGGGTCAGGCGGATGGCCGCGGCGGCCACGCGTAAATCTTCTGGATGGCTCAGGTAGTTGGGCTGGATCAGCGGCGTGGCCGCCGGATCGGCCGAGCGGATATCGATGCGTCCGCGACTCTGTGGGCGCAAGTCACAGACCGACGCGGTAAACGCCGGGAATGTGTGCAGCGGCTCGCCAAAGCGTTCCAGCGACAGTGGCTGCACGTGGTATTCGAGGTTGGCCGAAGTCTGCTCCGGCCCCGAGCGGGCGAAGGCGCCGAGTTGGCTGGGGGCCATGGACAGCGGGCCGCTGCGGTCATACAGGTATTGCAGGCCCATGCCCATCTTGCCCCACACGGAGCCGGCGATCTGGTTCAGGGTGCGGGCGTTTTCCAGCTTGTAGATCAGCCGCAGTTGCAAGTGATCCTGCAGGTTGCCACCGACCCCTGGCAGTTCGTGCCGCACCTCGATGCCCAAGGGCTTGAGCACGCTGGCAGGACCGATACCGGAGCGCTGCAGGATGCCGGGCGAACCCACCGCCCCGGCGCACAGGATGATTTCCTTGTGGGCTTGCCACGTCACCACTTGCCCTAGCTGGCGGCCCACCACGGCACTGGCGCGCCCGTGTTCCAGGAGCACGCGGTCGACTTCTACGCCCGTGAGTACCGTGAGGTTGGCGCGCTGGCGGATGGGCTTGAGAAACGCCTTGGCCGCATTCCAGCGCACGCCGCTTTTCTGGTTGACCTGGAAGTAGCCACACCCCTCGTTATCGCCCTGGTTGAAGTCGTCGATGCTGGCGATACCGCTTTGCTTGGCGGCTTCGCGGAAGGCGTCGAGGATCGGCCAGTGCAGGCGCTGTTGTTCCACGCGCCATTCGCCGTTGTCGCCGTGCAGGGGCGAGGCGCCGGCAAAGTGGTTTTCGCTGTGTTTGAACAGCGGCAATACATCGTCCCAGGCCCAGCCGGGGTTGCCTTCGGCGGCCCAGCCGTCGTAGTCGCGGGCCTGGCCGCGCATGTAGATCATGCCGTTGATCGACGAGCAACCGCCCAATACCTTGCCCCGTGGATAGCTCAGGGCACGGCCTTGCAGGCCTGGCTGGGCCTCGGTCTTGAAGCACCAGTCGGTGCGCGGGTTGCCGATGCAGAACAGGTAGCCGACGGGGATATGGATCCAGGGATAGTTGTCGCGCCCGCCCGCTTCAAGCAGCAACACGCGATGGGCAGGGTTGGCGGACAGTCGATTGGCCAGCAGGCAGCCCGCAGGGCCGGCGCCTACCACCACGTAATCGTATTGCGCAGGTGCAATAGTCATCTGGGGTCTCGCTTGTTTTTCTTATTGGCTTCATCCTAGTTGTTAGTTTTCGTCTTAAAAATGTTAGTTTTTACCCAGCTGCTGTGCGTTTTTAAACAGCGCTGCGCCCATGGCCGAGAAGGGAGGTGGCATGTTCGACTGGAATGACCTGCGGTACTTCCTGGAGTTGCAGCGCAGCGGGCGCCTGCTTACCGCCGCCCAGCGCCTGAAAACCACGCATGCCACCGTGGCCCGGCATATCGAGGCCATCGAGAAAAGCCTCGGCACGGCGCTGTTTGTGCAGCACGCCCAGGGTTATGAACTGACGCCGTCGGGCGAAGCGCTGCTCAAGCATGCCGAAGCCATGGAGAACGTTGCGCTGTTGGCCGAAGAGGAACTGACCCATTCCGCCGCGCCCCTGGGCAAGATTCGCCTGGGGGTGGCCGAAGGCTTGGGGGTGATGTTCCTCGCCAGCCGTATGGGCGGCCTGTTCGAGCGTTATCCAGGGCTGGAAGTGGAATTGGTGGCGGTGCCGCGGTTTGTCAGCATCCTCAACCGCGAGGCCGAGATCAGCATCCACCTGGAGCGCCCCAGTGTCGATCAACTGGTCACGCGCAAACTCACCGATTACCGCCTGGCCCTCTACGCCAGCCGCAGTTACCTGGCGCGCACGCCGGCCATCGAGAAACGCGAAGACCTGGCCGCCCATGCCTGGATCGATTACGTCGACGACCTGTTGTTCAGCCAGGAGTTGAAGTTTCTCAGCAGCTTTTGCCGCAACCCCCGGGTGGTATTCCACAGCACCAGCGTGATTGCCCAGCACCAGGCCGCGCGCTCGGGGTTGGGGGTTGCCGTGTTGCCGTGCTTCATGGCCGCCGGCGACCCGGACCTGGTGCCGTTGTTGCCGCAGGAAAGCATCCAGCGCAGCTACTGGATCAGCTCCCGGCGCGAATTGCACAAGTCGGTGCGGTTGCGGGTGTTGTGGGATTACGTGGTGGAGTTGTGCGCCCAGGAACAGGGGCTGTTGTTGGGCGAGTAGCGAAGGGCAAGGGGGCTTTACAGAGATCAAATGTGGGAGCTGGCTTGCCAGCGATGGCGGTGTATCAGTAGCAGATAAGTTCACTGACCCACCGTCATCGCAGCCTCGCAGGGCGAGACAGCTCCCACATGGGTGTGGGCTTAGAGTTTTACCGTCTGATGCACCTGTTCACCACACGCCCGGGCATCGTTGATCATCTTTTCAAACGGTGCACTGACGATTTCATCATGGCTCAACCAGCGCACTTTCTGGGTCAACCGGTAGTGGTAGCGCAAGCCATCCTTGAGCCGTTCGCCATCGAGTTCCAGGTCATACCAGGGCGAGTTGACCTTGCAGCCCTGGACCGGCTTGTCCATCTGCCCGCCGGTCAAGGTAACGGTGTAGTCGAGGGTGTCTGGATTGCCCAGGTACAGGTCGCCCTGTTGCCCGTTGCGGCGGTAGTTGAGCAGTTCGTCCCACTTCTCCTTCAGGGACTGGTCGGTGTAGACATAGCCTTCGTCGAGTTTTTCCAGGGCGCCCAGGTCGGTCATGCTGGCCTTGACTGTATAGGTGTCGGGTTGCACGAACCCGGTGGGCTGGCGGGAGACCTGGCAATCGCTGATCTCGCGGCCGAAGTTGTCGCAGATGTTCTGGTCGGTGGCGGTAGCCCCTTGTTCGCGGTCCGCGATGCTCAACTGCATCAGCGTCAGGCGGCTGAAGGTGATGCTGGCGCGGGTCGTGCCGTTGCCCTGTTTGTCATAGTGCACCTGCTTGTCCAGGCGGATGCTGGTGTCAGGGCGCGCCAGGGGGATGTGTTCCTCGCGCACCCGGCCCTGGGCATCGTTGACCAGCACCCAGCGGTCCTGGATATCGGGCAGGGTCTGGCCCGGGGCGAACACCGGGTTGGTCGGGTCCAGCCACCACACTTGGCCGGCCACTTCGGCACGCACGATGGCATGGTTGGGCGCGCCAGTGCCCGGCACCAGCAGCGCCTCCACCACATCCCCACGGCTGACCCAGGCAGTTTCGGCCTTGATCCCGCTGGCCTTGAGCATGGCCGCCAGGAGGATCGCCAGGTCTTTGCAGTCGCCATAACCGTGCTGTTCGATCTCCGCCAGGTTAAACGGCACATAGCCGCGATCGGTGGCCCGCCAGTCACCCAGGTAGCGGTAGTGGTCGTTGATGTGCTGCATCAGGCCGGCCACTTGCTGCGCCGGGTCCAAGCCCTTCACCGCGGCAACGGCGGCGGCACTGCCAGCCGGCAGTTTGGCGGCGAGGATCTGGTTGTAGCGCTGGGCAAAGCCGCCGAAGTGCTTTTGCACATCCAGGCTGCTGCCCACTTCGATACGTGGGATCAGGCGGATATAGGCGTGGCCCGATTCGTTGATGTAGTTGAGATAGGTCGGCGCCTTTTGCTCGATATCCAGGGTCTTGCGATTGACCGAGGGGGTAATGGTGAAGCCGTCCATCAACTCGGCGCGCCACTCGATGGGCCGTTCCGCGGTGAAACGCGCCTTGAGCCGGTCGCGCCGGGCATTGCTGGGGCCGAACTGCAGGGCGTAGTGGAACTCGGTCATCAGCGGCTTGGCCGGGTGATGTTCGCGCACGGTATAGCGGACCTGCGTGCCGACCCGCAGGTTGGGAAAAGCCAATGACGTTTGCTTGAGCCTTGAAAACCCCTGGTCGGGGTTGGGCGCGGTGCGCGTATCGATCTGCGACGCGTCCAGCGCCTGGGGCTTGCCGCCGGGTTGGGTGGACTCGGCGTGCAGCACTTCAAAACCATCGCCTTCGGCATAGTTGAAGTCGATTCGCGACAAGATCTCCCGGCCGCTGGGCTGGAGGATGGTGTAGCGGTAGGTGGTGGTGCAATCGGTGCTGGCATCGCGGTTGAAGTGGCAATGCAGCTCGGATTCATTGGCAAGTGCCGCTTCGGCCATGGGTTGCAACGCCGCATGAGCGGTGTGCGAAACAAGCCCCAGACTGGCGCAAATCAAAGGGCGGTAAAACGAGAAACGGTGCATGGGCGCCTCGGGTGGAACGTTGACACGGATACCCTGGCAGGTATCAAGAGGTTTCAGATGATAATGGATCGCAACACCAAAGGCCAGTATTGTAGGACAATAAATATCGCTGAAAGGCCCGTGATAGAGCCTTTAGCTTCGTAGGAAGGGTCAGCCGAGCAGCTCGAATCCGCTGCTGGCCAGGCGTTCGCCGTTCACCAGCACATGCACGGTGTGCTGGCCAGGGTAGTGCTTGCGCGTGCTCATGTCGCGGATGTGCTGGCCACGCAGCACGGTATGCCGTTCACCCGCGCCGAGGGTAAAGGCCTTGAGCTTGAACACCTTGGCGGCGCTATGGCCGGCGCTTTTTACATAGTCAATGGCGTAGTCCACCACCAGTTTTTGCGGGGCGCTGGCCATGGATTCCAGGGTAAACGACAGGTTGATGCGCTCACCCAGGCGAATCACCGCCGGCTCGACCTTGAACTGGTGGATCTGCACCTCGGCCCGCGCGCCTGCGCCCATGATCGTCAACGCGCGGGTATTGCCCTGCTTGATCAGGCTGCGCAGGGCGTGGCGGGCGATCCAGGCGGTGTGGGGGTTGTCCAGGGACCAGTGCTCGATCATCTCCAGCACCCAGTCGGGGTGGTCCTTGGTGATGTCGTTGAGGTGGTTGGCCACGGACTTGCGCACATACAGGCTCGTGTCAGCCTTGAGGTTATCCAGGATCGACGCGCACAGGCGCGGGTCGGCCTGTACCCGGGCCAGGCGAAACGACCACGGCAACCTCGGGCGCGAACCCTCGCTGGCGAGGCGGCGTACATGTTCATTGTCATCCAGCGACCACTGCTGCATCACCGCCAGGGTGCGCTCGAAATCCTTGAGCAGAAATGCCCGCACGGCAAACTCGGCAGAGCCAAAGGTGGTGAAGTACTTGAGCGCCGCCATCGAGCGCTGGAAGTCATCCAGGCCATAGCTGGCCACATAGTGCCCGAGGAACAGGCTGACAAAACCACTGTTCAGGCGCGGGGCCAGGGCATACAGATGCGGGAGGGTGCGCGCGTAGTCCAGGGGCATCACCGCATGCAGGCTTTCACTGACCCGGGCCATGCGCTGCATCACCGACAAACCGGCGAGGTCGCGGCTGGCGTGCTTGAGAAACCCCCTGGCATCGAATGGCGGGTACACCGCGCTCATCTCATCGGCGATGTGCTGCAGGCGTTCGAGGTTGAAGATTTCCTTGAGGGCAGGGGCGCTTTGGTCGGTCATGGGCAGTCCGCAGGAGAGGGCGATGGTCGGGCTTTTTCAAAATAACACCTTACTCAAGGCCACGAAGCTCAAAATGTGGGAGCAGGCCAGCTCCCACAAGGGCTGTGCAGGGTGCTCGGTATCTACAGATACCAGCGATATTCCCGCGCATTGATCTCCTGCTGGAAGGCCAGGTGATCCTGGCGTTTGTTTTCGCAATAGACGTCGACAAACTCCGCGCCCAAGCCTTCGCGCAGGGCCGGTTGCTGCTGCATGGCGCGCACGGCCTCAAGCATTTCCAGGGGGAAAGCCTGGCCGCTGGCGCGGTCTTCGTTCAGCGGTGCGATAGGTTCGCGCGCCGCCTCCAGGCCGTGTTCAAGCCCGACCAGGATCGCCGCCAGCACCAGGTACGGGTTGGCGTCGGCACTGGCCAGCCGATGTTCGATCCGCAGGTTGCGCGGGTCGGACTCGGGAATGCGCACGCAGGCATCCCGGTCCTCATAGCCCCAACTGGCCTGGGTGGCCGCATTGACCGTACCGCCCAGGCGGCGGAAGGCGTTGTGGTTGGGCGAGAAAATCGGCATGCAGTGCGGCAGCAGTTCCAGGCAGCCCGCCACCGCGTGGCGCAAGGGCTGTTGCTGGTGCGCCGCCAGCAGGTTGTTACCGGCGGCGTCGTACAGGCTGACATGCACATGCATGCCACTGCCCGGATGTTGCAGGTAGGGCTTGGCCATGAAGCTGGCGCGATAGCCGTGCTTGAGCGCCACGCCACGGGTGCTGCGGCAGAACAGGGCGGCCCAGTCGGCGGCGCGCAGGCCGTCGTCGAGGTGGCCGAAATTGATCTCGAACTGGCCGGGGCCCAGCTCGGCGGTGATCACCGTAATGTCGATCCCTTGGGCCTGGGCGGTCTGCACCATGTCATCGAGCACCGGGGCGAAACGCGACAGCCGCTCGATATGCAGGGTCGGTTGGTCATCGGGGTCGTCGCTCAACGGGTCGCGGGCAAATTGCGGCAGGCCGTCGGCGAGTTTGCGGTCGAACAGGTAGAACTCCAGCTCGAACGCCACCACCGGGTGAATGCCCTTGCCGTGCAAGCGCTCCAGGACCTTGGCCAACACTTCGCGGGGTTCAAATTCGATGGGGGCTTCGGTGCCGTCGGAGGTGATCAGCATCTGCCCCAGGGGTTGCGCTTCCCAGCTCACCGGCTTGAGCGTGCCGGGCACCAGGCGGCGGTTGGCGTCGGGGTCGCCGTCGTGGAAGCAATAGTCGCCGATCTTGAACAAACCGCCCTGGGCGCCCAGCAGCACCGCGTTCTGTGGCAGCTTCAGGGGGCTGCCGGCGGCGACTTTTTCCAACATTTCAACCGGGTAGCGCTTGCCGTAGAAACGCCCGGGGATGTCCAGGGCAATCAGGTCGACGTAACGTACCTCGGGATGGTTCTGGCGAAAGGTCCGCACTTCGGCCAGTAACGTGGCGCAATGGCTTTTCACGGGTGACGCTCCTTGGTGTGCCTCAGTTATAGACCCACAGCACGCGGGCCGGCAGGTCGGTCAGGTTGCCGTAGCGGCAGTGGGCGAAACTGGCCAGGTGAAAGCTGTCGCCGGGGCCGAGGGTGACCGCGTCGGCCTCGCCTTCGACCCACAGCGTCAGGTGGCCTTCAAGCACAAAGCCGGCCTGTTCGGCGCGGTCGCTCATGGTTTGCTCGCCACTGTTGGCGCCGGGTTCGAGCAGGCTGTCGAGGATCGAAAACGCCCCCTGCATGCTGGGCGAGACGAGGATGTCGGTGATGCCATTGGCGTAATACACCGTGCGCCGCTCGTTGGGGCGGGTGACCCAAGCCACCGTCTTGGGCTTGGACAGGCTGTAGAAGTAGGTGGTGGGCACGTCCAGCGCATGGCTGATGGCCGTCAGGTCCGCCACGGTCGGGCGCGACAACCCGCGCTCGACCTGGGACAGGAACCCCACGGAGCGCTCGATCTTTTGCGCCAACTGGGCCAGGGTCAGTTTTTTGTATTTACGCAGGTCGTGGATCAGGATCGCCAGGGCGTCCAGTTCTTCTTGTTTGTCCATGGGGCTTCGTGAAATTCTTTTCTAAAAATTTCATGAAAAATTACAGGATTAATTTCACGGGCGCAAGAGCCCCCCCTTGTAGGAGCGAGCTTGCTCGCGAAAAACCCACAGGCTCCCTGATAGCGCTGGGTTATCGCTGGCAAGCTGTATCAACTCACTCGCGCTCGAAGCTATCGGTCTGGTTGCCATCGGCATCGAATACATTGATTCGGTTCGGCACCTGCGTATCCCAGATGCTATAGGTCGCCTCGTTGCTGTTGGACGGGAAGCTGTAGCTGGTATACGAACCCAGTTTTTTCACCACGCGGTTGTTTTTGTCGATCAATACCAGGCCTTCAAACCCGTCCATTTGCGCTGAGGCCAGGTTTTTCTGGAAGGGGTTGAGTGTGCTGTAGGTCACCGGCACGCGCAGTTTGCCGTGCACATCGATGGCGCCATAGCGGCTGCCCTTTTGCACCACCGCCATGCCGTTGGAGAACGGGTTGACGTCATCGAAGGGCAGGCTAAAAGGCAGCGCCTTGCCCTGTTCGTTGATAAAGCTGTATTTGCGGCTGCCACGGTCCTGGATCAGCAAGGGCTGGCCCTGGATAAACTGGCCGAAGACCGTCGCGCTGGCCGGGTTGAGTTTTTTCATGCCCAGGTCGTAGACGTCGGTTTGCTGCTTGTCGGCAGAGGTGGCGTAGATAAACGCGCCTTCTGCGTTAACGCTGGAATAGCGCGGCGCCAGCAGTTCCTGGCCACTCAGGCTCCAGGCGCCGTACAGCGAGTCGGAACCATAGGTTTTCTGGCCCGGACGGGCGATGAACACATTGCCGATGACATTGGGGTTGATGTACTTCATCGGCACCACGAGCTGCAATTTCTTGACGTCGTAGATGCCATAGGGGCCGTTGGTTTCGCGCTGGACCACCACCAGCCGGTCGTTTATCTGCTTCTCGATGCTCTCGAACGGCAGTTCATTGAGGGTGTGGGTCCCCGGCACAAAGGCAAAGTACTTGAACAACAGCTGGCTCCAGCCCTCGCCCGAGGATTTTTCGCCGACCATCATCTGGTAGACATCGGGCATCTCGGTGTACTCGATACGCTCGAAGCGTGGCTTGACCACCCATTTTCCCTGGTTATCGATAAAGCCCTTTTTTTCGCTGGCACTGTCGAAGGCAATGTAGCGTTCACGGGGGGGCAGGCTGTTGCTCAGTTCCAGATCGATCGTCTGCGGTTGCGCCGGCTCCAGCAGGTAGATGACCACACTGGCAGGTGTGTCTTCAAACTGGTAAGTCACCTGGACATTGCTCAGCTCGCTGTCTGAGCTGGGCAGGCTGCTGGCGAATTTTTCCAGATGATCCTGCACGGCCGCGGCACTTTTGAAGTCGGCGAAGTTATCTGCCATGCGCAGCAGTTCGTTGTAGTACGCCTGCAGGTTGGCCTTTTGTTCGGCCGTGGGCGAGGTGTTGGTGCTGCTGCCGCCGCTGTACAGGGTCTTGCCGTCGGCGGTCAGGCCCTGGATCACATAGGACTTGTGCTTTGGCGTGGCCAGTTGCAGGGCGGCGCGTGAATCGCCCAGGGCTGTCAGCTGGTAAGCCTCGCCGTTTTCACCGGTGGCTTTCGGGTTGGCCGGGTCCAGCAGGATTTTCCTGAAGCCTGGGTAAGCCTGGTAGTGCAGGGCAACCTGGAGGCGTTCAACCGGCTTGTTGACCTTCAGCTCGGTGCTGGTGTGGTTTGGCTCTGCTTCACGATTGGCGTCCTCAAGGACCACATCGGCGAACGGCTGTTGGGTGCCATCGCGAAAATGCACGGTCTGGATCTGGTAGCTACCTTGGCTTTCCTGATCCGGCAGCGCGCCAAGCTTGAGGGTGTCGCGGATCGCTTCGACATCCAGGTTGAGCCCGGAGCCATTGTCGAAAAACACCTGTTGGAAGTGCAGCGGTGTTTGCTTGAGGGTGGTCAACGCCGCCTTCAGTTGTTGATCGGGGAAGGGCGCGAAGGGCTTTTCGTAGCTCAGTTCTTTCTGGGCCTGGGGCTCGTTGGACGCGGGGGTGGCCGGGCCGATTTCCAGGCGCATGCTTTCGATCATCGTGATGCGATTGAGGCTGTCGCGCATATCGAGGATCAGGTAATTCAGGCGTTTTTTCGCTTGCGCCAAGGGCAGGTCCCGAATGCCATCCACACCGCCCTCATCGAGCTGTGCCTCGCTGTACTCGGCGCCTTCAAGCAGGTCGGTGTCAGCATTGCGGCCCAGCAGGTAATACGTTGCGCCGCCGATCACCGCGATCACAATCAAGGCGCTGGCCAATAGTTTGGTGCGCGGCAGAGCTGTTTTCATTGTTCTTGGACTCGTCAGTAGGCTGGCGCAAAGAGAGTAGTACCGTATACACGTTATTCAGGATTGTGGATTTAAATTTTGCATAAATGCATAAAACAGCCTTTTCTGCCGCTCATCCTGCGTTAAGGTAGCGGCTTATTCCCCGCGCAACGCATGCCGCGAGGCAAAGAGAGCAGGATGCTTAAAACCATAAGAAACTACCCCCGCAGCGTAAACCTGCTGCTGTCAGCCACGCTGATTCTGACCCTGGCCAAGGCGATCACCTTTCCGTACATGGTGATCTACTTGTCCAGCCACTTTGCCCTGGGCATCAGCGAAGTGGGCCTGGTGATCGGCAGTTCGCTGATCGTCGGTTCCCTGCTGAGTGTGTATGGCGGTTTCCTCGTGGACCGGGTCAACAGCTACCGGCTGTTGCTGGGCCTGAGCCTGCTGTTCGTGCTGGGGTTTGTCGGCACGCTGCTGGCCCGCGAGCTGTGGCTTTTCTACAGTTGCCTGATCCTGATCAACCTGGCGTATGCGGTGATCGATGTCGCGGTCAAGGCCGGGTTTGCCAGCCTGTTGCCCGTCGATGCGCGCAGTGAAGTGTTTTCCATCAAGTACACCCTGACCAATATCGGCTATGCGGTAGGGCCGTTTTTGGGGGCGATGGTGGCCAAGGTCGATATGAGCCTGCCGTTTGTCTTGTCGGTGCTGCTGGGGATCGGTTTCTTCCTGCTCTACTGGCGCTGGGGCGACCGCAGCCTGGCGACGGTGGACACCGCGCAAAAGCCGGTGCCCTTCCTCGCGGTGGGCCGGGTGCTGCTGCGCGATCATCGCCTGGTGTGCTTCACCCTGGGCGGATTGCTGAGCGCGGTGGTGTTCGGGCAGTTCACTGCCTACCTGTCGCAGTACCTGGTGACCACTTCGGACGCCGAATACACCTACAGCGTAATCAGCGCCATCCTGACCACCAACGCCCTGCTGGTGATCGCTCTGCAATACGTGATTGGCCGGCAGATCAGCCACCGTCACCTGAGCCGCTGGCTGCTCCTGGGGCTGGGCATGTTCATGCTGGGGGTGATGGGCTTTGCGCTGTCCACCAGCGTGTGGTGGTGGGTGGTGTCGATGGCGATCTTTACCGTGGGGGAAATCATCGTGTTCCCCGCCGAATACATGTTTATCGACCGCATCGCCCCGGACCACCTGCGCGGCATGTACTACGGCGCGCAAAACCTCTCCAACCTTGGCGCCGCGCTGGGGCCGGTGTTATGCGGGCTGGTACTGGCCAGCCTGCCGGCGCACTACATGTTCTACATGCTGGCGGGGTTTATCGTGGCCGGGGGGTTGTTCTACTTTATCGGTGCATCGTTGAAGCCACGCTCTTTGTAGGCGTGGCAAGACTCACGCGCGGAGCTGTATCCCCTATCCCACAGGGGATAAGTGCCTACAAAGGGGTGGGGTCAGATGGAGATCGCCCCGCCCACGGTGTTGCTGTGCAACTCATAGCGCAGTTCCTCGACCATCGTCGCGACGTCCTGCGGGGTCTTGAGCTTGTTCACGCTGATCCCGGTGACGACCAGGTCCACGCGGCCGCTTTCGGCATCAAATACCTTCAGCGTCAGTGATGAGTCGCGGCACAGGGTGAATTCGCAGGTCAGCGGCAACAGGGCTTCTTCGATGCAGTTTCGCAGTTGGGCCAGGGTAAACATGCCAGCCCCCATTAACGACGACGCAACAACAGGCCCAGCAGCAGACCCACGCCAGCCACGATTGCCACGGTGGCCAGGGGCTTGCGTTGGGCAAAGTCGCCAACATTGTCCAGCACATCGCCATAGGTCTGTTGCAGTTGGCCGGCTGCCTGGCGGGCTACGCCCCGGGCCTGGAGTTGTTCGTCATCGGT
This sequence comes from Pseudomonas sp. GW821-FHT01D09, assembly GCF_059422465.1. NCBI lineage: Bacteria > Pseudomonadati > Pseudomonadota > Gammaproteobacteria > Pseudomonadales > Pseudomonadaceae > Pseudomonas > Pseudomonas sp. GW821-FHT01D09. The sequence continues at coordinate 16,681 of NZ_JBWKWY010000010.1, forward strand.
CATCTCGCCGAGGAAATCCTGAGCCTTGCCCACGGCTTTTTCAACGCGGCCTTTGACCTGTTCACTTTTCATGATGCCTCCTTCAAGGGCAAAAAATCACCATGACCCAGGGCTTCACACCCTGTGCCTACCCTTCAAGGTTAAGCAGCGTATCGGCGTGCAATAAGGCGAATTTGCACTGGTAGCCCTAGTGCATTTGCACCTTATTTTGCGGTTTTTACCCGTCGCTCCCCGGCAAACAGCCCGCGTTCCCGGGCCCAGACGATGGCGGCACTGCGGCTGTGCACATTGAGCTTGGAATACACCGTGGCCACATGATTGCGCACGGTATTGGGCGCCAGCTTCAGGCGCGAGGCGATTTCCTTGTCGGCCAGGCCTTCGCAGATCAACCCCAGCACATCCCGTTCGCGGGCGGTCAGGTCGGTGAAGGCGATGTTTGGCAGGTTGGGGCTGTTGACGCTCTTGGCGTTGGCCAGTTTTTCGATCAGGGTCTGGCTGAACCAGGATGCGTCCTTCATCACTTCCTCGATGGCCGACACCAACTCCAGCTCCGAGCGTTTGCGCTCGGTGATATTCATCATCACCAGCAGGTAACAGGCGGTGTCCTGGATGCACACGGTGTCAGCCGACACCACGCAATCAATCACCTCATGGCCTTTCTTGCGGATCTTCAGGTCATGGCCGTCGAGGTTGCCGGCTTTTTCCAGGGTGGCGAACAACTGCGTGCAGGCGTCGCGGTTGTCGATAAAGTTGATCTCGCTGATGGATTTGCCGATCAGTTCTTCACTGGTATAGCCGGTGATGCTCATGAACGCATCGTTGACGTCCACCACCTGCAAGTTGTCTGCATCGCACACCAGGGTTGGCACCGGTGTCAGGCGGAAGGACTTGGCAAAGCGCTCCTCGCTCTGGCGCAGGGCGGTCTCGGCCTTGCGCCGGGGCTCAAGGTCGGTGAAGGAGAACAGCATGCATTCCTCATCGTTCATATCCAGCGGCTGGCCGGCGACAATCACCAGCTTGCTGCCGCCTTCGGGCAGCTTCAGCTCGGCTTGCATCTGCGGGATGGTTGCCCCTTCGCTCAGGCGCTGGATGGCCAGCTCCTTGCGCTCGGCCTGTTCCAGCACGTCCAGTTCGTACACCGAGCGGCCGATCACCTGGTCGCGGTTGTGGCCGGTCATTTCCAGGAAACCCTGGTTGACCTTGATATAGCGCAAATCACTCAAGCGGCAGATCACCGCCGGCGCCGGGTTGGCGTTGAAGGTCTTTTCAAAGCGCTGTTCGGCGCTGGCCCATTCGGTGGCGTCGCTCAAGATCAGCACCAGCAACTCCGGCTTGCCGGCGCTGTCGGTGAGCGCCAGGCTGCGCAGGCGATGGACCCAGGTGCGGTCGGTGTCGGCGGTGGGCGTGACTTCGACCACCACGTCACTGAATTCTTCACCGTTGGCCACCCGGCTCAGCGGATAGGCCTCCAGGGCCAGCGGGTGATTGTTGCGATAGCGCAGGCCAAAGCGCTCGGCGTATTCGGCGGTGTTGGCCCCCAGCCCGGCAATCTCGTCCAGGCCGTGCATGGTCAGCGCCGCCTCGTTGGCCCAAAGGATTGTCTGATCGATCTCGGCAAGAATCACCCCGTCGGACAGGCCGGAAATGATCTGCTGCAATTGGCGGCGATTGGTTTCTTGGGCGAGGACGGCCTGGCTCATGGTTTCTCCAAAATGGCGACATAACGACAATGGCACCTCCTGCTTCCTGTAGGAGGGCATGTCTGGCTGGTGTGGAGTACGACAACTGGCCTTGAGCATAGTGCAGACCGATTCGGCTTGGCGGGGTGCGAATGCACCAGCCCGCCTAGTGCAATTGTGCCGAGACCGTAGGCGTCGGCCTGGACACACTGACGGCCTACTCATTTGTCCAAGGAAAGATCATGACCCCTTTATATGAAACCAGCCGCTCGCCCTTTCGTGTGTCCTGGGGCTCGGTACTGGCCGGTAGTGCAATTGCCCTGGTGACCTACCTGGTGCTCAGCGTACTGGGCACCGCCATCGGCGCCAGTGCGGTCGACCCCATGGCGGCTGGCAACCCGTTGAGCGGTTTTGGCACCGGTGCTGGCATCTGGCTGTTTGTCTCCACACTGTTGGCGATTGGCGTGGGTGCTTTCGTCGCCGGCCGCACCGCCCCGGATCGCGGCGGCCTGCATGGCGTCCTGAGCTGGACCATCACCACCTTGCTCACCACCTGGCTGCTGGCGGCATTGGCCACCAGCGTGGTCGGCGCCGCAGGCAATGTGGTGGGCAAAGGCCTGTCGGCGGCCGGTAGCGGCATTGCCGCCGTGGCCCCCGGCATCAGCGACAGCGTCAAGCAGCAGATGGACGAAAAGGGCATCCGCCTGGATTGGGAGAGCCTGCAGGGCGAACTCGACACCTTGCTCAAGCAAAGCGGCAAGGCTGAACTGGATCCGGCTAACGTCGAGCAAAAAGCTAACCAGGCGGCCGCAGATGGCGAGCAAGCGGCCACTGAGGCCGCCACCAACCCGGCCCAGGCCGCGACCGAGCTCAAGCAATGGTTCGAGCGCGTCAAGGCTTCCGGTGAACCGGCGTTGAATGCCGCCGACAAAGAGGCGCTGGTCAACATCGTCGCCGCCCGCACCGGCAAGAGCCAGGCCGAGGCCAGCCAGATCGTCGAGAACTATGCCCAGGCTTATCAGCAGGCCGTGCAGAAAGTCGAAGAGCTCAAGGCCCAGGCCGAACAAAAGGCTCGCGAAGCGGGTGAAGTCGCAGCCAAGCAACTGTCCCGCGCAGCGTGGAGCACCTTGTTGATGTTGGTATTGGGGGCCGCCTTGAGCTTTGGCATCGGCCGCCTGGCCATTTCGACCCGCAAAGTACCCGTGGCTTGATCAAGGCCCGTTGATGTCTTGACCCCAACACCTGGCGTGAGCGCGTAAACTGTCGGCTTTTTACGCGCTCACGCCAAGGTATGCTTTTGACCCCGCTAAAAACCACAACCCTGTTGTTGCTCACCAGCCTGCTGGCGGCGTGCGGCACCTCACCGCCACGCACCCCTGACGACATCTGCGGCATCTTCCGCGAAAAAGACGACTGGTACGACGCAGCCAAAGTCACCCAGAAGCGCTGGGGCGTGCCGATCCAGGTGCCGTTCGCCATCATGTATCAGGAGTCGGGCTTCCGGCAAAACGCCAAGACCCCGCGCAAATACCTGCTCTGGATCATCCCCTGGGGCCGCGTCAGCACCGCCGCCGGCTACGCCCAGGCCAAGGATGAAGTGTGGGGCGACTACCAGAAAAGCACCGGCCGCAACTGGGCCAGCCGCCAGGACTTCGACGATGCCATCGACTTTGTCGGCTGGTACATGGACAAGACCGCCAGCATCAACGGCGTGTACAAATACGACGCCTATGGCCAGTACCTCAACTACCACGAAGGCTGGGGCGGCTACCGTAACCGCACCTACGCCAGCAAGGCGTGGCTGTTGCCGGTTGCCGGCAAGGTCAAGGCCCGCTCCGATCTGTATGCGCGCCAGTATGCAGGGTGCAAGGCGGATCTGGAGCGGGGGTTCTGGGGGCGGTTTTGGCGGTGGTTGTGAGGCCGGAAGCGGGTAAGGCACATGAGCCTTACCCGCTTGTTTACGCGACCAGTCTTCCCACCAGAGGCACAATCAACAAGGTGCTCAACGCCATCGAGATCACGTTGCCGATATACGGATGAAAGTGGGGGGGCAGTCGCCCTGCAATGGCACAGGCCAGAGGCGGCGCCAGCAGTGCGCCAAGCAACGCACTGGAGCCGATCACCATCCAACTCCCGCCATGGGTCAGCACCGCTGCCGGTACGACCGACACCAGCGGCACATAGGTGGGATACCAACCGCGCTTGATCCACTGGCTGCGCCAGAGTACGACGCCCAATGCCGATGTCAGTGCCTGGGCGCCTATCAGTTGCAGCACCAGCCCCGAGCCATAGGCGGCGCTCATGGGGTTCAAGGCATAGGCCAGCAGGACACCCGCCAGCAGGCCAAGGCTGGCCCATTCATTGCCAAAAAACGGCGCTTCGGTAAAGTCCGCCAGGACCCGGCGCAGGCTCCAGGCCACGCCATAAGACTGTGGCTTGACCGGCACCGGCCTGGTCGGGGCGATATAGCCGGAGCGCACCAGCGCCGGGACGCGCCGACAGACTACAAAGGCAACCACACTGCCTAGCGCCATGCCCAGTACGTTGCCAATCACCACGGGCAAACCCAGGGGGACGCACACAAAATTGACGATCAGCAAGCACAGGGGCGTGACCAGTAGGGCGCCCAGCAGCGCACCGTTGAGGGTGACCTTCCAGCCACCCCCAAACATCAGCACCATCGCCGCCGGCAGGGAAACAAACGCGGCGAAGGTGGGTTGCCAGGTGTCAGCAGTGACCGTCCACCCCCACAACAGGTTGCTCAACAGCAGGCCCAGCAGGGAGCTGCTCACCAGCCACGGCCACAGCCCACTGCCGTAGCAAATCGCAAAGCCTTGCCAGCGCTTGCCGGTGCGGCTGGCCCACCAGGCCAGGTAGGCCCCCGCCAGCAACCCGAGGGAGGCCAGTTCATGCTTGTAGAAGGCTACCTCGCTGATATCCCCCAGTACCCAGCGTAGCCAGGCGATTGGCTCGGGAAAACCCGCCACCATCTCGCCGTAGCTGGGCCAGGAGCCTTGATGGGTGAGGGTCGTCCAGAGGATCAGCAGGGCGCTGACGAGCCCCAAGGCGATGATTGCCTTATCGGCCTGAGATCGCTTGGTCCCGGGTTTCGTGAATAGATTTTCCATGGCCCACCCTCCCTTCAGCGTGGCAGGGCGGGGTGTTGGCAATACCCGAGCATCTGATCGTAGAGATCATTGCGCCGGTCACGTTGCAGGTCGTTGAGGCTGTTCCAGATCGGCGCACTGCGGGCGCTGGTCAGGTCGATATCGGCGAACAGGATTTCCTGGCGGTTGGCCGACGCTACATTGCCGATAGGCCAGCCATTGGTCCCGGCAATCAACGAACAGCCCAGGTAGCGTGCATCGCGCTCCTCACCGATCCGGCTGGCGGCGGCGATAAACACATTATTGACGTGGGCGGCGGTCATGGTCAGGTACGACGCCATGCATTTACCGGCCTCGTCGAACAGTGGCGGCGGTGTCCACACCCAGTTGTTGAGGCTGCAAATAATATCGGCGCCTTGCTGGCTGAGGATCCGTGGCACTTCCGGGAACCAGATGTCCCAGCAGATCAACAGGCCAATCCGTCCAATAGGCGTTTCAAACACTGGAAAGCCCAGGTTGCCGGGAGTGAACCAGAGTTTTTCCAGGTTCCACAAATGGGCCTTGCGGTACTTGCCGATCAACCCATCCGGGCCCAGCAACAGTGCAGTGTTGAACAACTGCCGGCCATCGATCTCATTCAGGCCCGCCACCAGATACACCTGGTGCGTGGCCGCAAACGCCATCCAGGCCTGCACACTGGCCCCGCCAGGAACAACCTCGGCATGCTCGAATGCATCCTGGCGGCTGTTGAAGAAGTAGCCGCAGTTCGATAACTCGGGCAGCACGATCAGGTTAGCTCCACCATTGACCGCCTCCGCGGCCAAGGCCAGGCTGCGATGAAGGTTGCTTTCGCGGTTACCCAGGCCGACCTGGGGGTCGAACTGCACGACAGCGACGCGGACAGGGCTTGTTGGTTGGCTCATTGGGGTGTGACCTCTTATTGTTGTGCAACCGGGGTGGTTGGTTTTTTATAAGAGGGGAAAAAATGGACGGGGTTAAGTCAGGCGCTTCTGGCTGAGGCGTAGCCTGGATCCTTTAGAGGGCGCTTGCCAAAGGCGCTTGGTTCTGGGAAAAAGCCAGCCAGTGTGAACCCTACGAGATCCTCCATGAACAACGAAGAACTGCAAATCACCGACATCCGCCCAGGCGACGGCAAGACCGTGGTCAAGGGGGCGCTGATCACCACTCAATACACCGGCACCCTGGAAGACGGTACGGTGTTTGATTCGTCCTGGGCGCGAGGCAAGCCGTTTCAGTGTGTGATCGGTAGCGGTCGGGTTATTAAAGGCTGGGACCAGGGCCTGATGGGGATGAAGGTCGGTGGGGTGCGCAAGCTGTTTGTGCCGGCGCATCTGGCGTATGGCGAGCGGGCGATGGGGGCGCATATCCAGCCCAACAGCAATCTGTGTTTCGAGATCGAGTTGCTGGAAGTGTTGACCCGTGATGATTGAAGGCCGCAAGCCCAGCTGCGCGTAGTGGCCGGCGATGCAGGACCTTTGCCGGATCGGGATCTGTGCGCCTCTCTAACTCGTATAGACCTGTCAGTTATGACAGTAGAGCCCACGGGGTATTTTTTATAGGCTGATGCTTGTCCATGGGAATCAGGCACAGGAGTCTCCTTATGAACAAGGCAGAGCTTATTGGTTACTTGAAAGAGCAAGTGCATACCAGCGCATTACGTATTTCACCCAAAGTCACCAAGTCAGACCGGATCGACGCGGCACGGATTACGCTCCTGATTTCACTCCTTAACGTGCTTTGCGGGTCAGCAAGCCCTGAGGACCTTGGGCATGTTGGCGCGATCAATGATGTTTTGCAGGCGTTGGGGGTCGTCGGTGAATCGGAAACCCTGTTAAGTGGTCTTACGCCGTAATGTCGACGTTCGGCTGTTCCCCGTAGGTTTTCAGCCTCGGGGGAATACTCGACCGTTCACCGGCCACCTCTTGAATGCGGGGCGATCCTTCTGATACTGTACAAAAATACAGTATATGGTGGCTCCCCCCATGCAGTTGATCGAAAAACTCAGCATCCTCGCGGATGCGGCCAAGTACGACGCGTCCTGCGCCAGCAGCGGGGCGCCCAGGCGCAGCTCCGAGGGCAAGGCCGGGCTGGGGTCGAGCGATGGCATGGGCATCTGCCACAGCTATACCCCCGATGGGCGCTGTGTGTCGCTGCTCAAGGTGCTGCTGACCAATTTCTGCCTCTACGACTGCCAATACTGCGTCAACCGCCGTTCCAGCGATGTGCCCCGTGCCCGGTTCAACCCGGAGGAGGTGGTGAGCCTGACCCTGGACTTCTACCGGCGCAATTGCGTCAGCGGGCTGTTTCTCAGTTCGGGGATCATCCGCTCGGCGGACTACACCATGGAGCAACTGGTGCGGGTCGCCAAGTTGTTGCGCGAGGTGCATGACTTTCGCGGTTATATCCACCTCAAGACCATTCCCGAAGCCGATCCTGCGTTGATTGCCGAGGCCGGGCGGTATGCCGATCGCTTGAGCGTGAACATTGAATTGCCCACCGATAAAAGCCTGCAGCTCCTCGCGCCCGAGAAGCAGATCGGTTCGATCAAGCAGGCGATGCAGACGATTTTTACCGGCGAGCAAACCGTGCTCAACGAGCCCCGGGCACCGCGTTTCGCCCCGGCCGGGCAAAGTACGCAGATGATTGTCGGCGCCGATGACACGGACGACAGCACTATCCTGCACGGGGCCGAGGCGCTGTATGGCAACTTCAAGTTGCGCCGGGTGTATTACTCGGCCTTCAGTCCGATTCCCAATAGCCCGAAAAGCGTACCCCTGGCGGCGCCGCCATTGATGCGCGAGCACCGGTTGTACCAGGCGGATTTCCTGCTGCGCAGTTATGGTTTCCGTGCCAATGAACTGTTCGCCGGGCCGGGGGATCTGGCGCTGGATATCGACCCCAAGCTGGCCTGGGCCCTGGAGCATCGCGAGGTGTTCCCGCTGGACCTGAACCGTGCCGAGGCGACGTTGATCGCACGTATCCCGGGGATTGGCCTGCGCACCACCGAACGCCTGGTGGCGCTGCGCCTGCAACGCAAGATCCGTTTTGAAGACCTGGCGCGCATGCGCTGCGTGCTGAGCAAGGCCAAGCCGTTTTTCATCACCAGCGACTACCACCCCCAGCAAGCGGAAAGCACCAGTGTGTTGCTGCGCGAGCAACTGCGCGACCGCCCGCTACCGCAACAGATGGGGTTGTGGGGATGATCAGCCTGGAATGCGACAACCTGTTCAGCACCTGGCGCGAGCAGGCGCGCTGGCTGCTCAGCCATCAGGTCGACCCCAGCCATGTCAGTTGGGGCGAAGCGGAAGTGGCGGACCTGTTCGCCACCGACGAGCACTACCCGGCGCACAACGGCCCGTTCCAGGCGCGCATTCCCAAGGCCCTGCTGGAGCTGTTGGAAAGTGCAGCCTGCTACCACGGCGAGCAGCGCTGGAGCCTGTTGTATGAAGTGCTGTGGCGCGTCAGCCATGGCGACCGCACGGCGATGATGGCGGGGGATCAACTGGGCAGCGAGTTGCAGCGGCGGATCAAGCAGGTGCGGCGCGAGGCCCATCACCTGCATGCGTTTGTGCGTTTTATCGCCCTGCCGGCGGCGGGCCCGGAGCTGCCGGAGTACGTGGCCTGGCACGAGCCGGCCCACGATATTTTGCACAGCGCCAGCCAGCACTTTGTCGGGCGCATGGGCCGTCATCGCTGGATGATCGCCACGCCCCTGGACGGGGTGTATTACGACGGTGAGCAGCTGATCCACCAACGCCAGTGCCCGGAGCAATGGCAGCAGTTGGCACAGAATGTCGAGGACCCACACAGTGCCATGTGGCTGACCTATTACAGCCATATCTTCAACCCGGCGCGGTTGAATCCCAAGGTCATGGAAGGGCACTTGCCGAGTCGATTCTGGAAGAATCTGCCGGAGGGTAAGTTGATACCGGGGTTGATCAGTGAGGCGCGGACGGGGAAGCAGCGGGATGGGCAGGCGAAGCTGATTGGTGAGCGCCCAGGCAAGCGGATTTCAAGCGGGCATGGTTAAAACATGTGGGGAAATATATGGGGGCTGGCTTGTGTGGGAGCTGGCTTGCCTGCGATGCAGACGCCTCGGTCTATCAGTTGTACTGAGGTGATGCTATCGCAGGCAAGCCAGCTCCCACACAAGCCAGCTTCCACATTGGATCTTCATCGCGACAGGGAATGGGGGTCAGGCCAACTCAGTCGCCGTATTTTTCACCACGGCCAACTCCGGGTGGGCCACCAGTTTATCGATGTGCAGCTCATCATTGTTCAACCAGGTTTCCGTCAGGACGCGGTAGTGCTCCATGTCCCGGCAGCGCATGCGCAGGCTGTAGTCGAAGGGGCCGCTGATCAGTTGGCACTCGAATACCTGCGGGCAGGCTTTGACGCAGGCTTCAAAAGCTTTTTGTGCCGAGCGCCCGCTCTGGTTAGACAAGGCCACCAGCACCAGCAAGGACAACCCCGGCGAGACCATCTGCACATCGATGATTGCGCCATAACCGCGGATCACCCCGCGCCGCTCCAGCTTGCGCACCCGCTCCAGGCAGGGCCTGGGCGTCAGGTGCACCAGCGAAGACAGCTTCTCGTAGGTGATGCGCCCCTGATGGCGCAGCACATCGATGATGGCTTCATCAATGCGATCCAGCGCAGGGGAGGAATGGGGTCCGTTGGCCTTGGTATCCATGGTCGGTTCTGTGTTCACTTCAAGCGGTTGGAGAGAAATTGCTGCAAGCGTTCGCTGGTGGGGTGGTCGAGGATCTCGGCGCTGCCTTGTTCTTCGACGCGGCCCTGGTGCAGGAACAGCACCTGGCTGGACACTTGCCGGGCAAAGCCCATTTCGTGGGTGACCATGAGCATGGTACGACCTTCCTCGGCCAACGTCTGTATGACTTTTAGGACTTCCCCTACAAGCTCTGGATCCAGCGCCGAGGTCGGTTCATCGAACAGGATAATCTCCGGCTCCATGGCCAGGGCCCGGGCGATGGCCACGCGCTGTTGCTGGCCACCGGAGAGAAACGCCGGGTATTGATCGGCGACCCGGCCCGGCAGGCCGACTTTATCCAGGTACATGCGCGCGCGTTTTTCTGCCTCGGCGCCACTCACACCCAGCACCCGGCGCGGCGCCATGCAGATGTTCTCCAGCACGGTCATGTGGCTCCACAGGTTGAAGTGTTGAAACACCATGGCCAGGCGCGTGCGCAGGTTCTGCAGTTGCGCCTGGTGTGGCGCTTGCACGCCTGCGCGACCCTGGCGCATTTCAATGCTGATGCCGTCCAGGGTGATCACCCCGGCGTCGGGTTGTTCGAGGAAGTTGATGCAGCGCAGCATGGTGCTCTTGCCGGAGCCGCTGGCGCCGATCAGGCTGATTACATCGCCCTTGCTGGCGTTGAGCGAAACACCCTTGAGCACTTCATGGTCGCCGTAGCTTTTATGCAGGTCTTCGACCTTGAGTTTGACGTTGGCGCCGGCCGCCACCACGCTCGGGCGGGGCGCGGCAATGTGGGTGGGATGGGCGGCCAGGGCCTGTGCGGACTGATTCATGGGTTAGCCTCGGGTCGGGACAAGAAAGCGCATCCAGCGTCGTTCGGCCAGTCGGAACAGGCCCACCAATGCAAAGGACAGCAGCATGTACAGCAGTGCGGCAATGCCGAAGGCCTGGAACGTGAGGAACGTTTCGGCGTTGGCGTCGCGGGCCACCTTGAGGATGTCGGCGATGGTGGCGGTAAATGCCAGGGATGTGGCGTGCAGCATCAGGATCATTTCGTTGCTGTAGGCCGGCAACGCGCGGCGCAGCGCGGCGGGGATCACCACGAACAGGTTCATCCGCCAGCCGTGCAAGCCATAGGCCCGTGCTGCTTCAATCTCGCCGTGGGGAATGTTGCGAATGGCCCCGGCGAAGATTTCCACGGTGTAGGCACAGGTGTTGAGCACAAAGGCCAGCAGGGTGCAGTTCAACGCATTGCGGAAAAACTGATTGAGCAGGGCATTGTCCTGCACCACTTCCAGGCTGTAGAGGCCGGTGTAGCAAATCAGCAACTGGATATACAGCGGCGTACCGCGAAACAGGTAGGTGTACACCTCCACCGGCCAGCGTAGCCAGAAGTGCTCGCTGACGCGGGCAATTGCCAACGGGATCGACAGGAAAAACCCGAGGATCACCGACACGATAAACAGCCACAAGGTCATGGCCACCCCGGAAAAGCCCGAACCATCGGTCCACAGATACGCCAGGCCATATTGCTGGATCAGTTCAATCATCGCGCCACCCCTTTGATGCCGACGTTGTAGCGCCGTTCCAGGCGTTTGAAGATGCGGTTGGAGAGGGTGGTGATCACCAGGTACACCAGGCCCGCCAGGATCAGGAAGTACAGCGGATCATTGGTGGTCTTGCCGGCGTTCTGCGCGGCCTTGACCAAGTCGGCCAGGCCAATGATCGACACCAGCGCGGTGGACTTGAGCAGCACCAGCCAGTTATTGCCCAGCCCCGGCAAGGCAAAGCGCATCAACTGCGGGAACATCACCAGCCGAAAGCGCTGCCAGCGGCTCAAGCCGTAGGCAGTTGCCGCTTCCAGTTGGCCCACCGGCACACTGAGCATCGCGCCGCGAAAGTTTTCGGTGAAATACGCACCGTAGATAAAACCCAGGGTGACGACCCCGGCGGTGAAGGGATCAATTTCAAAGTAATTCCAGCCGAGCATCTCGGTCAGGTCGTTGAGCCACAGTTGCAGGCTGTAGAAGATCAGCAGGATCAGCACCAGGTCCGGCACGCTGCGGATCAAGGTGGTGTAGAGAGTGGCGGGGATGCGCAACAGTTTATGGCTGGACAGCTTGGCACCGGCGGCGATCAGGCCCAGGCTCAGGCTCAGAACCAGCGCGAGGAACGCCAGCTTGATGGTCATCCAGGCACCCTGGGCCAACAGCGGGCCGAAGCCTTGCAGGTTGAGGAGTTCATTCACGGGAAAGTCTCGATAGAACCGGTAGGAACCTGCCGCAAATGGCGGTGTTTATCGCACCGCCAGCGCTGGCAAGCCGGCTCCTACAGGGGATAGGGCGGGGGATTACTCGTGATAGATATCTTCGTCACCGAAGTATTTCTTCTGGATCAGCGCGTAAGTGCCATCGGCCTGGATGGCCGCGATGCCCTTGTTGATCAGCGCCAGCAGTTCCTGGTCGTTCTTGCGCAGGCCCATGGCAATGTCCAGCGGCAAGGTCGGGTCCTTGAAGGCCGGGCCGGACTGGTAGTCGGCGCCTTCAGGCTTGGACAGGAAGTTGAGCTGGGCTTCGAGCTTGTCGGTCAGCGTTGCGTCGAGGCGGCCGTTTTGCAGGTCGGCGTAGTTCTGGTCCTGGGACTGGTACGCCTTGACCTGGGCACCGAGCTTGGCCAGGTGGGCGCGGGCGTAGGCTTCTTGCAGCGAGCCCTGGAGCACGCCGACCTGTTTGCCCTTGAGGGATTCCGGGGTGTCGCCGAAACCGGCGCCCTTGCGGGTGATTACCGAGGTGGGGCTGAGGAACAGGCGATCGCTGAAATCGATCTGTTTTTGCCGGGCCGGGGTCACGGCCATGGAGGACATGATGGCGTCGAACTTGCGCGCACGCAGCGCCGGGATCATGCCGTCGAATTCGTTGTGGACCCAGGTGCACTTGACTTCAAGCTTGGCGCAGATGGCGTTGCCCAGCTCAATGTCGAAACCTTGCAGGCTGCCGTCGGCGGCCACGGATTCAAAGGGTGGGTACTCGGGGAACACGCCGAAACGGATTTCTTTCCATTCCTGGGCCTGGACGGCGGTGGCGCACAAAGGCAGGAGCAGCGCGGCGACGAGTGATCGGAGCGGAGTCATGGTGTTTTCCCTATATTTTGTAATTGATGTCAGGGCAGTAGAAAGGGTGCGGCATACATTCATGTGCTGACTCTTTGGTCGCGCTCAGAATGCTTCATGGTGGTGCGTTTTTTGTGTCGTTTACCTAGGCCTTGGCACGCGGAATACGCTGTTAAAACGCAGGTGGCAGCGGAATCGGCTGCAACACCCTGTATATCGGCTTTTCAAACCAACGTTTACGGCCCGCCGCTTGCGCAAAGCGGCAGGCCAGAGCGGTTTCAGGCGCGCTTTTTATGCTGTGCGACCGGCTGCTGCGCCAAGCGCGCGAACAGGTCCTTGGGGTCGGCCAGGTCTGGCACCAGTTCCAGTTCGCTACCCACGTCCAGGGCCTTGGCCACATCCAGCACATAACGCAGGGCCGAGTAGTCTTCGAGGGCAAAACCCACCGAGTCGAACAGGGTGACCTGGCGTGCGTTTTCCCGGCCCGGCTTCTGGCCGTTGATCACTTGCCACAGCTCGGTGACCGGCGAATCCTCGGGCATATGCTGGATTTCGCCTTCGATACGGCTTTGTGGTTCGTACTCGACGATCACCCGTGCGCGCTCGACAATGCGCCGGTCCAGCTCGGTCTTGCCGGGGCAGTCGCCGCCCACGGCATTGAGGTGCATGCCGGGCTCGATCATGTCGTCGGTAAGAATGGTGGCGTAGGCCTTGTCGGCGGTCACGGTGGTGACGATATCGGCGCCTTTCACCGCCTCGGCAACGCTTGCGGCCAGGGCCACTTTGATCGCCGGGAAGGCCTTGAGGTTGTTCGCCAGCTTGTGCATGGCCTTGGAATCGATATCGAACAGGCGGATCTCATTGATGCCCAGCAAGGCATGGAACGCCAGGGCCTGGAACTCACTTTGCGAACCGTTGCCGATCAGCGCCATGCTGTGGCTGTTGTCCCGCGCCAGGTAGCGTGCGACCAGGGCCGAGGTGGCGGCGGTGCGGATCGCGGTGGTCAGGGTCATTTCGCTGAGCAGCACCGGCTTGCCGGTGTCCACATCCCCCAGGGCGCCGAACGCCATGACCGTGAGCATGCCGCTCTGGGTATTTTTCGGGTGGCCGTTGACGTATTTGAAGGCATACAACGAGGCATCCGAGACCGGCATCAGCTCGATCACGCCCTCGGGCGAGTGGTTGGCCAGGCGCGCGCATTTCTCGAAGTCATTCCAGCGCAGGTAGTCGGCGCGGATGTACTCGGCCATCTCGGTGATGCAGGTTTGCAGGCCTTTTTGCGAGACCAGGTAGCTGAGGTCGTTGACGTCGATATAACGGGTCATGGAATAACTCCTTATTGGAATGAGGCGCGGGCCGGAAGATGCACTTCGGCCAACATGCAGCGGGCACTGCCGCCGCCGATGCGTTCGATGTTGTCGATATTCACCACCACTGGGTGGGTGTGGCGTTCCACATGCTGGCGCTGCGCCGGCTTGAGCGAGTGCCAGGCGCTGGCGGACATCACCAGCAACGGCTGGCCATCGCGGTCGTGAAGTTCGAGCATGTTGCCGGCGAAGGCTTCCAACTGGTCGAAGTCCAGGGCCAGGATGTCTTTGCCGGTGTCGCGCAGGGAGCGTTCCAGGCCCTGGCGCTCGTGGGCGTGGGGCAGCGCGTCGAGGCACACCACCGACAGGTCGCGGCCGACGCTCATCATCACGTTGCTGTGGTAGATCGGTGCGTGATGGCGGTCGACGGCGTGGAAGGCGCAGACCTGATAGTCCAGGCGTTCGGCGAACTGGCGCAGGGCATCGTGGTGGGTGCGCCCGGAGTGGCAGGCGTAGCTGATGCGGTGCTGGCGGTCGAGGACCATGCTGCCGGTGCCTTCGAGGAACATGTTCTGTTGTTCCAGGTGGCTGAAGTCGATGGTGTCTTTGATTGCGAAGCGTTGCTCCAGCACTTGCAGCACACCTTTGTTGCGCTCCAGGCGGCGGTTCTGGCCTTCCATCGGGTACAGCACCAGGCTGCCGTCGGCATGGCTGCTCCACCAGTTGTTGGGGAAGATCGAATCCGGGGTATGGGGCGCGGGCGTGTCCTGCACCACCAACACTTCCACGCCATGCTGGCGCAGGGTGTCGACGTAACCGTCGAACTCTTGCAGCGCTTTATGCTGTGCGGCCACCGGGTCCACGGGGGCGCGCTGGAAGCGGTTGTTGATCGCGGTGTCCGGGTTAAAGGCAAAGTGCGCCGGGCGGATCATCAGGACGGTATTGGTGGTTTGCATGGGGGCACGGGTCCATGGGGTTGGGCATTGCGGCTATTTTGTGCGCTCTGGCCGCAGAATCCCGGCTGAAACAGGGGGGCGGCCCAGCCGGGAAAGCTGAAAAGAGGGGTATGACAGCTGAATCGGCTGTCAGGGGGGGCTAAAACCTGTAGGAGCCGGCTTGTGTGGGAGCTGGCTTGCCTGCGATGGCATCACCGCGGTGTGGCGGACACACCGAGGTGCCTGCATCGCGGGCAAGCCCGGCTCCCACACAAGCCCACACATGGGTATTGTGGTGGCTGTCGTAACGTCGTCCGTCAGGAGGAGTCATGTTTACCGCCGTCCGCCTCGCCCAACCCACCGATGCCGAAGGCATCAGCCAAGTCATCCTGGCGGCCCTGCACAGCAGCAACGCCGGCGACTACCCGGCGGACGTGATTGCCCGGGTGGCGAGCAACTTCACGCCGCAGGCGGTGCTGCACTTGCTCACCCGGCGCACGGTGTTGGTGGCAATCCGCGAGCAACTGATCGTCGCCACGGCGGCCTTGGACGCCAATGTCGTGCGTTCGGTGTTCGTCAACCCGGCGCTGCAAGGGCAGGGTATCGGCCGCCAACTGATGGTCGATATCGAACAGCGGGCCCGTGAGGCTGGGGTCACGGTATTGAGCGTACCGTCGTCCCTCACCGCCGAGCCGTTTTATACCAAGCTGGGGTTCCACACCGTGCGCGACGTGTACCACGGCAACGAGCGCACCCTGGTGATGGAGAAGGTATTGTCGTCTCGCCACCCCATCTGAGTGTGTCGTTGGTGCGCCATGGGGAACAGGTGTTGATTGGCCTGGGCTGTGTGAAGATCAACCTGCAGATCAGTTCGGGCAATGAGGCGGTCGTGGGGTTCTATGAGGCGCTGGGATATGGGGTGGAGCCGAGGATCAGCATGGGCAAGAGGATTGCACAGAACCTGCCAAAATCCTGAGGCCACCGCAAAACAAATGTGGGAGCTGGCTTGCCTGCGATAGCGGACGGTCAGTCAACGCATTGGTGACTGACATATCGCTATCGCAGGCAAGCCAGCTCCCACACAAGCCAGCGCCTACAATCAGGGTCGGCTTAGACCTTGACGATCCAGCCCGCCGGCGCTTCAACGTCGCCGGACTGCACACCGGTCAGCTCTTTGTAGAGCTTCTGGGTCACCGGGCCGACGTCTTTTTCGCTGTAGAACACATGCAGCTTGTCTTTGTACTCAATCCCGCCGATCGGCGTGATCACTGCCGCCGTCCCGCAGGCGCCGGCTTCCTTGAAGTCTGCCAGTTTGTCGATCAGCACGTCGCCTTCGACCACTTCCAGGCCCAGGCGGGTCTTGGCCAGTTCGATCAGCGACAGGCGGGTGATGCCTGGCAGCACCGACGGCGAGTTCGGGGTGACGAACTTGTTGTCGTGGGTGATCCCGAAGAAGTTGGCCGAACCGACTTCTTCGATTTTCGAGTGGGTGGCCGGGTCCAGGTAGATGCAGTCGGCGAAGTTGGCTTTTTTCGCCAGGGAGCCGGGCATCAGGCTGGCGGCGTAGTTGCCACCGACCTTGGCCGCGCCGGTGCCGTTCGGCGCGGCGCGGTCGTAACCAGAGATCAGGAAGTTGTGCGGGGTCAGGCCGCCCTTGAAGTAGGCGCCGACCGGGATGCAGAAGATCGAGAAGATGAACTCGGGCGCGGTACGCACGCCGATGTTGTCACCGGTGCCGATCACGAACGGGCGCAGGTACAGCGCGCCGCCGGTGCCGTACGGCGGGATGAAACGCTCGTTGGCGCGGACCACGGCCTTACAGGCTTCGATAAACGCTTCGGTCGGCACTTGTGGCATCAGCAAGCGGCCGCAACTGCGCTGCATGCGGGCGGCGTTCTGGTCCGGGCGGAACAGGTTGATCGAACCGTCCTTGCAGCGATAGGCCTTCAGGCCCTCAAAGCACTGCTGGCCATAGTGCAGGGCGGTGGAGCCCTCGCTGATGTGCAGCACGTTGTCTTCGGTCAGGGTGCCTTCTTGCCAGGCGCCGTCTTTCCAGGTCTGGAGGAAACGCTTGTCGGTCTTGATGTAGTCAAAACCCAATTTGTCCCAATTGATGCTTTCGTTACCCATGACACCCTCTATCTCTTCACAACCGCCTGGTCGAAGGCAGGCTTTCGGTTTATTTCTGGATGGGCGCAACAATACTTCATTCTTGGCCTGTGTGGGAGCATTGACTCAGAGGTGCAGGGCATGCCCCAACGCCCGCAGCGCCGCTTCCTGCACCGCTTCACCGAGGGTCGGGTGGGCATGAATGGTGCCCGCCACATCCTCCAGCCGCGCGCCCATTTCCAGGCTCAGGCCAAAGGCGGTGGACAGCTCGGACACGCCAACCCCCACCGCCTGCCAGCCGACAATCAGGTGATTGTCGCGGCGTGCCACCACCCGTACGAAGCCGGTCTTGGACTCCAGGGTCATGGCCCGACCATTGGCGGCAAACGGGAAGCTTGAAACGATGCAGTCCAGGCCCGCGGCCTTGGCTTCGTCCGGGGTCTTGCCGACCACCACCAGTTCCGGGTCGGTAAAGCACACCGCCGGGATCGCCGCCGGGTTGAATTCCCGGGATTTGCCGCTGATCAGCTCCGCCACCATCTCGCCCTGGGCCATGGCCCGGTGCGCCAGCATCGGCTCGCCGCTCAGGTCGCCGATCGCCCAGACATTGCGCATGCTGGTCTGGCAGCGGTTGTCGATCTGGATCGCCGCGCCGTTCATCGTCAGGTCCAGGGCTTCCAGGTTCCAGCCCTGGGTGTTGGGTTTGCGGCCGACGGCCACCAGCACCTGGTCAGTGTCCAGGGCCAGGGTCTCGCCATTGGGCTCGCGCACTTGCAGGCTGCCACCTTCAAAACCGGTGACGCTGTGCTTGAGGTACAGCTTGACCCCCAATTGCTTGAGGGATTCGGCCACCGGCTGCGTCAGCTCGGCGTCGTAGGCGGGCAGGATGCGGTCCTGGGCTTCGACCACGCTGACCTCGGCCCCGAGCTTGCGATAGGCAATCCCCAGTTCCAGGCCGATGTAACCGCCACCGACCACGATCAAGCGTTTTGGCACACGGGTCGGCGCCAGGGCTTCGGTGGACGAGATGATCGGCCCGCCAATCGGCAGCATCGGCAGGTTGACGCTTTTTGATCCGGTGGCCAGCAGCAGGTGCTCGCACTGGATGCGTTGGTCGCCCACCTCCACGGTCTTGCCGTCGACGATCTTGGCCCAGCCGTGGATCACTTGCACTTTGTGCTTTTTCAGCAGCGCGGCAACCCCGGTGGTCAGGCGATCGACGATGCCGTCTTTCCACTCGACGCTCTTGCGGATATCCAGGGTCGGCACATCCACGTCGATGCCCAGGGCCGAACCCTGGCTCAGGTGTACGGTTTGCTGGAACTGCTCGGCCACATGGATCAGCGCCTTGGACGGAATGCAGCCGATGTTCAGGCAGGTGCCGCCCAACGCCTGGCCTTCTACCAGGATCGTCGGGATGCCCAGTTGGCCGGCGCGAATCGCCGCCACATAACCGCCAGGGCCGCCGCCGATAATCAGCAGGGTGGTCTGTAATGTCTGAGTCATGCCCTTACTCCAGGAACAGGCTGGCGGGTTGTTCGAGCAGGCCACGGATGGCCTGGATGAATTGCGCCGCGTCCATGCCATCGACCACCCGGTGATCGAAGGAGCTGGAGAGGTTCATCATCTTGCGGATCACGATCTGCCCCTTGATCACCATTGGCCGCTCGACGATGCGGTTGACACCCACAATCGCCACTTCCGGCAGGTTCAGCACCGGGGTGCTGACAATCCCGCCCAACGCGCCGAGGCTGGTCAGGGTGATGGTCGAGCCCGACAGTTCGTCACGGCTGGCCTTGCCCGTGCGCGCGGCGTTGGCCAGGCGGGTGATTTCTTCGGCGGTGCCCCACAGGCTGCGCGCCTCGGCGTGGCGCACCACCGGCACCATCAGCCCCACATCGCTCTGGGTGGCGACGCCCACATGCACCGCGCCGAGACGGGTGATGACCTGGGCTTCGTCGTCATAACGCGCATTGATCTGCGGGAAATCGCGCAAGGCCACAACCATGGCGCGCACCAGGAATGGCAACAACGTCAGCTTGCCGCGGCTGGCGCCGTGTTTTTCATTGAGGTGGACGCGCAAGTCGTCCAGGGCCGTCACGTCGATCTCTTCGACGTAGCTGAAATGCGCAGCACGGCGCGTGGCCTCCTGCATGCGCTGGGCGATCTTGCGGCGCATGCCGATCACCGGGATCTGCTCTTCGTCGTTGCGCTCGGCATACGGGTTGGCGCCGGCCGAGGCGCGGGGGCTGCCCTGTTGCAGATACGCCTCGAGGTCTTCATGCAGAATACGCCCGGCCGGGCCCGAGCCCTGCACCAGGCGTAGTTGGATCCCGGCATCCAGCGCATGCTTGCGCACGGCCGGGGAGGCCAGCGGGCGCTCATTGGCCTCGCGAGCTACCGGGGCCTGGGCCGCTACCTGCGGCTTGGTGGCCGGTTTGCTTTCAACCACCGGCGCCTTGATTTCGGCCTTAGGCGACGGCGCGGCTTGCTCAACCACTGCCGACAGCGCCGACTCTTTGGTATTGCCCGCGCCTTCGACTTCAATGCTGATCAGGATACTGCCCACGGCCATGACCTCACCTGGCTCGCCGCCCAGCGATATCACCTTGCCATGGACCGGCGAGGGAATATCCACCATCGCCTTGTCGGTCATCACATCCGCCAGCACCTGGTCTTCGACGACCATATCGCCGACCTTGACGTGCCATACCGACAACTCAACTTCTGCGATGCCTTCGCCAATGTCCGGCATCTTGATAACGTGCGTGCCCATTCAGACCTCCATGACCCGTTGCAAAGCCGCGCCCACACGGGTCGGGCCAGGGAAATACGCCCACTCTTGCGCGTGGGGGTAGGGGGTGTCCCAACCGGTCACACGCTCGATAGGCGCTTCCAGGTAGTGGAAGCAGTGTTCCTGCACCAACGACACCAGCTCAGCACCAAAACCGCAGGTACGCGTGGCTTCATGCACCACCACGCAACGGCCGGTCTTTTTCACCGACTTGACGATGGTTTCCAGGTCCAGCGGCCACAGGCTGCGCAGGTCGATGACTTCGGCGTCGATCCCGGTTTCTTCGGCGGCCACTTGTGACACATAAACAGTGGTGCCATAGGTCAGCACCGTGACCGCCGAGCCTGGGCGCACGATGGCGGCTACATCCAGCGGTACGGTGTAGTAGCCGTCCGGCACCTGGGCTTGCGGGTGCTTGGACCACGGCGTTACCGGGCGGTCGTGGTGACCGTCGAACGGGCCGTTGTACAGGCGCTTGGGCTCAAGGAAGATCACCGGGTCATCGTTTTCGATGGAGGCGATCAGCAGGCCCTTGGCGTCATAGGGGTTGGACGGCATCACCGTGCGCAGGCCGCAGACCTGGGTGAACACCGCTTCGATACTCTGGCTGTGGGTCTGCCCGCCGTAGATGCCGCCGCCGCAGGGCATGCGCATGGTCAACGGCGCGGTGAACTGGCCGGCCGAGCGGTAACGCAGGCGCGCCGCTTCCGAGATGATCTGGTCAGTGGCCGGGTACACGTAGTCGGCGAACTGGATCTCGGCCACCGGGCGCAGGCCATAGGCGCCCATGCCCACGGCCACGCCGACGATGCCGCTTTCGGAGATCGGCGCGTCAAACACCCGCGAGGTGCCGTACTTGCTCTGCAAGCCTTCGGTGCAACGGAACACGCCGCCGAAGTAACCAACGTCCTGGCCGAACACCACCACATTGTCGTTGCGTTCAAGCATCACATCCATGGCCGAGCGCAGGGCCTGGATCATGGTCATGGTGGTCGTGGTCATGGCGGTTTCCAGCTCGATTTTATTGTTGTGATCGTTCATGTCAGATCCCCAACGCTTGACGCTGGCGCTTCAAGTGCTCCGGCATCTCTTTATAGACGTCCTCGAACATGCTCGCGGCGCTCGGGATCTGGCCACCGGCCAGGGTGCCGTACTGTTCGGCTTCTTTCTGCGCGCCGAGTACTTGGGCTTCAAGCTCGGCAGTGACCGTGGCGTGTTCCTCTTCGGACCACTGGCCAATCTTGATCAGGTGCTGTTTGAGGCGGGCAATCGGGTCGCCCAGGGGGAAGTGGCTCCAGTCATCGGCAGGCCGGTACTTGGACGGGTCATCGGAGGTGGAGTGTGGGCCGGCGCGGTAGGTCACCCATTCGATCAGGGTCGGCCCCAGGTTACGGCGCGCGCGTTCGGCGGCCCAGGCAGAGGCGGCGTATACCGCGATAAAGTCGTTGCCGTCCACCCGCAGGGAGGCGATGCCGCACCCTACGCCGCGTCCGGCGAAGGTGGTGGCTTCACCGCCGGCGATGGCCTGGAAGGTGGAAATCGCCCACTGGTTGTTGACCACGTTGAGGATCACCGGCGCGCGGTACACGTGGGCGAAGGTCAAGGCCGTGTGGAAGTCCGATTCGGCGGTGGCGCCATCGCCGATCCACGCCGAGGCGATCTTGGTATCGCCCTTGATCGCCGAGGCCATGCCCCAGCCCACGCCCTGTACGAATTGGGTGGCGAGGTTGCCGGAAATGGTGAAGAAGCCATAGTCCTTGACCGAATACATGATCGGCAACTGGCGGCCCTTGAGCGGATCGCGCTCGTTGGACAGCAGTTGGCAGATCAGGTCCACCAGCGGCACTTCGCGGGCCATCAGGATGCTTTGCTGGCGGTAGGTGGGGAAGCACATGTCGTCGATGTTCAAGGCCAGGGCCTGGGCGCTGCCGATGGCTTCTTCGCCAAGGCTTTGCATATAGAACGACATCTTTTTCTGACGCTGGGCGACCACCATGCGGTTGTCGAAGATCCGCGTCTTGAGCATGGCACGCATGCCACGGCGCAAAATCTCTACCGGCACACCTTCAGCCCATGGGCCCAGGGCCTGGCCCTGGTCGTCGAGCACGCGGATCAGGCCCTTGGCCAGGTCGGCGGTGTCGGCGGGTTCTACGTCAACGGCGGGTTTGCGCACCGTACCGGCGTCGGTCAGGCGCAGGTAGGTAAAGTCGGTCTTGCAACCTGGGCGGCCCGAGGGTTCGGGAACGTGCAGGCGCAGCGGTTCGTAATGCTGGGTCATGGCTTTCTACGCTCGATCTTGTGAATTTCTTGTAGTGGGCGCGCTTAGCTGACAGTCAGTCCCCGGGTAGGGGAAATCTTGTCCTACAACAATCATAGGCCGGGCCGGGGAGAATATTTATCTCTGTTTGGTTGCGCCTGAGATCATTTGCGGATAAAAAATCTGCATAAACATAATAAACAGGTGGTTTTGTCTCATGCGCAAACTGGACCGTATCGATATCGGGATTCTCAACAGCCTTCAGGAGAATGCCCGCATCACCAACGCCGACCTCGCACGCTCGGTCAACCTGTCGCCCACGCCGTGTTTCAATCGGGTCAAGGCCATGGAAGAACTGGGCCTGATCCGTGACCAGGTCACGCTGCTGGACGCCGATTTGCTGGGGTTGCACGTCAATGTGTTTATCCACGTCAGCCTGGAAAAACAGAATGAACTGGCGTTGCAACAGTTCGAGGGGGCGATTTCCGACCGGCCGGAGGTGATGGAGTGTTACCTGATGGCCGGCGACCCGGACTACCTGATCCGGGTGCTGGTGCCGACTATCCAGTCCCTGGAGCGCTTTATGATGGATTTTCTGACCAAGGTCCCGGGGGTGGCGAATATCCGCTCCAGCTTTGCCCTCAAGCAGGTGCGCTACAAGACGGCGCTGCCATTGCCGGCCAATGGCTTGAGCCTGGGGTAAGGCGCAAGAGGCGCGGGCGGCGGGGTTGCCGGTGATCAGACGCTACTCATTTGAGTGTTAAGTTGAAGAAAATCAATCAAATGGCAACGCCTGGCAAACGAGGCTTTATTTAAAGTTTGCTTATCCCTACGGGCAGCAATGGACCTGCTAAGCTCAGATTTTAATCGGGAGGCTGAGTCATGGAGAATGAAGAGTTAGTCTATCGTGCCCTTTATGACTTCAACCTTACCCAACTGTCCATCATTGCGGCGCTGGAAGATATGGCAGCGCTGATAGAGAGCATGGGGCAACTTGCACCACAAACCAGCGAGTCCCTCAGGCGCCACCTGGAGACGGTGGGGAATAACTGTGACCGCTCCTGTAATGCGGTGTATGCCCTCGCCAACTTGAACTATGCACCTTGATAACATCGGGCGGGTTGTTGCGTTGCATGGTTAGTTAGCTAAGCAGTAGGTATAGTGATTTTTTATTTGCCGAGGCTATAAAAAACAATGGGCCTACATTTTTTTCACAGTACGGTCCACACACTGATGTCGCTGGGGCTGTGTAGAGGTCCTTGAGCCAGAGAAGCCTAGGGGAATTGCCATGTCAATGAGATCGATAAGGTTGAACTCACGTACCACCCTGTGTTTTGGCGTGGTATGCCTGTTGCTCTTGATACAGGGAGGAATGACGCTGGTAAAGGTCGATAAAGTCTATTCGTCCACTGTCGAGATAGAAACCAACTGGCTGCCCAGCATTCGTCAGGCTGGGAAGATGGAAAGTAGTCTGTTGAAACTGCGCCTGGAGTTACGCAGGTTTGCACTGGATGACAATCGGCTTAGTTCCACTTCGGTTGGTGCGGTCAAAGAGGCCGAAACAACATTGGTTAAAATGACAGATGATTATGCTCAATACATCTCCAGCCCTGAAGAGAAAAACAAATACGATGAGGTTGTGCGGGGGATAGAAGAATATAACGTAAAGGTTGATGAGTTGCTGGCCATGGACAGTTCACGTTCGATAGCGGACCTGAATGTGTTTTTCCGTGACTACACCAGCCCCCTGGCACTTAAACTCCAGTCTTTGATGGGGGAGTTAGTGGCCATCAATGAGCGGGGCGCCCAAGTGGCGGTGGCTGTCGCCGCCCACGAATATGATGCTGCCCGATTGTTTACCGTAATACTGATGGTGGCTTCGGTGCTGTTGGCCATCGTGGTCGGGCGGCTGTTCGCCAAAAGTATCATCGTGCCGGTTGGCGAACTGTTGGCCTCGACGGCCAAGATTGCCCAGGGCGACTTGCGTGTCGCTATCCAGATCAGCGGCAAGGACGAACTGACAGACTTGCAACAGTCCACCGCGGCGATGCAGATGAGTTTGAAAAGTACTCTGCAACATATATCTGAAGCGTCCGGCCAACTGGCCTCGGCCGCCGAAGAGATGAGTTCGATCACCAAGGAGTCCACTGCCGGTATTGAACGGCAAAGTATGGAAACGGACCAGGCCGCCACAGCCGTCAATCAGATGACCGCCGCAGTCGAGGAAGTGGCCCGCAATGCCGTCTCCGCCTCCCAGTCGACCCAGGACTCCCAGCGTTCGGCGCAAGTCGGCCAGGAGCGTGTGACCCAGACCATTGCCTCGATTGAGAAGTTGAGCGCCACGGTCCAGCACACCGGGGTCGAAGTCGAGGGCCTGGCCAAACAGGCGCAGGACATTGCCCGGGTCGTGGAAGTTATCCGCTCCATTGCCGAACAAACCAACCTGCTGGCGCTGAATGCGGCCATCGAAGCAGCCCGGGCCGGCGAGCAGGGGCGAGGCTTTGCGGTGGTGGCCGACGAAGTCAGGGCGCTGGCCCACAGAACGCAGACCTCGACCCAGGAAATCGAGCAGATGATCGCGAAAATCCAGAGCTGTTCCAGCGAGGCCGTGCTCTCGATGGGGATGAACCGCACTGAAGCAGTGGATTCGTTGAGGATCGCCCATGAAGCGGGGGCGGCGATTACCCAAATCACCCAGGCGATCGAGGATATCAATGAAAGAAACCTGCTGATCGCCACCGCATCGGAAGAACAGGCCCATGTTGCACGCTCTGTCGATCAGAACCTGATCAGCATCCGTGACCTGTCCATCCAGAGCTCGTCGGCCGCGGGCCAGACGTCTATCGCCAGTAATGAACTATCGAAGCTGGCGGTTGATCTCAGGCAAATAGTCTCGAAGTTTTCTGTGAGCTGAGTCGAGGCCAGCGGGTTGTTTGCTTCTGATCGGTGGTGGAAGGCTTATGTTGAAACGCATTCCTGCTTCGCAAGTCAGGCTGGGCATGTATGTCCATAAAATGGAGGGCGCCTGGACCGACCATGGTTTTTGGAAAAGCAGTTTTTTGCTGACCCGACCGCAAGACCTGCAGCGTTTGCGGCAGTCACGGGTCCAGAACGTCTGGATCAATACCGCGAAGGGGGCTGACGTACCGTCGGGCGAACAGCCGGATTCGCCTGCGGTTGTGCCTAAAACCGCTATGCCAACACGCTCTGCGGTGCCCCCGCGTGCCGACATGAAGGCTGAGGTGGTGCGCGCTGCCAAGGTGTGTGCCGTGGCCAAGGGGGCCGTGGTTGAAATGTTCAGTGACTTGCGTATGGGCGGGGCGATCGAACCGACTCGCGTGGCCAGCGTGGTCGAGGAAATCTCCCAATCGATCATGCGCCACCCCCATGCCCTGATCAGCCTGGCCCGCTTGAAGCAGGCCGATGAATACACCTACATGCATTCGGTGGCGGTCAGTGGCTTGATGATCGCACTGGCCCGGCAGTTGGGGCTGACGCCAGAGTTGGTCCAGGAAGCAGGGCTAGCAGGGTTGTTCCACGATGTCGGGAAAATGGTCATCCCGGAGAGCATTTTAAGTAAAACCGGCAAACTCACGGAGGCCGAGTTCGACATTGTGCGCAGCCACCCGCAGGAGGGGGTGAACCTGTTGCGCAACAGTGCGCATATCAGCGACATGGTGCTGGATGTGTGCCTGCATCATCATGAAAAGTGCAACGGCGAGGGCTATCCCCACGGCCTGCGCCAGGACCAGATCAGCCTGTTTGCAAAAATGGGCGCGGTGTGTGATGTGTACGACGCGGTGACTTCAGAGCGCCCCTATAAACAGGGCTGGGGGCCGGCCGATGCCATCCAGAAAATGGCCGAGTGGAAAGGTCATTTTGATGAGCGGGTGTTCCAGGCGTTTGTCCGGTGCGTTGGGATCTACCCGGTTGGCGCCCTGGTGCGCCTGGAGAGCGGGCGTATCGGTGTGGTGATCGAGCAAAACCAGAAATCGTTGCTCACCCCGGTGGTCAAAGTGTTCTTTTCGGCGCGTTCCCGGTTGCCCATTGTTCAGGCCGTGGTGAACCTGGCCGACCGGCGCGACAAGATTGTCGGCCGCGAGAATGTCGAGGATTGGGGCTTCAAGCAGATCGACGAACTGTGGTCGGGCTTGCCCGAGCCCAAGGGCTCCTACTTCAGTTGAAGCCCGGCGTAGCAGGTCATAGTTGGTTGAGCGGTATCTTCAAATACACCACGCCATTGTCTTCTGCCGGGGGCAGATGCCCGGCCCGCACATTCACCTGGATCGCCGGCAGCAACAGCGTCGGCATTCCCAGCCCGGCGTCCCGCTTCGTGCGCATCTGCACAAACGCAGCCTCATCCACCCCGTCATGCACATGGATATTGCCTGCGCGTTGTTCCGCGACACTGGTCAGGCATTTGGCCTCGCGGCCTTCGGGCGGATAGTCGTGGCATACATACAGCCGGGTGTCGGCGGGGAAGGCCAGCAACTTGCGCATCGAGGCATACAACTGCCGCGCATCGCCGCCGGGGAAGTCACAGCGGGCGGTGCCGACGTCGGGCATGAACAGGGTGTCGCCTACCAGGATCAACTGGTCGTCGACCAGGTAGGCCATGTCCGCCGGCGTGTGGCCGGGCACGTGCAGGGCCTGGGCCTTGAGCTGGCCGATATGGAACACCTCGTTGGGGGCGAACAGGTGGTCGAACTGCGAGCCGTCGGCGCGGAACGCCGGCTCCAGGTTGAACAGGTTCTTGAACACGTCCTGCACCTGGCTGATGGACTGGCCGATGGCGATCTTGCCGCCCAACGTGCGGCGCAGATAGGGCGCGGCGGACAGGTGATCGGCGTGGGCGTGGGTTTCCAGCAGCCATTGCACCTGCAGGTCGTGCTCACGGACGAAGGCAATCACCTGGTCGGCCTGGGCCGTGTCGGTACGCCCCGAGGCCGGGTCATAGTTGAGCACTGAATCCACGATGGCACAGGGGCTGCCGTCCGTTTCATAGACGACGTAGGTGTAGGTTGACGACGCCTCGTCCAGAAAAGATTGAATCAACGCGGGCATGACAGTGTCCTGGGTAGCTAATAGCAGCTTACATTCAAAGTGATTTCCACATAGGCTTGCGAGCTTAAGTGAAACGAGCGATCCGAGGCAAAGAATCGCTTACGAACGGGGCGTGACGCCACGCGGCAACGACCCTTGTGTGCATTGTCAACCTAAGAAAGGCCCGGACTATGAACGACCAACACTGGGGACCGACCATCAGTGGCGACATCGTGGTCATCGGCGGCGGCTCGGCAGGCATCGGCCTGCTGGCCAGCCTGCTCAAGCGCGACCCGCACCTGAATATCACCCTGATCGAACCCAACGCCGAACACTACTACCAACCCGCCTGGACCCTGGTGGGCGGCGGCGCCCATGACATTCGCAAGACCATGCGGCCCATGGCCCAGGTGCTGCCCGATGGCGTGACCTGGGTGCAGGCGGCGGTCAGCCAGTTGCTGCCCGACGAACAGACCCTGGTGCTCGACAGCGGCCAGCGCGTGACCTGGAACAACCTTATCGTGTGCCCCGGCCTGCGCCTGGCCTGGGAAAAAATCGAAGGCCTGGAGCAGACCCTGGGCCACAACGGCGTCACCTCCAACTACAGCTACCAGCACGCGCCCTACACTTGGCAACTGGTGCAACAGCTCAAGGGCGGCAAGGCGATTTTCACCCAGCCGGCCATGCCGATCAAATGCGCGGGGGCGCCGCAAAAGGCCCTGTACCTGTCTTGCGATCATTGGCTCAGGCAGGGTGACCTGAACAGTATCGACGTCGAATTCAACCTGGCCGGTGCCGCGCTGTTTGGCGTGGCGACCTTTGTGCCGCCGCTGATGAACTATGTCGAGAAATACGGCGCGCAGTTGGCCTTCAATTCCAACCTGATCAAGGTCGATGGCCCGGCGCGCAAGGCCTGGTTCGAGGTCAAGGACGCCGAGGGCACGGTCCGCATCGAGGAAAAATCCTTTGACCTGCTGCACGTCGTGCCGCCGCAAGTGGCCCCGGACTTTATCCGCCACAGCCCGCTGGCCGATGCAGCCGGCTGGTGCGAGATCGACCCCCATAGCCTGCAACACGTGCGCTACCCGCAGATCTTCGCCCTGGGCGATGTGTGTTCCACCAGTAATGCCAAGACAGCGGCGGCGGTGCGCAAGCAAATCGTGGTGGTGGCCGAGAACCTGCTGGCCCTGCGCAAACAGGCGCCGCTGCCGCTCAAGTACGACGGCTATGGCTCCTGCCCGCTGACCGTGGAGCGCGGCAAGGTGGTGCTGGCCGAGTTCGGTTATGGCGGCCGGCTGTTGCCGACTTTCCCCCTGGACCCCACCGTGGCGCGGCGTTCGGCATGGTTTTTGAAGGCGACCCTGCTGCCATGGTTCTACTGGAACGGCATGCTCAAGGGCCGCGAATGGCTGACCCGCCTGGCCAAGGTGGAGTGAGAGACCCCTATGCTGCTGGCTAGTTTCTTGGGTGTGATGATGGGGTTGGTCATGGGCCTGACTGGGGCCGGGGGCGGGATTCTGGGGGTGCCGGCGTTGGTGCTGGGGCTGGGCTTGACCATGACCGAAGCGGCGCCGGTGTCACTGTTTGCGGTGGGGGCGGCGGCGGCGGTGGGGGCGTTGGATGGTTTGCGCCATGGCCTGGTGCGGTATCGTGCGGCCTTGCTGATTGCCTTGCTCGGCGCGCTGTTTTCGCCCCTGGGGGTGTTTTTTGCCCATCAGTTGCCGGACAAGATCCTGATGGGCCTGTTCAGCGCGCTGATGGTGCTGGTGGCCTGGCGCATGCTGCGGCGCGAGAAGGTCGAGGCCGGCCCCAGCGACCACGGTGCCGCGTCCTGGGGGCAGAAGAACTGCATGCTCGATCAGCAGACCGGGCGTTTTTCCTGGACCGCCAAATGCACCGCGACCCTGGCTGCCCTGGGCGCGGTGACCGGCGCGGTCTCGGGCCTGCTGGGCGTGGGCGGCGGCTTTCTGATCGTGCCGGCGTTCAAGCAACTGACCGATGTGCAGATGCGCGGGATCGTCGCCACCTCATTGATGGTGATCAGCCTGATCTCGCTGATTGGCGTGGTCGGCGCGTTCCATGCCGGGGTGGTGATCGACACCCTGGGCTGGGTGTTTATCGGCGCCAGTATCGTCGGCATGCTGGCCGGGCGGCGCCTGGGCTCGCGGGTCCCGGCGCGGGCCTTGCAAATCGGCTTTGCCAGCCTGTGTCTCGTGGTGGCCGGGGGGATGTTGTTCAACGCCTTCTAGCCCCTAGGCAGCGTTTAATACGCTCCAAATGTGGGCAGGCTTGCCGGCAGGGCAAAACTGCCCACGCCTTGATACCTGTCAAGACCCGCCGCGACGCTTTGCCTCATGCTCCAGGCCTTGATTGTCATGGCCGCCGGAGATTTCCATGAGTGCCCCCGCAACACCTGCTGTTTCCTTCAAGTTGCCCATGGGCCTGGTGATCGCCGTGCTGGTGATGGTCGGCGTGCTGCTGTTGCCGCTGCCCGCCGATTTGCCGGTGGCCGGCCAGCGGATGCTGGCGATCCTCGCGTTTGCCGTGGTGGTGTGGATCACCGAAGCGGTGTCCTACGAAGCCAGTGCGATCATGATTACCTCGTTGATGGCCTTTTTGCTGGGCACCGCGCCGTCCTTGCAGGACCCGACGCACCTGATCGGCTCCAGCCCGGCCATCAGCATGGCGCTCACCGGGTTTGCCAACCCGGCCCTGGCCCTGGTGGCCGGTGCGTTGTTTATCGCCGCCGCCATGACCCACACCGGCCTGGACCGGCGCATTGCCTTGGTCACTCTGACCCGGGTTGGCACCAGCACCCGCGGGATCCTGGTGGGGGCAATTGCGGTGACCATCCTGCTCAGCCTGGTAGTGCCCAGCGCCACCGCGCGCAGTGCTTGCGTAGTGCCGATCATGATGGGGGTGATTGCCGCGTTTGGCGTGGACAAACGCTCCAATATCGCTGCCGGGATCATGATCGTCGTTGCCCAGGGCACCAGTATCTGGAACGTCGGGATCCAGACCGCTGCGGCGCAGAACCTGCTGACGGTCGGCTTTATGGACAAGATGCTCGGCCAGCGCGTGTCGTGGATCGACTGGTTGATCGCCGGAGCGCCGTGGGCGTTGATCATGTCGGCGGTATTGCTGTTGCTGGTGCTCAAATTGTTGCCCCCGGAAAGCAATAGCATTCCCGGTGGCAAGGAGGCGGTGGCGCAGTCCCTGGTGGAGATCGGCCCCATGACCGGGCCGCAGAAGCGCTTGCTGACGGTCTCGGTATTGCTGCTGCTGGCCTGGGCCACGGAAGGGCGCCTGCACAGCTTCGATACCACCTCCACCACCTATGCCGGCCTGGTGTTCCTGCTGCTGCCGGGCATCGGCGTGATGACTTGGAAGGACGTGCAGTCGCGCATCCCCTGGGGCACGGTGATTGTGTTCGGCGTGGGCATCAGCCTCGGTACGGCACTGCTCACCACCCAGGCCGGGCAATGGCTGGGCGCGCAGGTGGTGGCGCATACCGGCCTGGATCAACTGGGGCCGCTGGGGGTGTTTGCGATCCTGGGTGCATTCCTGATTGTGATCCACCTGGGTTTTGCCAGTGCCACCGCGTTGACCTCGGCGTTGCTGCCGATCCTGATTGCCGTACTGCAAACCCTGCCGGGGGACTTCAGCCGGCTCGGCATGACCATGTTGCTCGGGTTTGTGGTCAGCTATGGCTTTATCCTGCCGATCAACGCCCCGCAAAACATGGTGTGCCTGGGCACCGGCACCTTTACCGCGCGCCAGTTTGCCAAGGTGGGCTTGTTGGTGACCTTGATTGGCTACCTGTTGATGCTGGTATTTGCCGCCACCTACTGGAGCTGGCTGGGCTGGATCTAAAGCCCCCACAAAGATGACAAGATGAACCCTGCTCAGGTTTACTAAGCTCTGAGTCAGGGTTTTACCGGCCTCGTGCGTCGGTCATCAAGGTCACGAATGGATAAATACACCCCGCACACCTGGCAACCCCACGAGCGTCCGAGCTTGCCGGGGTCGCCCTCGACGCCCCATCACCCCACGCTCAAACGCTGGGCCTTTGCCCTGGTTGGTGTGCTGGTGGCTATTACCGGGGGCCTGGGCAATGCGCTGGTGATCGCCAACTTGCCGTACCTGCAAGGGGCGTTGGGTGCGACCACCGCTGAAATGGCCTGGCTGCCCGCCGCCTATGTTATGACCAACGTGTCGATGAACCTGCTGCTGGTGAAGTTCCGCCAGCAGTTCGGCCTGCGCGCGTTTACCGAAGTGTTCCTGGTGCTCTATGCCCTGGTGACTTTCGGCCATCTGTTCGTCAATGACCTCAGCTCGGCGATTGCCGTGCGTGCGGCCCACGGCATGGTGGGCGCGGCCCTCAGTTCCCTGGGTTTGTACTACATGGTCCAGGCGTTCCCGGCAAAGTGGCGGCTCAAGGCCCTGGTACTGGGCCTGGGCACCGCGCAACTGGCCCTGCCGATGGCGCGGCTGTTTTCCGAGGACCTGCTGCAAATTGCCGAGTGGCGCGGCCTGTACCTGTTCGAGCTGGGCATGGCGCTGACCTGCCTGGGCTGTGTGTGCCTGCTCAAGTTGCCACCGGGCGACCGCTTCAGGACCTTTGAAAAACTCGACTTCCTGACCTTCGCCCTGCTTGCCTCGGGCGTGGCGTTGCTCTGCGCGGTGCTGTCCCTGGGGCGCATCGACTGGTGGCTGGAAGCACCGTGGATTGGCGTGGCCTCGGCCTGCTCCCTGGTGCTGATCATGGCCGGGCTGGCCATCGAGCATAACCGCAGCAACCCGTTGTTGATGACCCGCTGGCTGGGCGGCGGGGTGATGATTCGCCTGGCCCTGGCGGTGATCCTGATCCGCATGGTGCTGTCCGAGCAGTCCACCGGCGCGGTGGGTTTTCTGCAGGCGCTGAATATGAGCAGCGAGCAGATGCGCACCCTGTACCTGGTGATGCTGCTGGGGGCGATCAGCGGCCTGGTCACCAGCGCCTTGACCATCAACCCGGCGCACTTGCTGATGCCCCTGGTGATTTCCCTGGCCTTGATGGCCACAGGCTCGGTGATGGACAGTTTCTCCAGCAACCTGACGCGGCCGCAGAACATGTACCTGAGCCAGTTTCTGCTGGGGTTTGGCGGGACCTTCTTCCTCGGCCCGACCATGGTGCTGGGCATGCGCAATGTGCTGAGCAACCCCCGCAACCTGGTGAGTTTTTCGGTGTTGTTCGGGATCTGCCAGAGCCTCGGCGGGCTGCTGGGTTCGGCCTTGCTCGGCACCTTCCAGGTGGTGCGGGAGAAATTCCATTCGAGCATGATCGTCGAACACCTGACCCTGCTTGATCCGCGTGTCGCCGCCCGGGTACAAAGCGGTGGCTCGGCCTATGGCTCGGTGATCGCCGACCCGCAGTTGCACAACCTGATGGGCATTCGCAGCCTGGCCACGGCGGCCACCCGCGAAGCCAATGTCATGGCCTATAACGACGTGTTCATGCTGATCGCGATCATCGCGATATTGACCATGCTGTGGATTTTTACCCGGAGCCTGTGGCTGATGAGCACCACCCAGAAAGCTGCCGCCCGTGCAGCGCCTTCCGTTCAACCTAGCGGCGCACTTCCTTCATGACAGAACCTGCGGTTAGCACCACGACCACCAACGCCATTGCCGCCACCCCGGAAGGCAGCACGCCGCCCGGGGCCATGGCCACCGAGCCGCGCTCCCTGGGGGTGCGCATCATCTCGTCCCTGGGCTTTGCCGCCATTGCCATCGTCGGCGTATTGATCGTGTTGTATGCCTGGCAATTGCCGCCGTTCAGCAGCGCTGTGGAAACCACCGAGAACGCCCTGGTGCGCGGGCAGGTGACGATCATCAGCCCGCAACTGGGCGGTTATGTGTTCGAGGTGCCGGTGCAGGACTTCCAGCACGTCAAGGCCGGGGATTTGCTGGTGCGCCTCGATGACCGCATCTACAAACAGCGCCTGGACCAGGCCCTGGCGCAACGGGCGGTACAGCAGGCCGCCCTGGCCAACGTGGTGCAACAACGCAACAGCGCCGAGGCGACCATCAAGCTGCGCCAGGCCGCCCTGCTCGATAGCCAGGCCCAGGCGCGCAAAAGCACCGCCGACCTGCGCCGCAATGAAGAACTGATCAGCGACGGCTCGGTGTCGCGCCGCGAATTGGACGTGACCCGTGCTGCCAATGCGCAGACCCTCGCCGCCGTGGCCCAGGCCCAGGCCAGCCTGGAGATCGCGCGCCAGGACCTGCAGACGGTGATCGTCAATCGCGGTTCCCTGGAAGCCGCGGTCGCCAGCGCCGAGGCGGCGGTGGAGCTGGCGCGGATCGACCTGTCGAACACCCGCGTCCTGGCTCCCCGGGACGGCCAGTTGGGGCAGATCGGCGTGCGCCTGGGGGCTTATGTCAACTCCGGTGCACAGTTGATGGCGTTGGTGCCGAACCAGCTGTGGGTGATCGCCAATATGAAAGAAACCCAGATGGACCATGTGCAGGTGGGCCAGCCGGTGACCTTTACCGTCGATGCCCTGGACCACCGCCAGTTTCATGGCACGGTGCAGCGTATTTCGCCGGCTACCGGTTCTGAGTTCAGCCTGTTGCAGGCGGACAACGCCACCGGCAACTTCGTCAAGATCGCCCAGCGGGTGCCGGTGCGGATCACGGTGGACCCGGATCAGGAACAGGGCGAACGTTTGCGCCCGGGGCTGTCGGTGGTGGTGAGTATCGACACGGCGGGGCGCCTGAAAAACAGCCCGCCCTGAGAGGGATCGCGCCCCTTGTAGGAGGGCGCAAGCGCTCCTACAGCATCGGTGGCAGGGTGCCCAACAGGGAAACGGCCGCCACGGCCGCCGCGCCCAACAGCCATTCCAGCAACACGCTGGCCTGCAACTGGCCTACTCGCTGCTGGCAACCCTTGATCCGTAGCCGGTTGAGCAATGCCAGGCCCAACATCCCCGCCACCAGCAGCACCTTGATCAACAGGATCAAGGCAAACCCGCTGAACAGTGGGGTCGGCCAGAATTGCCCGGTCAGCACACGGATATTGATCAGCCCGCTGACCAGCAAACCGGCGACCAGCCCGTAGCCGACGCCGCTGAAGCGTCGCAGCATGTCTTCCAGGGGCACCTGTTGCGCATGGCGCAGGATCAAGATCAACAGCAGCAGCCCGCCGAGCCACGCACCGACGCAGAGCAGGTGTACGGCCTGGTTGAGGATCAGCAATTGCCCGCCCAGGCCATCAAGCATGGCGCCGTGGCCCACGGGGGCGAGGGTCGCCAGGAGCAGCGCCGTCAGGGGCAGGCGCGCACGGTTCCAGCGCATCAGCAGGCCCAGCACCAACACGCTATTGACGAGCAAGTGCGCGCTCCAGACCTGGCCGAAGAAGGTCTTGCCCAGTACCAATTGCACGGTTGCCAGGTCCAGCGCCAGCAGTTCGCCGCCGGCCATGGCGGCACTGACCAGCAGCAACCACACCACACCGGTTCCCAGGGCCAGCCAGGCCAGTACCCCGGTGAGGCGCGCTAGTCGCCGGTCCAGTGTCGGCTGGGGTTTGCGGCCCAGGAGCAAGGGGCGCAACACACAGGCCCCGAACATCAGCAGCACTGCCATGAAGTGCAGGAAACGGCACAGCACCAGCAGGGTGGCCATGGATTATTGGCCGACCTTGAAGCTATAGCTGCCTGCGCTCTTGTGGGTATCGACCGAAACGGCGTGCCACTCGACCTTATAGGTGCCGGCAGCCAACGGCGCGGCGGGGGTCACCACCAGGGTTTTCTTGTCTTTGTCCGGGGTTTCCAGGCCCTTGATCGCCACTTCAGTGCCGTCCTTGCTCAGGGACACCTTGGTGAAGGTAGCTTCGACGCCTTCGGAGAACACCAGGCGCAGATCCGCGGGAGCGGCGACGGTGCTGTCGGCCGCCGGTGTGGTGGTTTTCAGGTGGGTGTGGGCAAAGGCTGCCGAAGCGCCCAGCAGCGAGGCCAGCAAGGTCACTGTCGTCAGCGTCTTCTTGATCAACATCGTGCACTACCTCTTAATGGGAAGAGCGGGCAGTGTACGAAGTTTCTACTTAGGCTGTCGCCCCGATCTAGAGCGGATGGTAGTCTTCCAGGCATGTCGTTGTCAGGGAGCCCCTATGGGCAATCACAAGATCGGTATCCGTCGGGTCAACGTCGAAAAAATTCTGCTGGCGGCTGAAAAGGTCTTCGCCGAAAAGGGCTATGGCAGCACCGCCATGGCTGACATTGCCGAACAGGCGCAACTGCCGCGCTCCAACCTGCATTACTACTTCAGCACCAAGAGCGAGTTG
This sequence comes from Pseudomonas sp. GW821-FHT01D09, assembly GCF_059422465.1. Lineage (NCBI taxonomy): Bacteria > Pseudomonadati > Pseudomonadota > Gammaproteobacteria > Pseudomonadales > Pseudomonadaceae > Pseudomonas > Pseudomonas sp. GW821-FHT01D09. The sequence continues at coordinate 52,082 of NZ_JBWKWY010000010.1, forward strand.
TACAGCGCAGTGTTGTTCGACCTGCTGGAAGTATGGAAGCAGGACGCCCTGTGCTTCGAGATGTTCGATGACCCGCGGGTGGTCCTCAGCAGCTATATCCGGGCGAAGATGCAGCACTCGCGCAGCCGCCCCTATGGCTCGAAAGTCTGGGCCAATGAAATCATCCACGGCGCGCCCACCCTTGGCGAAGCGCTGGATGCGAGCCTGTACGACTGGGCCAAGATGAAGGAAGCGAAGATCCGCCAGTGGGTGGAAGACAAACGCATCCTGGCGGTGGAGCCGTCGAGCCTGCTGTATATGATCTGGGCCTCGACCCAGCACTATGCCGACTTCGATCACCAGGTGATGATCCTCAATGACCATCAGGCCCTGTCGGACATGCAGTTCGAGCGGGCGGTGCAGACGGTGACTAGTGTGATTTTGCGGGGGATCGGGTTGGAGCCCTGAGATTGTGGTGCGGTTGAGGGCTTCATCGCAGGCAAGCCAGCTCCCACATTTTGATTGTGTGAACCCGATCAAATGTGGGAGCTGGCTTGCCTGCGATAGCGATTTAAAAGGCTACACCGCCTCTCGGTAGGGGTTGCGTGGATCCTGGGTCCAGTTCAAAAACGGCTTGCCGGTGTCCATCGGCACCATCTCGATGCAGTCCGCCACCGGGCAGGTGATCTGGCACAGGTTGCAGCCCACGCATTCGTCGTCGATCACTTGATACACGTGGGTCCCATCGGCCTGCTTGAGGCTGGCAATGGCCTGGTGCGAGGTGTCTTCGCAGGCAATATGGCAGCGCCCGCAGCCGATGCACGCCGCCTGGTCAATCTTGGCGATCACCTGGTAGTTGATGTCCAGGTATTTCCAGTCTGTGGTGTTGCCCACCGCGCGCCCGGAAAAGTCCTGCAGGCTCTTGTAGCCCTGGCTGTCCATCCACCGTGACAAACCATCCTTCATCTCGTCGACGATACGAAAACCATGCAACATCGCCGCCGTGCACACCTGCACCGCGCCGCAGCCCAGGGCGACGAACTCTGCGGCATCGCGCCAGTTGCCGATGCCGCCGATCCCGCAGATCGGCAGGCCCTGGGTCTGGGGATCGCGGGCGATTTCAGCCACCATGTTCAAGGCAATCGGCTTGACCGCCGAGCCGCAGTAGCCGCCGTGGGTGCTCTGGGTGCCGACGATCGGCAGGGCGACCATGCGCTCCAGATCGACGCTGGTGATGGAGTTGATGGTGTTGATCAGCGACACCGCGTCAGCCCCGCCGCGATAGGCGGCACGGGCGGCCACGCGGATATCGGTGATATTGGGCGTGAGCTTGACGATCACCGGCAGCGAGCAATAGGTCTTGCACCAGCGCGTCACCTGTTCGACGTATTCCGGCACCTGGCCCACCGCCGCGCCCATGCCCCGTTCCGGCATGCCGTGGGGGCAACCGAAGTTCAGTTCGATGCCGTCGCAACCGGTGGCTTCCACCCGTGGCAGGATGTTTTTCCAGGACTCTTCGACGCACGGCACCATCAGCGACACGATCAGGGCGCGGTCCGGCCAGTCCTTTTTCACCTGGGTGATTTCTTGCAGGTTGATTTCCAGGGAGCGGTCGGTGATCAGTTCGATATTGTTGATACCCAGTACTTCGCGGTTGGCGCCAAAGTGCGCCGAATAGCGGGACGAGACGTTGACTGCCGCCGGGTCCTCGCCCAGGGTTTTCCAGACCACGCCGCCCCAGCCGGCTTCAAAGGCGCGCACCACGTTGTAGGCCTTGTCGGTAGGGGGCGCGGAGGCCAGCCAGAACGGATTGGGGGCTTTGATGCCGGCGAACACAATCGATAGATCGGCCATTTACGCAGCCTCCACAGTGAGCATGAGTTGAGCGTGCATGGCCTCGGCGGCCAGCTTGCCGTGCTGCACGGCCTGGACGGTGAGGTCTTGCCCGAGGCTGACGCAATCGCCACCGGCATACACACCGGGGATGCTGGTTTGCAGCTGTGCATCGACAAAGATCCGCTCGCCCTGGCGTTGCAGTTGCTGGGCCAGGGGGTCGTGCAAGGCCTGCTCGTCGAAGCCTTGGCCGATGGCCTTGAAGATCGCATCCGCCGCCAGCTCGAAGGTGTCGCCGGTGGTGTGTAGGCGGCCATTTTCCAGGCGTGTGCGGGCAAAGCGCATGCCGCGTACCTGGCCCAGGTCGTCCAGCAGCACAGTGTCGGGTTGGGCCCAGGTCAGCAGGCGGACCTGGTTGGCTTTGGCGATATCTTGCTCATGGCCAGTGGCGCCCATGTCGGCAAGCCCGCGGCGGTAGACCAGGTTGACATCGCGTGCGCCCAGGCGCGCCATTTGCACGGCCATGTCGATGGCGGTGTTGCCAGCACCGAGCACGATGCAGCGGTCGGCCAGGGGCAGTTGGCTGAGGTCGTCGGCCTGGCGCAGTTCGCGGATGTAGTCGGTGGCGGCGAGCAGGCCGGGCGCGTCCTCGTGGGGCAGGCCCAGGTGTTTGCTGGCGGCCAGGCCCAGGCCGAGGAACACCGCGTCGAATTGCTGGTGCAGGTCGCTCAGGCTCAGGTTGTCGCCCAGGCGCTGGCCGTGGCGGATTTCGATGCCGCCGATCTGCAGCAGGAAGTCCAACTCCTGCTGGGCGAAGTCATCCACCAGTTTGTATTTGGCGATCCCGTATTCATTGAGGCCGCCGGCCTTTTCCCGGGCCTCGAAAATCACCACGTCATGCCCATGCAAGGCACTGCGATGGGCGCAGGACAAACCCGCAGGCCCGGCGCCGACCACCGCGATACGCTTGCCGGTCGCGGCGGCGCGCTGGAACGGGTGTTGCTCGAAGTGCGCGTTGTCGATGGCATAGCGTTGCAACAGGCCGATCAGCACCGGGGCGCATTCTTCGCTGTGGTTGCGTACACAGGCCTGCTGGCAGAGGATTTCGGTCGGACAGACCCGGGCACAGCTGCCGCCGAGGATATTGGCCGAGAGGATTTTCTGCGCCGCGCCCTGGACGTTGTCGGTGTGGATATTGCGGATAAACGACGGGATGTCGATTTCGCTGGGGCACGCGTTGACGCACGGCGCGTCGTAGCAATACAGGCAGCGCGAGGCTTCCAGGTGGGCCTGGCGGGCATTGAGGGGCGGTGCCAGGTCGGTGAAATGGCTGGCGAGGGTCGCCCCGTCTTCGTCGGGGTGGGGGAGGTGGTTCAGGGTCTGGATCACGGTAATGGCCTCACGGTTTTTTTGCCTCTGGCGGGCATTGGTTTTTTGTTGCCTGTGCGGGCTTCATCGCGGGCAAGCCCGCTCCCACATTTGATCGGGTTCACATCTCAATGGGTGGGAGCTGGCTTGCCTGCGATTGGCTATGTCAGCGGTTTACCGCGACTGGCCTGGAATGCTCGGCCCGCTTGCGCAACTGCTCGAACACCGGCGGATACGCCGGCCGCTCGACATAGCGCCCGGCACCGCGCTCGGCGCGCAAATCGCCATCGACCCACACCAGCCGGCCCTGGCTGATGGTATGGCTGGGCACGCCGCGTACGGTCTTGCCTTCAAAGATGTTGAAGTCCACCTGCTGGTGGTGGGTCTTGGCCGAGATGGTCCGCGTACCCTGGGGATCCCACAGCACCAGGTCGGCATCGGCACCGACGCGGATCGCACCCTTGCGCGGGTAGAGGTTGAAGATCTTCGCGGTGTTGGTGGAGGTCAGTGCGACAAATTCCTGCATCGACAGGCGCCCGGTGTTGACCCCTTCGTCCCACAGCAACGCCATGCGGTCTTCGATGCCGGCGGTGCCGTTGGGGATCTTGCTGAAGTCGTCACGCCCGGCAGCCTTTTGGTCGGCACAGAAGCAGCAGTGGTCGGTGGCGGTGGTGTGCAGGTTGCCCGCTTGCAGGCCACGCCACAGTGCGTCTTGATGCCCGCGGGGGCGGAAGGGCGGGCTCATCACGTAGCCCGCTGCGGTTTGCCAGTCGGGGTGCTGGTACACGCTGTCGTCCAGCAGCAGGTGCCCGGCCAGGACTTCGCCATAGACCGCCTGGCCCTTGGCGCGGGCATAGGTGATTTCGTCGAGGGCTTCCTGGGTCGAAACGTGCACCAGGTACAGCGGCGTGCCGAGGGTTTCGGCGATGCGGATTGCACGGCTGGCGGCTTCGCCTTCCACTTGCGAAGGCCGGGACAGCGGGTGGGCCTCGGGCCCGGTGATGCCCTGGGCCATCAGCTTGCGTTGCAGGTGATACACCAGCTCGCCATTCTCCGCATGCACGGTGGGCACCGCGCCCAGTTCCAGGCAGCGCTCGAAGCTGGCGACCAGGGTGTCGTCGGCGGCCATGATCGCGTTCTTGTAGGCCATGAAATGCTTGAAGCTGTTGATGCCGTGGTGGCTCACCAGCTCGGCCATTTCCTCGCGCACCTGTTCGCTCCACCAGGTAATCGCCACATGAAACCCATAGTCGGCCGCCGACTTCTCGGCCCAGCCGCGCCACTGGTGGAAGGCCTCCAGCAACGACTGCTGCGGGTTGGGAATCACGAAGTCGATGATCGACGTGGTCCCGCCCGCCAGGCCTGCTGCCGTACCGCTGAAAAAGTCCTCGCTGGCCACGGTGCCCATGAAGGGCAGTTGCATATGGGTATGGGGGTCGATGCCGCCGGGCATCAGGTATTGGCCGCTGCCATCGAGTATCTCGGTGCCGGCGGGAATATCCAGGCCAGTGCCAATGGCGCGGATTAGACCGTCTGCGCACACTACATCGGCGGTATAACTTTCATCATGGGTAACAACGGTGGCGCCACGGATCAACAGAGACATGCCGAGTTCCTCAGAGGCTTGACCGGCTTATGCCAGTTCTAAGTGTTGTAGTGCTGCTCACAGTGCAAGGTCTATTCTTGTCACGGGTGACAGGAATAGAAACTAGCCCGAGTCTTTGGAATGATCAAGATTATTTTTTATAAGCTTAAATTTATATTAAGTTATTGATTTTTAATGATAAAAATTAAATATCACCAAAATGTAGCGGCCCCTCACCCTTTTGACGCACTTGACAGGTTCCCAATATGAGCAACATTTTCTATTGCAAATCAGACGCTTGAGAGTTGCCTCTTGACGGGAGGCCGTAATAAAAATAATTGTGTTGCACCAGATTGAGTCCTGATTGTTCGGACAACTTCTGCGTTATTTGGCCTGAGTAACGTTGAAAGTGACGTGGGACTTTTCGGTGTTGTAAATAAAGCTGATAAACATCAGTTGGTTATATAAGCGGTACGGATGGGTTGACGGTCTACGGCACGGTAATTGAGTGCGCTGCCGGTGGGCCGGGTCCGTGATGTCATGTTGTCCATGCGGGACTGCGGCCATCCAGCGTTGAGCGCTGGATGAGCAACAATAATTCGAAAAAAACCGTGGAGCAGCCATGCAACAGAACAGATCGCAAGTCATCGAACGCGACGGCCTGTATGAACTCGACGCCGGCAGCGACGTGCTCGACAGCCCCCGTTACAACCACGACATGGCGCCGACCAAGGTGCACGAACGAACCTGGAACAAGTGGCACATCACCGCACTGTGGGTCGGCATGTCGATCTGCGTGCCGACCTACACCCTGGGCGGGGTGCTCACCGCGTACTTCGGCTTGTCGGTGGGCGAGGCATTGGTGGCAATCCTGCTGGCCAATATCGTGGTACTCATCCCCCTGACGCTCAACGCGTTTCCCGGCACCAAGTACGGTATTCCGTTCCCGGTGCTGCTGCGCTCGTCCTTCGGCATTCTCGGCTCCAATGTGCCGTGCCTGATCCGCGCCCTGGTGGCCTGCGGTTGGTTCGGGATCCAGACGATGTTCGGCGGGCTGGCGATCCACCTGTTCCTCGGCTCGATTTTCGAGGGCTGGAAGAGCCTGGGCGGCACCGGCGAGGTGATCGGCTTCATGATCTTCTGGGTGTTGAACCTGTGGGTGGTGCTGCGCGGCGCCGAGTCGATCAAATGGCTGGAAACCCTGTCGGCACCGCTGCTGGTGGCGGTGGGCATCGGCTTGCTGGTGTGGGCGTTGCCCAATGTGTCGCTCAGTGAATTGATGGCGATCCCCCCCAAACGTCCCGAAGGCGCGAGCCTGACAGGCTACTTTATGGCCGGGCTGACCGCGATGGTCGGTTTCTGGGCCACCTTGTCCCTGAATATTCCCGATTTCAGCCGTTATGCCAAAAGCCAGAAAGACCAGATCCTGGGGCAGATTTTCGGCCTGCCGCTGACCATGTTCCTGTTCGCCGCCTTGGGCGTGATCATGACCGCCGCCTCGGTGAAACTGGTGGGGGTCAGCGTCTCCGACCCGGTGACCCTGATCGGGCATATCCAGAGCCCGGTGTGGGTGGCGGTGGCAATGGCGTTGATCATCATTGCCACGCTGTCGACCAACACGGCGGCGAATATTGTCTCGCCCACCAATGACTTCCAGAACATTGCGCCCAAGCTGATCAACCGCACCACCGCCGTGGTGCTCACCGGCCTGGTGGGGCTGGCGCTGATGGCCCACGAGTTGCTGAAAAAACTCGGCTTGATCGTGTCCGATGTCAGCCTGGAGACCGTGTATTCCAACTGGTTGCTCGGCTATTCGAGCCTGTTGGGGCCGATTGCCGGGATCATGGTGGTGGACTACTTCCTGATCCGCCGCCAGCAACTGGACCTGGCGGGGTTGTACCGTGATGACGTGTACCCGGCGTGGAATACGGCGGGGTTTATCGCGTTTGGTGTGCCGGTGGTGCTGACTTTGCTGTCGCTGGGCAGCGATGCGTTCAGTTGGTTCTATAGCTATGGCTGGTTCACCGGCTCGGCGCTGGGCGGGGTGTTGTATTACGGGCTGTGCGCCAAACGCAAAACCAGCCCTGTCGCTGCCAAGACATCCCTGTAAGCGATGTGGAATGCAATCAAATGTGGGAGCGGGCTTGCCCGCGATAGCGGTCTTTCAGGCGGCATCTACGGTGACTGACACATCGCCATCGCGGGCAAGCCCGCTCCCACATTTGGACCGCGTCAATCATAAGAAAACTGCCTGAGGAGATCCCTATGAACGCTGCCATCGACGTTCTGCAATCCACCCATCTGCACATCAACCGCGACCGCCTGTGGCAGTCGTTGATGGACCTCGCCCAGCTTGGCGCGACGCCCAAGGGCGGGGTGTGCCGCCTGGCCCTGACTGACCTGGATCGCCAGGCCCGCGATCTGTTTGTGCAGTGGTGCGAGGCGGCGGGGTGCACGGTGACCATCGATGGCGTGGGCAATATCTTCGCCCGTCGCCCGGGGCGTAATCCGGCATTGCCGCCGGTGATGACCGGCAGCCATATCGATACCCAGCCCACGGGCGGCAAGTTCGATGGCTGCTTCGGGGTGTTGGCGGGGGTGGAAGTGCTGCGCACCCTTAATGATCTGAACGTGCAGACCGAAGCGCCGCTGGAGGTGGTGGTGTGGACCAACGAGGAAGGCTCGCGCTTCCCGCCGTGCATGATGGGCTCCGGGGTGTTCGCCGAGAAATTCACCCTGGAAGACACCCTGGCCAAGACCGACGCCGAGGGTGTCACGGTGGGCGCTGCGCTGAAGGCGATTGGCTATGCGGGCACCCGGCCGGTCAGTGGGCATCCGGTCGGGGCTTACTTTGAAGCGCATATCGAGCAAGGTCCGATCCTTGAAGATGAACGCAAAACCATCGGTGTGGTGCTGGGGGCCCTCGGCCAGAAATGGTTCGACCTGACCCTGCGCGGCGTCGAGGCCCATGCCGGCCCGACCCCGATGCACCTGCGCAAGGACGCCCTGGTGGGCGCCTCGGCGGTGGTTGCCGCGGTCAACGCCGCTGCACTGGGCCATCAGCCCCATGCCTGTGGCACGGTGGGGTGCCTGCAAGCCTACCCCGGCTCGCGCAATGTGATCCCCGGTGAAGTGCGCATGACCCTGGATTTTCGCCACCTGGAGCCGGCACGCCTGGATTCGATGATTGCCCAGGTGCGCCAGGTGATTGACGAGACCTGCGCCAAGCACGGGTTGACCTTCGAGATGGTGCCTACCGCCGATTTCCCGCCGCTGTATTTCGACAAGGGCTGTGTCGATGCCGTGCGCGAGGCGGCCAATGGCTTGGGGTTGTCGAACATGGATATCGTCAGTGGTGCCGGGCACGACGCCATTTTCGTCGCCGAGCTGGGGCCGGCGGGCATGATATTCGTGCCCTGTGACGGCGGGATCAGCCATAACGAAATCGAAAACGCCGCCCCGGATGACCTGGCGGCGGGCTGCGCGGTGCTGCTGCGGGCGATGGTGGCGGCGTCGGCGGCCGTGGCCCGTAAGCCTGCGGCCTAGATCGGTAGGCGCCAGGTTGCCGGCTCCTGGAGTGGCTTAGGCGTGATGCGCGACCGGCTTGCGGGCCTTGGCGCGCGTCGCGGCCTTGGGCGGTGGATGGCGGCGGCGGGTCACACGCAGCACCCCCCACAACATGGCGCTGGCGACGGTCAGCCAGCCAAGTACCAGCAGGAAAATCGTGGTTGTCAGGCTCATAAGTGCCTCCTTTGCCCTGTGCAGGGCACATACGGTCTTTGCAATGGACAGTCTAACCGCCAAGCGGCTGCGTGCTATTGACCAATGGTCGTGTATGTCCAACTTGTTTGCTCTATACCGGGTTTTTTACTGCGGCCCAAGGCTATACCCGCGTCCGCGAGCGCCCTATGATCAACGCCCCAGCCCGCAGATGATCAAGAGAGTGAAGAAGTTGCGTTTACGGTCGAACCTCAAAAAATCCTTGCTGGCGGCAGCGTGCATCCTCGGATTGGCCGCGTGTGCAGGGCACCCCACATCCTCGAAAATCCAAGGCTTGCCCGAGCGGGTAGAGCTCAACGGCGTGCCGGCGTTTCGCGGTGACACCTACCAGGGGGGGCCGGCAGCCCTGGCCAGCATGCTGTCGCAACAAGGCATTGTGATTACACCGGGCTTGCTGGATAAGCCATTGCGCCTGCCGGGCGGGGAAGCCGACCTTGAGCGCAATATGCAGGCACTGGCGCGGGAGTACGGGATGCTGGTGTATCCGCTGGATGCCAAGCTGACCGCGCTGTTGGCGCAGGTGGCGGCGGGGTACCCGGTGATGTTGCGGATTACCGAAGGCTCGACGCTCTGGGCCGAACCGCGCTATGCGGTGCTGGTGGGCTTTAACCAGCAGAACAGTACAGTGGTGTTGCGAGTGGCCAGGGACCGGCGCCGCGCCGTGGCGTTCAGCGACTTCGCGTCCGCCTGGAAAAGCGCCGGGCAATGGGCGGTGCTGGTCCAGCGGCCAAGCCAGTTGCCGGCCAACCTGGATGCGGCGCGCTGGCAGCAGGCGGCCAACGCAACGGCCCAGGCCGGCCAGGAGCAAGCGGCGGCCCAGGCGCTCAAAGTGATGGCCGAAAGGCCGAAGCAGCCCTAATGCAAACGGCGCCCGAGAGCGCCGTTTTTTGTGCCGGTCAGTGGTGTCTTAGCGCGACTGGGCGACCCCGGTCTGGCGGGCCTTGAGGTTCTTGTCAGCCTTGTATTGCAGGGCCACGTCCGGCACCGAGCCGCTCTTGCCGGTTTCAATCCACTTGCGAATGCGGCTGGCATCGGCAAAGTGCGTGAACTTGCCGAAGGCATCGAGGATCACCAACGACACCGGGCGATTGCCCATGCTGGTCACCAGCACCAGGCAGTGGCCGGCCTGGTTGGTGAAACCGGTCTTGGTCAGCTTGATATCCCAATTGGCCCGGTTGACCAGGTGATCGGTGTTGGAAAAACCCAGGGTGTAGCTGGGCTTGCGGAACGACACGGTTTTTTCCTTGGTGGTGCTCAATTGCGTGAGCATTGGGTACTTGCGTGCGGCCTGCACCAGCTTGCTCAAGTCACGGGCGGTGGACACGTTATGGATCGACAGGCCGGTGGGTTCGACATAGCGGGTGCTGGTCATGCCCAGGGCCTTGGCCTTGGCGTTCATCGCAGCAATAAACGCCGCATAGCCGCCCGGATAATGGTGGGCCAGGCTGGCGGCGGCACGGTTTTCCGAGGACATCAGGGTGATCAGCAACATCTCCTTGCGCGGCATCTCACTGTTGAGTTTGACCCGCGAGAACACCCCTTTCATTTCCGGGGTGTCACTGATGTTGATGGAGATGTACTCATCCATATTCTGCTTGGCGTCCAGCACCACCATACCGGTCATCAACTTGGTGACGGAGGCAATCGGCACCACCACGTCGGGGTTGCTGGCGTAGATCACCTTGTTGGTTTGCAGGTCGACCAGCATCGCGCTGCCCGAGGCGATGTGCAGTTGCGAGGTGTCCCGTGGGGCCAGGGTGGTTTCGCTGGCGTTGGCGACAGTGCCTGCGAATGCGAAGAACAGGCTGACAAGAGAGAGATGAATTTTCACGCGGATGAACTCGCTAAAAGATAGAAAAATACCAGGGGCGACCGGTTTTATGAAAAATGACGTTACATTTTAGGAGTATGGATCAGAAAGCGATAGAGAGCCTTTAAATAAAGGCTGTAAGGCGATGATGGGTGTAGCGCTACGGTGTCGTCCATCACACCTGCTATCGAGCGGGGCTAAAAAAAACACGCCAGCGGAACGGTTTTATGACAGTGCCTGAACTAGATTGATATCTAAATGATATCAATTATTCAGGCTTGCTGGTCCCGCTTGTGGATTTCAGGTTCTCACGTCAGAAAAAATCAAGGCGGCAGCGGCGTTGTTCAACTTTACTGATGCACGTTGCCGAGGCTGCGCCCATTTTCGGGCGGTATCCGACCCAAGGTGGTGGGGCGCTGAGTAGCGTAGGCGTAAACAAGTGTGTTGCAGATGAAGAGGGCAGGTATTGACGATGCCTTGCTAGAGGCTGCGCTAACCAAATTGTTGGGTTGCTTACAGCTTCGGGCATCTTGGTCGATAGCCTGGAATGACAGCAGTGACGTACCGACCTTTCTAAGAGAGATAAAAAATGAACGTCAGGACTATAAACCTTGCTCCAAGGTCTGCCATCTTCTTCTCGCTCATTGTCCTGGTGGTTTTTGCTCTGGGCCTTGTCGCCTTGATGCAAATGGACAAGCTTCGAGACGCGGAGCAGGATGTCGAAACTAATTGGATGGCGAGCATCCGCGAGATCGGCAAGATGCAGGCAGGTGTCTTGCGCCTGCGTCTTGAAAGCATCCGCATCACTGTGACTACCGACGAGCAAGTGCGCCAAACGCGCATCGCTTCGTTGGGTGGCTACCGTAGTACGCTACAGGGCACCATCAGCAATTACGTCCCCTTGATTACCGGGCCGGCAGAGCGTGAGCTCTACCAGGCGGTGGCCACCGATGTGCAGCAGTATTTCAAGCTAGTGGATGAGCTGGAACCGTTGCTGCGAAGTGGCGACAACGCCGCAGCCATTGGCCTGATCAATACCCGCATCAGCCCGATGACCAACGCCCTGCAGGAAAAGATGGACAAACTCTCGGCCTTTAACGAGGAGGGTGCGAAGCGTGCAGGCCTGGATGCCGCCTCGATCTACAGCAACGGCGTAACGTTGGTGATTGGCCTGCTGGTGGTGACCGTAATGCTCACCGTAGTACTGGCTACGGTGTTGACCCGTAGCATTACCTCGCCTATCAGCGATGCCCTGGCCGTGGCCGAGCGCATTGCCGGTAGCGACCTGTCCCGGGAGATTGGGGTCAGTGGTCGCGATGAAGCCGGCCGCCTGCTGGCTGCCTTGGCGAAGATGCAGAGCAACCTGCGGGAAACCATCGCCAGTATCGCCGACTCTGCCACCCAACTGGCGTCGGCCTCTGAAGAAATGACCGCTGTGACCGAAGACGCCAGCCGTGGGCTGGTGCGGCAGAACGATGAAGTCAATCAGGCCGCCACCGCGGTGACCGAAATGAGCGCTGCGGTGGACGAGGTGGCACGCAACGCCGAAGCCGCCGCCCAATCTTCGCGAGAGTCCATGGCATTCACCCACTCGGGTATCGAGAACGTGGCGCAGACCCTCAAAGCCATCGAAAGTCTGGCCAGCAACGTGGCGAGTACTGGGGATCAAGTCAAGGCCTTGTCCGGCAGGGCCCAGGACATCAGCAAGGTGGTCGAGGTCATTCGCGCGATTGCCGAGCAGACCAACCTGCTGGCGCTGAACGCGGCCATTGAAGCCGCCCGCGCTGGCGAGCAAGGTCGTGGGTTTGCGGTGGTTGCTGATGAAGTGCGGGCCCTGGCCCACCGCACCCAGCAGTCGACCCAGGAAATCGAACAGATGATCAGCGCGATTCAGAGCGATTCGACCCACGCAGTGAGTGCCATGAGCGTCAGTGCTCAGATGGCCAGCAGCTCAATCTCCGTGGCGCAGAGCGCCGACCTGTCGCTTAAGCAGATCGCCGAGGCCATCACCCAGATAAACGAGCGCAACCTGTTGATCGCCACCGCCTCGGAAGAGCAGGCACAGGTGGCCCGCGAGGCCGATCAAAACCTGACCAGTATCCGCGAACTATCAGTCCAGAGCTCGGCGGGCGCCAGTCAGACCGCCAGCGCTTGTGGTGAGATGGCCGGCCTGGCGATTGAACTGAATCGCTTAGTGGCGCGCTTCAAGGTCTGACATGGCCTGTGCCTGCTTGTGGTAGGCCTTGAGGAGGAAGTATGACGCTAACCACTATAGGGTATGGGGGCTTCATTTTCGGAAAAGCGCAGTATTGCTTGGCTGTGACGGCCAAGGTGGGTGTACGTCACCAGGCTTGAACAGATGCCATTGAACAGGCCTAAAAAATCCGCAGCCAGAGATCTGGCTGCGGATTTCTTGGAAGCCCCGGCGTAATCTCGAAGACTTAAGCGAGCAGCATTGCGCCCTAAGGTCTCAGCTATGCAGGGTTTCAGCCGCGTACAGCGTATTTTCCAGCAGGCAGGCACGGGTCATCGGGCCTACGCCACCCGGCACCGGGGTAATCCAGCCAGCACGGGGCAGGGCGGTTTCGTACACTACGTCGCCGACCAATTTGCCGTCGTCCTGACGGTTGATACCGACATCGATCACGATCGCGCCTTCCTTGATCCACTCGCCCTTGACCAGGCCCGGCTTGCCGGCGGCGACTACTACCAGGTCGGCACGGCCAACGTGGCCCGCCAGGTCATGGGTGAAGCGGTGGGTGACGGTCACGGTGCAGCCGGCCAACAGCAACTCCATGGCCATCGGACGGCCAACAATGTTGGACGCGCCCACGACCACGGCATCCAGGCCGTACAGGTTCACGCCGGTGCTTTCCAGCAGGGTCATGATGCCCTTCGGTGTGCAGGGGCGTAGCAGGGGAATGCGCTGGGCCAGGCGACCGACGTTGTAAGGGTGGAAACCGTCGACGTCTTTGTCGGGGCGGATACGCTCCAGCAGCAGGGAGGCATCCAGATGCTCCGGCAGTGGCAATTGCAGGAGGATGCCGTCGATGTTCGGGTCGTCGTTGAGGCCGTCGATCAGGTCGGTCAGGGCCTGTTGGGTGGTGTCGCAAGGCAAGTCGTAGGCCTTGGAAATAAAGCCGACCTCTTCACAGTCTTTACGCTTGTGCGAGACATAAACCTGGGAGGCGGGATCGCTGCCGACCAGGATCACCGCGAGCCCCGGCGTGCGCAGCCCAAGCTTGCGACGCTCGGCGACACGTTTGGCGATCTGCTGGCGCAGGCTGGCGGCGATTGATTTGCCGTCGATAAGTTGTGCAGTCATTACGCGTGATTAACCATCGAGAGGGGGAGGAAAAGTGCGCGCATTCTCGCACGCCAGGACGTGAGGGCAAAGGCGCTTGGTCTGTAAATTCCCCTAACCCCTTAAATAAAATGAATTTTTTTCAAAAAAGATTTGACGGCCCCTGGGGGCGTCTATACTATTCGTCGCACTTGTCGGGCACAGCCTAGCACTGGTTAAGAAGGTCGAGCGCAATGGCTGTTTTATTGTGTAAGGCTGGAAGCATTTAGTTTGTAGTCCTCCAAGAGTACAGATTAATCAGGCGCCCGTAGCTCAGCTGGATAGAGCATCCGCCTTCTAAGCGGATGGTCGCAGGTTCGAGTCCTGCCGGGTGCGCCATTAGGCAGCTTTGGCACAAGTAGCGCAAGATGGTGGG